>DCKY01000266.1:0-6208 GCA_002320775.1 Planctomycetes bacterium UBA1662
CTCGAGGTGACCACCGGCAGCCAGCGCATTCATGACCACGCCCTGCTGTGTGAGAAGATGAAAGAGCGGGGGCTCGATCCGCAAGAGTACGATTATTACGTAAGCGCCTTCCGTCATGGGATGCCGCCGCATGGCGGCCTCGGCCTTGGCCTCGAGAGATTTACAATGCAGCTGCTGGGGCTGGCGAATGTCAAGCAGGCGACTCTCTTTCCACGCGACCGCCGTCGGATCTCGCCCTGAGAGCCGAGCGCCTTTTCCGGAGGTTGCTTCAGCGAGCGTTCTGGACGACCATGAGGCATGACAGACAGGGAGTTCCGCTGATGAAGAAAAACACCTGGTGTAGCGGGGAGCTTCTCGTTTTTTCCCTGGCCCTTCTGCTTGGCGGCTGCGACGGAGCCGGTGGTGGCGTTTCGGATCCTGTTACGGCTCCAAAGGCTCCTCGAGGCGACAAGGTGACGGAGATGATTGAAGAACTTGACAGGATCTGCCGTGAGCAGACGGTCTACATGGTCGGCCCGGAAAAAGGCGCCCGACTTGCCGAGCTGGTGCGCGGCCGGAAACCCTCGGTGGTGGTGGAGTGTGGCACAGCCCTGGGTTATTCAGGCCTGTGGATCGCTCGTGAGCTCGAGAGGCTTGATAAGGGTCGGCTGATTACCATAGAGCTCGACGCGGACAGGGCTCGCCAGGCTCGCGCAACTTTCGAGAAGGCCGGGCTTGCGGCCCGGGTCGAGGTTCGTGTTGGCGATGCCAGGGAGCTTGTTGGCGGGATCAGCGAGGAGGTCGATTTTCTCTTTCTTGACTGCAACTACGCCAACTACGGGCCTTGCTACGCCGGGATCGAAGGCCGTCTCAGCGAAGGCGCGCTGGTGGTGGCCGACAACGTCGGTATCGGCGCGGCGGGAATGAAGGACTATCTTGACAGGGTCCGCTCGCTCCACGAGAGCGAAACGGAATGGTTCGAGATCGATCTCCCGTGGGGTAAGCGCGATGCGATGGAGGTGACGGTCTTCCGCAAGGCCGAAAAGTAGCTCTTCCTCCGACTCAGGCCTCCAGCTTCCACGGCGCTCGTCTCTCCCTGTCGAGCCAGGTGTTGGCCTCGTCATTTCCGACGAACCGGTAGGCCTTCGGATCCCATTTAAGTGAGCGCTTGTTCCACAAGGCGAGATTGCCCAGGTGGCAGATCGTTACCGAGCGGCAGCCGATCTCCGCGGTGCAGATCGGGTCCTTCCGGCTTCGGATGCATTCGACCCAATTGCGCATATGATGTCCGGTCTTGTAGAGGCGGATCTCATCGTCGCCGATTTTTTCTTTCAGGATGCCTCCCGGGTCGCTGCGCAGGTGTCCACGGTTGACCTCGATTTTGCCCTTGGTGCCGGTGAAGAGCACCCCGTTGGCGCCGCCGTGGTACATGACGACTCCATTGGCGTAGCGATAGGTAAGCCGCTTGAATTCTTTTCCATCAGGAGCATGGACCTCCACGGGCCCGCTTTCATCCATGCCGAGCCCCCATTGGGCGATATCGAAGTGGTGAGCACCCCAGTCGGTCATCCCTCCGCCGGAGTAGGGTTTGAAGTTGCGCCAGGCGGGGTAGTGGCCGTGGACGCCCTTGGGACAGAGCGCCTCGTGGTAGCCGCGCAGGGGGGCCGGCCCGAGCCACATATTCCAGTCCGCGTCCTTTGGCGTCGGTTGTTCCGGAAGGTTGCAATCGCGCGAGGGCCCTCCGACTCCGACATGGACAGTCTTCACCTCTCCGATCCGTCCGTTTCTCACCAGCTCGCAGGCGCGGTGAAATCGTCCACCGCATTCGGAGCGCTGCTGGCTGCCGGTCTGGAAGATGACACCTTCTTTTTTTACGGTATCGGCCATGACCCGGGCCTCGCGAATGGTCAGCGAGAGAGGCTTCTCGCAGTAGATGTCTTTCTTGGCGCGCGCCGCCTCAACCACGGGGATCGCGTGCCAGTGGTCGGGCGTCGCGATCACGACCGCGTCGATATCCTTGCGGGCGAGCAATTTCCGGAAGTCTCCGTAGGTCTCAACACCTTTATGGCCGCCCTTGTTCTTCTGTTTTGAGTGATGGTCCTCGGCCAGCTTCCTGGCGCTGTCGCGCCGGTTGGCCTCAACCTCGGCGACAGCGACAAACTGGATCTCGCCAAAGCCTCTCAGGCCTCGCATCAGGGTGTGTCCGCGCTTGCCCGAGCCGATCACTCCGACAGTGATCCGTTCGCTGGGGGCAGGTCTGCGGGAGCTGCCGAAAACCTCCGAGGAAACAATTGTCGGCATACCGAGGAGGGCGGCGCTTCTTTTGAGGAAGCCGCGTCGAGAGGCCGTTTTCATTTCAGGCATGCTGGAGTCCCTTTCATATCCCTGGCTGTGTTTTGTTCAACGGCAGTTTAGCCCAGAAAAGGTAGCCCGGTGATATTTTTATGCCGGTTGTGAATCAGAGCTCCGCAAGGCACCTCTGTAGTCGTGGGGAAGACGGAAAAAGAGCCCAGCGCGGCCGTTTTCGGGCTTTTTTCGCGACAGGGGCTGGCTGGGGAGAGTTTTTGCTCAATCCTTGATGAAGCGGGGCTTTGAAGAGTATTCTAATAGGGCCTAAGATATTTGATCGAAGCTGGGAATTCGTTTGGAGTTCCGGCTGCTCAGACGACGTCTCATGGATGACTCTTAAGCCCTCGGGCGTCGTGAATACACCACTGAATTTGAAAACTTCCCCAGGAGGATAAGAGATGCTGGTCTTACCAGGAGATCAAGGTGGCGTGACCTGTGACGGCGGCCTTACGCGGCGTGAACTGCTTCGTGTCGGCGGGTCTTCTCTCATCGGTCTGAGCCTCGCTCAGATGCTCGAATTGCAGCAGGCTTCGGCGGAGGACCCGCACACCAGCGCGGGCGGCCCCGGCTGGGGCAAGGCGCGCAGCGTGATCCTGATCTATCTCCAGGGCGGACCGAGTCATCTTGACCTGTGGGACCCCAAGGAGGGCTGCGCCTCCGATGTGCAGAGTATCTTCAAAAAGATCAAGGGCAAGACCCCCGGGATGGAGGTCACTGAGCTGCTCCCCAATATCGCCAAGGTCACCGACAAGTTTACCTTCATCCGCTCGATGAGCTATACCCCGGTGGGGCTCTTCAACCACACCGCCGCGATGTACCAGATGCTGACGGGCTATACGACGGACAAGGTGAGCCCCTCGGGCCAGCTCGAGCCGCCTTCCCCCAAGGATTTCCCCAATGTCGGCTCCAACATCACCAAGCTGAAGCCGCCGAGCGTGCCGATGTTGCCCTTTGTCATGATGCCGCGTCCGCTGCAGGAAAGCGGAGTGATCGGCAAGGCCGGAACAGCGGGCTTCCTCGGCCGGGCCTACGACCCCTTCTATCTCTATCCTCCGGGCGGTGATCTCGACAACTCGAAGATGGACAAGATCAACGCCGGAGACCTCGCCCTGCGGCCTGAGCTCAGCAGCATGAGAATGTCCAGGCGCCAGAAACTGCTCAACCTCATCAACGGCGGCATGCCCGCGCTCGAGAAGGCGGTTGAACATTACGACCTCGACAAGTACACGCGGAAGGCCCTGAGCCTGGTGGTTTCAGGCCGAGCCCGAAACGCCTTCAACCTCAAGGAGGAGAAGGACATCATTCGCGACCGTTACGGGCGCACCACCTTTGGTCAGAGCTGTCTCCTCGCGCGGCGCCTCGTAGAGGCCGGCACGCGTTTTGTTCAGATCAACTGGCCCAAGGTGGCCAACTCCGACCGCCACTCCTGGGACGTTCACAAGGGCCTGCCGGACCGGATGAAGAAGCTCGCGGGTCCGATGCTGGATCCTGGCGTCGCGGGCCTGATCGGTGACCTCGATGACAGGGGTATGCTCGATGAGACCCTGGTGGTCGTGGTCGGCGAATTCGGCCGCAGCCCGAAAATGGGAATTTCCACCTCGGGCAATGACAACTCATCGAATGGCCGGGACCACTGGCCTTATTGCTTCACCTCCATTGTGGCCGGTGGCGGCATCAAGCGGGGCTATGTCTACGGAAAATCCGACGAGACGGGTTCTGCCCCAGTGGAAAACCCGGTTCATCCCCGGGAGCTCCTGGCGTCGATCTACCACGCGGTGGGCATCAACCCACAGACCCTGGTTTACAACCACCTCAATCAGCCGCGTGAGCTGGTAAAGGCAGAGCCGGTTCTGGACCTCTTTGCCTGATCAGCCTCACTGAATTGACCGATGGAGCTTCAACCATGACGGCCGGGAAAGCCTTTTCTCTCTGCACTTTCATCTTATCGGCTCTCTGCTGCGCAGAGGGGGTCTGCGAAGATGCTTCGGTGGTGAAGCCGGCAAGCTATTACCACGATGTTCGACCGATCCTGGTCAAGGCCTGCCACGGCTGTCACCAGCCCGCGAAGGCTTCCGGCAAGATCAACCTGCTGGGCCACGGGCAGCTGCTGAACGCCAGCCACGATGATGAAAAGGTTATTGTCCCGGGCAAGCCTGAGACGAGCCTCCTCTATAAGGAGATCATTCCTGATGGCGACAAGGGGCCATCGATGCCTAAGAACGCAGAGCCCCTGAGCGGCCCGGAGGTCGGCATGATCAAGCGCTGGATTCTCGAGGGGGCGAAGGATGACACCCCTGAGTCGGCGAAGGACAACATCAGCCAGTCGAATCCTCCGCAATACCAGGGACTGCCGGTGATCACCTCCCTTGACTATTCTTCGGATGGGAAGTACCTGGCCGTCTCCGGTTATCACGAGGTCCTGCTGCACAAGGCGGATGGGTCCGCCCTCGAGGCGCGCCTTGTTGGAATTTCCCAGCGGATCCAGGCGGTGGCTTTTTCTCCGGATGGAAAGCTGCTGGCGGTCTCCGGCGGCCTGCCGGCCCAGCGGGGGGAGATCCAGATCTGGAACGTGGAGACCCGCAAGCTCAAGATCTCGGTACCCAGCACCTACGACACCCTCTATGGAGTCAAGTGGTCCCATGATGGGAAGCTCGTCTCCTTTGGGGCGGCCGACAACACCCTGCGCGCGATTGACAGCAAGACCGGCAAGCAGGTCTTTTTCAACGGAGCGCACAACGACTGGGTGCTCGACACGGTTTTCTCCAAGGACTCTTCGCACCTGATCTCGGTCAGTCGAGACAGGTCGATGAAGTTGATGAAGGTGGACGCTCAGCAGTTTATCGACAACATCACCAGCATCACCCCCGGGGCCCTCAAGGGCGGCTTGATGGCGATCGACCGCCACCCCGCCAAGGATGAGCTCCTTATCGGCGGGGCGGATGGGGTACCCAAGATCTACAGGATGTTCCGGCAGAAGGCCCGAAAGATCGGTGACGATTACAACCGCATCAAGAACTTCGCTAAGCTGCCCGGCCGGATCTTCTCGATTGAATACAGCGCCGATGGCGGCCGGATTGTCGTCGGCAGCAGCAAGGAGGGCGAGGGCCTGGTGCGTGTCTACCAGGAGGGCGATGCCAAGCAGCTCTGGGAGCTCAAGGTCGCCGGCGGAGTCTATACCTGCGCCTTCGCTCACGATGGAAAAACAGTCGCCGCGGCGGGGTTCCAGGGCAAGGTGCTGCTGGTCGACGCGGCCTCCGGAAAGATTCTCAAGGAGCTGATCCCCGTGCCTCTCAAGACGGCGGGATGATTCCACAGCGCATGAATAACAAACCAGGGAACTGATAATGATGGAATTAAGAACGAGCTTCAGCCAGTCAATGATGGTCGCGTTCCTGCTGGTCGCCAGCCTTGGCGTCCTGCGCGCCGAGGGCGATCCGGCCGGTCTCCCTGAAGGAGCCAGGGTGACGGCGTTGAGCCTTTTCCCGGGGGATGCTGTCCTTGAGGGCCGCTACGCCTACAGGCAGGCGTTGGTCACCGCGGATGTCGAGGGGCTTGGCAAGCTAGATGTGACGCGCCTGGTTAAGGTGTCGGGCTCGCTCGAGCTGGTCAAGGTTACCGCCGGGGGAAAGCTCTCAGGACTCAAGAACGGCGCCGGTAAGCTGGTTTTCTCTCTTGGCGGCCAGAACGCCGAGATGGCGATCAAGGTCAACGGCCTCGGCGGCGATGATGCCGGGGTCAAGGTCAGCTACGTTCAGGATGTTATGCCGGTCCTCTCCAGGCTGGGCTGCAATAGCGGTGTTTGCCATGGATCAAAAGATGGCAAGAACGGCTTCAAGCTCTCTCTGCGGGGCTACGACCCTCTCTTCGACCATATCGCGCT
>DCKY01000266.1:6591-10072 GCA_002320775.1 Planctomycetes bacterium UBA1662
TTCCTGATGAAGATCACCGGCGCCTCTCCCCATGTGGGCGGAGTGCGCACCACGGCCGACTCGAATTATTATTCTATATTCAAGTCCTGGGTCGGGGACGGTGTTGCGATGGATCTTGATTCGCCCAGGGTCGCGAGCATCGAGGTCTACCCCAAGGAGGTGACGCTGGGACTGCCTGGAATGCAGCAGCAGATGGTGGCGCTTGCGACCTTCAGCGACGGAGCCGTTCGGGACGTGACCCACGAGAGCTTCCTGAGCTCCAGCGATACGGATATCGCGACCGTCGATGAGGCCGGGATTGTAACGGCGGTTCGCCGCGGTGAGCTTGCTGTGCTGGTACGCTACGAGGGCCGCTACGCGGCCGCGCCAACCTTCGTCATGGGCGATCGAACCGGCTATGCCTGGGGCGAGGTGCCGGAGTTCAACTACATCGACACCCATGTTTACGAGAAGCTTCGCAAGGTCAAGAGCCTGCCCAGCGAGCTGGCGACGGACGCGGAGTTCATGCGCCGGGTGTACCTGGACCTCACTGGAACGATTCCTGATGTGAAGACGATCCGGACCTTCCTGGTCGATCAGCGGGAGCCGAAGGTAAAACGTGCGGAGCTGGTCAATCGCCTGGTCGGCACGCCTGAATTCGTGGATTTCTGGACCAATAAATGGGCCGATCTTCTCCAGGTTAACAAGAAGTGGCTGGGAGGACAGGGCGCGCAGTCTTTGCATTCCTGGATCCGGGGCGCTGTGGCGAGCAATATGCCCTACGATAAATTTGTCGCCAGCTTCCTGAATTCCGAGGGCTCGACCATCAAGAACCCGCCAACCTCTTATTACAAGGTTCTGCGTTCTCCTGATGCCGTCATGGAAAACACCACCCAGCTTTTCCTGGGCATCCGCTTCAGCTGCAATAAGTGCCATGACCATCCTTTCGAGCGTTGGACCCAGCGGAATTACTGGGAGCTCTCGGCCTATTTCGCCCAGGTTGGTCGCAAGAACGCACCGGGGGCCAAGAACCTTCCGAACGCGGGCTTTACCGCCACTGGAGGTACAGAGGAGCTCATCTTCGATAAGAAAGATGGGGAGGTGAAGTATCCTAATGGAGTGCAGGCGCCTCCGGGCTTTCCCTACCAGCATGCTGGAGCCCAGGGCAAAGAGGGCTCCCGCCGGGCGCTGGTCTCCAATTGGATCACCTCGGAGCAGAACCCTTATTTCGCCCGCAGCTTCGTCAATCGTCTGTGGAGCTATTTCTTCGGGATCGGCATTATCGATCCGGTAGATGATATTCGGGCCAGCAACCCGCCTTCGAATCCGGCGCTGCTTGAGCGTCTCACCAGGGACTTCATCACTTCGGGTTTTGACACTCGCAAGCTCATGCACCTTATCGTGACCTCGCGCACCTACCAGCACTCCGTAAAGAGCAGCAAGTGGAACGAGGATGACAACGTTAACTTTTCGCATTCTCTTGCCAGGCGGCTGCCGGCGGAAACGCTCTTCGATGCGATCCACCGAGCCTCAGGGTCTCTTGCCCGCTTACCTGGGCAACGCCCCGGCTCCCGCGCGGTTGAACTGCCCGGGCCGGAAGTGAAGCTGGGAGACAACTTCCTTGATCTCTTCGGCCGCCCGCCTCGAGAGAGCGCCTGCGAGTGCGAGCGCAGCAGCGGCATGTCCCTTGGCCAGGCGCTGAATCTTGTTAACGGACCAACCTTTGCCGGCGCGATCAGCGACCCCACCAACACGCTCAGCGCCCTTGCCAGCACGGAGAAGGACGACCGCAAGCTTATCGAGGAAATGTTCCTGTCTTTTCTCTCGCGGCCGCCGACCAAGGAGGAGGCCGATGCTCTCGCTCCGAGTCTCAACCCAAGACTGGGGTTGAATGTCGAAGCCCTGAATCCTGCCGACCATGCTGAATTGCAGAAGCGCTTTCTTGCCTGGGAGAAGAGCCAGTCGACCTCGGAGTGGAATACGCTCGAGGTGAAGGCGGCGAATTCTTCAGGCGGGGCGACGCTTACTCCGCAGGCCGACGGTTCTGTTCTCGCCAGCGGGAAGAATCCAGACAAGGACACCTACGAGGTTCTGGCCTGGACTCCCCTGGAGAAGATCACGGGTCTTCGCCTCGAGGCGCTGGCGCATAAGAGCCTCTCGAAAAATGGTCCGGGACGGACCAAGAACAACGGCAACTTTGTTCTCTCTGAGCTCAAGGTTGAGGCGGTCGCCGCTGACCCCGCCGCTGTCGAGAAGTTGTTGCCCGGGCTTTCCGCCCAGCAGGCTCCCGCGCCCAAGGCTGCCGCCGCGCCCGCGGAGGCTCCCGCGGTCAAGTTCGCGGCGGTTGGTCTTCACAAGGCAAGCCAGAGCTTCACCCAGAAGGACTTTTCGGCCGGGCTCACGATTGATGGAAAATCAGATGATAAAAAGGGTTGGGCCATTTCGCCCCAGGTTGGTCGGACCCAGACCGCCGTCTACGAAACCAAGGCCGAGCTTGGCATGGCGGGCGGGACCCTGCTGAAGATAACTCTCGCCCAGGATTTCGGCGGGATGCACACTATCGGGAACTTCAGGATCGCGGTTACCAATTCACCTCGGCCGATCAGGCTCCCCTCGCTGCCTGACGACCTGGCCAAGATTCTAAAGATTTCCGCAGAGAAGCGGACTCTTGATCAACGTCATCGCCTGATGACGGAATATCTCAAGGGCGATAAGGATTTTCAGCAGAAGATCCGCCTGGGCGGGGTTCAGGATATTGCCTGGGCGCTTGCCAATAGCCCCGCTTTTCTCTTCAACCGTTGATTTTTTCCTCCAGCAGGAAAAGTTTATTTTCCCCTGATGTAGGCTGATTCCTGCTTTGCGGGACAAATTGCGGGAAATCGCTAACTGCTTTGTTTGTAGGTTTTAAAGCGAAGTAGATCTATACGTAGCGAATAGGAGATGTGGAATTCAGGCGGTTTTCAGCAGCTTATTTTCCTGGCTCTGTGGGATTTGTGACGATGGGGGTAGAGGTTTTGGTTTAGACTCCGGAGCCGGATTTTTTGGGTATTTTAAGTAAACAGATAAGGAAATCAGGGTGCTGGCCAGCGGGTCTTGAGCAGATTTCCTCAGTTTTACGTCCTGCAAAGTATTCATGAATGTCAGTTCAATGTTTGTGCAGGGATAGACTTTTTCGGGTGAGGTGAGATTCAGCTATGAAGCGAATATATGTAGGTAATCTGTCGTTCAGTTGGGGTGAAGAGGAAGTTCGCGAGCTTTTTGCCACGTATGGCGAGGTCTACAAGGTAGATCTGATCAACGATCGTGCCACTGGTCGACCCAGGGGGTTCGGTTTTGTTGAGATGGATGCGGAGGCTGCCGATGCCGCCATCGATGCTCTCAATGGCGAGGAGCATGGCGGGCGGGTTCTCCGGATTAACGAAGCTTTCGCAAAGGGCCGCGGCGGAGATGGGCCTTCTCCCGCTCCTTCGGCGCCGGTTGATGCCGGCGGCGACGATGCCGG
>DCKY01000099.1 GCA_002320775.1 Planctomycetes bacterium UBA1662
CACTAAGCTACACCCGCTCAAGCTCCCTAGGATCCATCTAAAACAAAACTTTTTAAACTCCGCTCTCACGATTACCGGTTCCCCCCAGCGGAGAATAAATATGGTGGGCAGGAGTGGATTCGAACCACTGAAGGCGTATGCCGACGGAGTTACAGTCCGTTCCCTTTGGCCACTCGGGCACCTGCCCTCACACCAGCAATAGCCCCCCAGGACCGGGAAAATATCCCATATTTCCTGAAAGACAAACCTGAAAGCGGTCAACCGTTTCATGAGCTAGCGGTGGGAATCGAACCCACAACCCCCGGTTTACAAAACCGGAACTCTACCGTTGAGCTACGCTAGCCTATTTTTCGGCTTAACTTTACAATAAGGGAGCGAGATTATACAGAGGGCCTTCTTCCTTTCAAGACAAAAAAACTATTTACAAACTCTTATTTTTAAAGGACTTAGTAGAAAACTATCCGTTTGAAAGCTTCTTTCGCCACAACCGCCTTTCAAGAAGCCTGAAAAAGCCGGAAATTACGGCCCCCAGATGGAAAAAACCCTCTGCAAAAGAGGTTTCACCGTCATTTCCGTTTCAGGCAACCTTCAGGCCCGGCTCTCGACCAGCACAGCCACCTGGGCTGCCACAGCTCTCAGCTCACCGACCGCATCGCAGCCCTCCATAGTCTTGGCCTTCACATTGACCGCGTTTTCAGCCAGTTTTCCAAAAGGCTGAAGCAGCTCATGAATTCGAGCGGCGATCGCCTGCTTGTAGGGAGAGAGCTTGAGTGCCTCGAGAAAGATCGTCGCATCGACATTGACCACAACAAACCCCGCCTCACGAACACGCTCGAGGGCAGCCTCAACAAAGAGGGAGCTCGCCTGGTCCTTCCACTGGGGATCACTATCTGGAAAAAGCTCCCCGATATCTCCGCCCCCGACTGCGCCGAGCAGCGCGTCGGTCAGGGCATGGAGAAGAACATCACCATCGCTGTGCGCCTCGCAGCCGAGCTCGGAGTCGAGCTCGACTCCGCCAAGCCAGAGAGGTTGACCGGCCACCAGCCGATGGTTGTCGAAACCTGAACCTATTCGAAACATAGCGCGGAATTATACCCCATCGGACACGACAATTTGAGATCGCCTCCGCTCCGGCTCAATCATCCCCGCCAGCCCCATCCCGGCGCGCGAGAAAAAAGCGGGCGAGTTCTTCATCTCCCGGAAGCGTGACCTTGATATTCTCACGGCTGCCCTCCACCAGCCTGGCCGGGATGCCGGCGGCCTCCAGCAGAGCCAGTTCATCAGTGTACTCCTCCCCCTCAACCGCCAGCGAATAAGCCTCCCTGAAATTCTCGGCGGTCGCCCCCTGCGGAGTCTGGACAGACCACGTGCGAGAACGGTCGAGACCTTGCTCGCTCATCCCTGCCTCCTCCCGCTTGACGCTGTCTGTCGCGGGATAGCCCAGGGCTGCTGCGCCATGCTCGCTGACAGCGACCATAAGCCGCCTGACATCCCCGGGCTCGATCAGCGGACGAGCGGCATCGTGGACGAGAATCCACTCGCAGGTCTCGCCGATCGCCTCGACCCCCAGTCTCACCGATTCCTGCCGGCTCTGCCCCCCGGGTACAAGAGAGAGGTCCAGGTCCTCTCCAGCCGCACGCGGGCACCCCTTGCTCCAGCTCCTCACCAACTCCCCAACAGCCTCGAGTTCCTCGGCCGGCGCAACAACACAGACCACTCGAACCTCGGAAATGGAGGCGAAGGCATCAAGGGAATAGGTGATCAGCGGGCGGCCTCCCAACTCCATGAACTGCTTACGTCCGGAATTCTCTCCGGATTCAAAACGGGTACCGGAACCGGCGGCGGCCAGCACGACTGCGAAACCGCCTGAGCTGGCGCCTGCTTCCGTCATTTCTCAGATTCTCTCGTAGGGATGAAACAATCGCCTGTATTCGTCCTGGCAGAAACGATCTGTCATGCCGGCAATATAATCGGTGATCACCTGGTGGAGGTCTTCAGCTCCAGCCTCCCTGGCGTAATCCGGCGGGAGCTGCCTTGGATCCCTGGCGTATTCAGTAAAAATCTCGCGGATAAAGCGCTTCGCCTTCTCCTGCATCTTCATCGTCCGGTAGTGCCGATAGACCTTGCTGTAGAGAAACTCTTTGAGCTCGGCCCGTCTTGCGGCCATTTCCGGAGAGAGCCCCGCAAGGAGCGCCTGGTGAGACCGTACATCTTCCACAGACGAGATACCGTTCTCCTTCAAGCGCTGGAGAGTCGTCTCGACAAGATCCTGGATCTGCAGATCGATCAGGCAGGAGACCGTCCGCGCGGCCAGGGTCTTCTCATCGAGATTGGTTCCGAGCTGTCCCAGCACATCCTCCTCCGCCTCGCCCCAGAGGCTGGTCTGCCTCAGGTCTTCAAAAGTGATGAACTTCGCGCGCAGGCCGTCATCTATATCGTGACTGGAATAGGCCAGTGAGTCAGCCAGGTCGGAAAGCTGAGCCTCGAGCGGCGGCTGCAGGCCAGGCTCAAAATCCCCGGCAAGGGTCTCGGAAAAATGGTCGCCGTGCTTGATGATCGCTTCCCGAATCTCCCAGCAAAGATTGAGGCCCTCGAATTCGCTGTAGCGTTTCTCCAGCACATCAACGACCCGCAGCGTGTGAGCATTGTGGTTAAACCCGCCGTGATCAGCCATCAGCTCATCGAGAGCATCTTCGCCGGCGTGACCGAAGGGAGGATGGCCAAGATCGTGAGAGAGCGAGATCGCCTCGCAGAGATCCTCGTTCAGCCCCAGGGCGCGGGCGATCGAACGCGCGACCTGCGCGACCTCGAGGGTATGAGTCAGACGGGTACGGTAGTGATCGCCCTCATGGTTGACAAAGACCTGGGTCTTGTATTCAAGCCGGCGAAAGGCCGTCGAGTGAATGATCCTGTCCCGATCGCGCTGAAAAACAGTCCGGGAGGGAGAATTCGGTTCCGGGTGCCGTCGACCGCGGCTCTGGCTGCTGCGCATAGCGTAGGGCGCAAGGGTCGCGTCTTCCCGTTCGTGAATCGCCTCAATATCGACCAGGGAAAATTCTTCGATCATCTACTTCCGCTTTCCTCGCAACTGACGCAAATGAAACAACGCCCGCTCCATTATGCTCTCCCCGGCTCCGATCTCCACCGGAGAAACCAGCGGATCCGCTCCATACCCACCCTTCCTGACGGCCTCTCTTGTCGGAAAGTACTGGTGGTAGCCATTGCAGTAACCCAGGAAGAGCAAGGATCTGAAACCTGCCCGCTTCCTCAAATCCAGGGCGTGGCCGCAAAAAACCTCCCCCGACACTCCGACCACCGCCAACTCGCTGTTGATAACCGCCACGGTCAGCACAGGGCGAACCCCCTCCGAATACTCCTCGATGTAGGCATCGACCAGGTCCTTGAAAAAAGCCACGCAATACTTCAGGTAGGTCAGCCGGTGGGTAAGATCTACACGCAACTTCGGAAAGCTCAGTTCCTCGGTGCGTATCGAAAGACCGGGCTGCGCAGGCACCGCCGGCTTCACGGTTTCAGCGAGGGAAACGACCTGCTTTGCGAGCTCCGCCGCGTAGGCCCTGGTCCCCTGCCCAGCCAGCTTCACCGAGAGATCCCCGGCCGCTCCCTGGAGGAAAACGCAGACCCCGCCAAGCGCCTTCTCCACCAGGTCTTTTAATATCCCGGGGTAGTCCGCTGAGTACTTCATCATGATGGCCGGCAGGGTCGTTGGATGGGCGGCGTAATTCACCACGGTGGCGATCGAAGAGTCATCCAGGGCTACTACCCTGACAACCGAGAGAGTCCTGTCCACCGGCGCGCCGACACGCCGGTCATGGCGGTTACGGTTGAGGTCCACCTGCCGGCTGGCCAGGCCCATCTTCGCGGGCCTCAAGGATTTCACAGCCGAGACGGAGGCGGCCGCGATCTTGTCAACCAGCGTGTTGATGTAGGCGGCCGTTAAACCGGTCTTCTCAAGCTCCATGCAGGGACCATGATGGGTATGAGATGCGACGAGGAAGAGGTTCCCGATTCCTGCCTTTTCAAGCAAGACCTCACGGATCTTCTTCATCGTGGAACGACCTGGAGCCCGGCCCATATCCATACCGATGAGCGCCAGCCTGTTCTTCGAACGACGAATGCCGGGGAGCGAACCGCCGCCATTGAATTCCAGCACAAGAACCGAGACCTCCAGGTTGTCGCGAGCCTCCTTGCAGGGAAGATCCCGCCGCCCTCCATAACCCCAGAGCGGCAGCCCGGGCGGCGGCGTGATGTCGACAACCGCGGCTCCAGCCCGGAGTTCCCCGGGCCTGCCGGGATCCCCGTAAAGCCCCGCCGCCGACAGCAACGCGGCCAGAAAGACCGTCCAGCCGCGATGGACAATATTCAGACGTCCCGCGGCTATTGTAGAGTAAGCTGTCATTCTACCGACACCCTTGAGCAATAGAAACTGACCCCTTCAAATGGCAGTTTAGCCCATCCGGGAGTTAAAACAAATCGCCCTTGTTCGAAAGGAGACGAGGAGTTGGCCGACAGCAATGAGCAGGCGCCTGATCGCGACAAGAAAGACAGCTGGTCCTGGCGTGTCTCCACAGCGGAAGAAAACGCCGGGCTGGGGCTGCTCTATGAGCCGGGAAATTGGGGCGACATCCTCAAAGGAACCTGGGCCCGGATCGTCACCTCGCTCTTGCCTCTGGAAGCATCACAGCAACGTGTGACCTGTCTCGACCCCTGGTGCGGAGCCCCCGACTATCCGCTGCTCGAGACCACAGCCCGAAGACTGGATGAACTTGGAAATTGCCGCTTCATTGACTCTCAGCGCGCCTGGCTTGAAAAAGGAAGGCTCGCCAGCACGGGCTCGCTTATCCGGCAGGGCCTGCTGGAACGAGAGCTCCAGGTTGAGCTCAGGGTCTTCGACTCCGACCCCGACAGGTTAGGCAGATGGAGCGCGGTCCCCGGCACGAAGACCCTGTCGATTTCATCCGGGGAAGAGTCGCTGAAGGAATCCGAAGCGGAGCTTGTTCTCGTCGACCCCTATGATTTCCTCGCCTCCTGGGAAGAAAACCTCCCGCTCCTGGACGAGCTTGCGAAGAGTTCGACCGTGCTCGTCTACATCTACAACAGGGCGCCGCGAGGCGGCCAGCATACACGCGATTACAATAGGTTCAGAGATCGGCTCGAACAGCTGGGAAGCAGCTACGCCGCCGGGCGCATAGGAAGCGACATCGTGCTGCCGAGAGCCTTCCATGAGATGGTTCTTCTGGCCCCCCCGGGTGTAACCGGACTGCTAGAGGATGAGCTCGCCAGGGCTACCCGCCAACTGGCCTGCAAGATGAGTACGGCCGGCTGCTTTGAGCGGGGCGGTCCCTGAAGGCGGCCTAGCCGGGCATGCAGGTCGCGCGCAGACAGTCGCTGACCTCGTCCAGATTCCTTGCATCGACCATCTGTCCAAGGGCCTGCAGCTGCGGAAAGATGCGCTCGAGGGCGGCATTGTAGTCCTGTCCGCTCGAACAGATCGTGGCCCCGATCATGGTGATCATGAAGTCCACTGCATCCGCATGAGAATGACATTCATCCGAGGCGTGCTGGTCCGTCCCCCAACGTTCCTGCGGATTGTTTTTCACGGTATTTCTCCTCGTTTCAGTACCCGATGAAGAATACAGCAGGAAAAGAAGGGCGTCGAACCGCCGCGGACTGACATCATTCCCGGTCGATTGAAGTTCCCTTAAAACAGCCGCCCGGCGGCCCACAGGCAGAAAAAACCGGCCCCCGCCGGCTCGCCGGTGTGCCTGCTTGGACCTTCTTGGTATCCTTTGCGCAGAAACGCTTACAATGCGGAAACTGTCCAGATGAGAGACGACCAGGAAATAGACAGAATTGCCGGGGAAACGCGGAAACATTTCCGGACCGCGGGGCAGGAACACGTCTTCACCTTTTGG
>DCKY01000054.1 GCA_002320775.1 Planctomycetes bacterium UBA1662
TCGATATCACGGCCCTGGTAGAAGACCTTGGACTTGTCGCTGACACCATCACCGTCGGTATCCTCGAGAATGACGATCCGGTCGCCCTCGGGACGACGGCCGTTGTTGCGCCGGTAGTTGACCACCTCGCAGATCCAGACCCTGCCTCGATGATCGATATCCAGGTTGGTCGGGCTGACAATGGCCGGCTCAGACGCGAAGAGGGTCGCATCGAGGTCGGCGTGCACATCGAGGCCCGCGAGGGCGTCGCCGGGTTCACGGCTGTCACCTCCGCCTCCCCCACCGCCGCCGCCGCCGATCGAGGTCAGCACGGACGAGCCGGGGTTCCCGGTGTAGACCAGGAACTGGACCGAGCTGGCGTTGCCGCAGGCTCCCTGTTCGGTGCCTCCATTGTCGAGGCCGGCCTGGGCCTTGAAGCGTTCGTAGCCCGGGGGAATCTTGTAGGAGATGACCGAGGGGGCATGGGTGCCGAGACCGTATGGAATATCCTTATCACCGATGCGCAGGTCGTCTCCACCGCAATTTTTATTGATCCTTACGTTGTTGAAGCCCGAGGACGCCGCGGTCCACTTCAGCTCCGTGAGCTTCTTTTCGCCCTTGGGGCCGACCAGGCGAGGCTCCCCCCAATCCGCCCAGTCACAGCTATAGCCATTGCCCCCATCGGAAGCTACGAGATAGAGCTCCTTCGCGCCCCGGATATCGACATCGACATTCACCGAGCAGCCCGGGGTCAGCGAGGTCACCACCTTGCTCTTGAACACAGGCTTGACGCCTGGCTTCGGTGGGGTCAGCTTGCCGGCCTTCTTGCTGACCTTCTTGCCCTTGATCGCCGCGACCAGGTCATCCTTGCTCGGCTTGGAAGAGGAAACCCCCCCAGCAGGAACATCCGCCTTGGCTACCCAGGCGATCGCGTTAAGAACCAGCTTACGGAAATTCTCATCGCCCCAATTCCAGTGAACGTGGCCGCCGGTGAAGCCGAAGCCACGTCCGCCATCGGGGCGTTCACGCGCCCAGGCGACATGCTGGAGATCGCCCTTCGCCACCGAGGCGCGAACGGCGGGGTTGCCGCTGTGGCCGCCGTTGCGGCGACGCATGGTGCTCTCGGGCGCCACGGCGCTGAGAATGGGAGTCACCCCCTCCAGCTTGTCCCGAAAGCGCATGTGGAAATACCACTCATCGTTGATCTTGAAGGGCTTCACGCCACTGGTGATCGGATGGGTAGGCAACTTTTTGAAATCAGCAACCCAGTGAGGATTCACCGACCAATGGGTCTCGAAATAGCCTCCGATCCATTCGAGGAAATAATTCCCGGGCTTGCCCTTGGGAACCTCCACGGCGTAGTGGATACAGGCCAGCCCGATGCCTTTCTTCATAAGCTTGTCCACCTCTTCGAGATGTCGATTGACCGGGTGTCTTCCGCCCCCATCCATGTAGAGAACAACTGCGGAGGCCCCATCGAAAATCGAGGTGTCCTTCGGCCAGCCCCCCGCGTGGACCTTCGTCTTGATTCCGGGCAGACCCTTCTCGAGAGTGTCCGCGAGATAGCGGCAGCCACCTCCATGCTCATGCGAACCGAAACCATGGCTGTCCCGGCCAGCGACAAAGACCACCGTCTTGTCGGCCGCCGCGACAAAAGCGGGAGAGGCCAGGCTTGCAACAAAGACCAGGATCAACGAGGCGAAAAGCGCCGTGCGTAGTTTAAGCATCACGATGTTCATCTCCAGGAAAACGCCGCGCCCGCCTCAGCGGCCGGGGCCGTGGGAAAATTCGGAGCAAAATAAATCAGACTCATTAAAACACTCGTCTCTCGCGGGACGAATGAACGAGTATCTTAACCCAGACCGGGGAGCCCGGACAAACCCCAAGCGAACCATTCCGGCACCGGTTGACCCATCCGTTTGCTCGGGGTACAACGGACCGGTTATCGGCAACCTCCGCGCAGACCAAGGACGGAGCCCACATGAAAATAAAACCTCTCGTCAGAACAGCGCTGCCTGGCCTCGCGCTCCAGCTCCTGCTCTGCTCCCTCGCCCACGGAGCTGACCTGCCGGCGTTCCCGGGGGCCGAAGGATTTGGGGCCGGCTCAAGGGGAGGGCGCGGCGGCAAGGTCTTTGTTGTCAGGACCCTGGAGGACTACAAGAGAGGCGGAAAGCAGGTCATCGCGGGGAGCCTGCGAGAGGCCTGCGAGGCCGAGGGACCGAGGATCATCGTTTTCGATGTGGCCGGCACCATCGAGCTGAAGAGCGCCCTCGTGCTCTCGAAGCCATTTGTCACCATCGCCGGGCAGACGGCCCCGGGAGGTGGAATCTGCCTCAAGAACTACGGACTGAAGATCGTCACCCACGATGTAGTCGTCCGCTATCTCCGGGTGCGCCCCGGCGACACCATGAAAAGCGAGCTCGATTCCATCTCGGTTTCCGCCGGCAGCCGCGACGTGATCATCGATCATTGCTCGGCGAGCTGGTCCATCGATGAGACCCTCTCGGTATCCGGGGCCGGCATCTCGAACGTCACGGTGCAGTGGTGCATCATCAGCGAGAGCCTGAACGACAGCTTCCATAAAAAGGGCCCACATGGCTACGGCTCTCTCGTCCGGACCAACGGCAACATCAGCTTCCACCACAACCTCTACGCCCACCATCGAAGCCGCTCTCCGCGGCCCGGCACCTATGGTGAAGGATCGATCCTCTTTGATTTCCGCAACAACGTGATCTACCAGGGCGGAAGGGGCTACACCTCAGAGGATCCGGCCAGGGTGAATTACGTCGGGAACTACATCAAGGCAACGGACATCTTTTCAGCGACAAAGACCACCGAGATGCATTCCGCCGGCAACCTGGTAGAAGGTAAAAAAGGCGGAGAGGCTGACCCCTGGAGCGCCGTCAAGGGGCTGGAAAAGAAAAACCGGAGGGAGACGCCCTTTCCCGTTGCCCCTGTGGCGACAGATGATGCGCGGTCCGCCTACCGCCGGGTGCTCTACGAGGCCGGCGCCAGCAAGCCGGTTCGTGACGCTGTGGACGCGAGAATCATTGAGCAGGTTCGCTCCGGAAAGGGCAGGCTGATCGATTCGCAGAAGCAGGTAGGCGGCTGGCCGAAGCTCGAGCCCAGCTACCGGGACGAAGAGGACAAGGAATGGATCACCTGGCTGCGCAGGGATGCCGACGGTGACGGCATGCGCACCAACTGGGAGAGAGCCTACGGGCTCCGGCCGAGGTCCGACAACGACACGGCCGAGGACCCGGACGGAGATGGCTATACGAATATCGAGGAATGTCTCAATGGCACCCATCCACGGGTAAAGGAAGGCGCCGCCGCGCGCGAGCTCGAGCTCAAGGTCCGGGCGATCCCCGATGAGCTGCGGCGCAGGCTGAAGCTCAAGCCCTTTTACCAAAAGGTCCTCACCCTTGGCGCCTTTCCTGTCGTCTCCTCGGAAAAGGTCTCTGACTACGCGCTCCTCGAGGCCGGTTACCTGATCCACCAGATGCTCGAAGGCCGAGACGACATCCTCGACGCGATGGCCAGGAACAAGATCCGCTTCACCATCATGGCCTGTGACGAATTCACCACGCAGGTGCCT
>DCKY01000056.1 GCA_002320775.1 Planctomycetes bacterium UBA1662
CAACAATGGAGCCTCTGACGGCATGCTGGGCTGGTTCAAGAGCAAGCCCTTCGCCGCCGCCCCGCCTTCCATCGTTCCCGGAGATTCGGGTACCTACAGCGCCTATGGTCTCAATGCCCAGGCCATCAACAAGTCCGTAAAGATGCTTCTCAACCTCGTGCAGTCCTTCGCCGCCCTCCAGGGCCAGGAGGCCAATGTCGAGGAGATGTTCGAGGCGGAGATGGGCTTCAAGCTCGCCGACCTGCTCAGCAGCCTCGGAAACCGCGTACATTCCTTCGGATCCGGCAGGGCTGGCGGCATCGAGAACCCGCTTGGCGACATGACGCTCGTGCTCGAGCTCTCGAATGATGCCCCCTGGAAAAAGCTCGTGAATAAGGCCATCGAGATGAGTGGCGGAGCGCTGGAGCCGAATAAGTACATGAATCGTGACGTCTTTGTCATGGGAGATGGCTTCTCCGGCCCACAGCCGGCCCTCTGCATCTCCGACAAGATGATCATCTTCGGATCAGAACCGGAGAACGTCAAAAAGGTGATCCGCAGGATCGGCAAGGACACCCCAGGACTCGCTGAGAACGCGGAGTTCAAGAAAACCATCGGCGAGCTTCCCGCCCAGGTCACCCCCATCAGCTACCAGAGCGCGTCCGTCGCCGCCAGCTATATGGAGATGATCGAACAGGCCCTGCAGTTCTCACCGGCCGGGGATGCTGTCCCACCGGAGGCCATGAGGGTTCTCGGCGCGTTCCTGAACCTGCTTGGGACCACCTCCAGCTACGCGACCTGGACGGAAAAGGGAACGTACGGAGAGAGCACGACCCGCTTCAAAAAGTAGCAAGTACCATCAGCCGACCTGGTGCGTATAATCAGTCAGCATGAAAGCTGAAGAAATACAACCAGGTCGGGGCCTCGTGGCCGCCCCCCAGGCGGAGGCGGCCTACGAGGGCGCTCGTGTCCTTACCGATGGGGGGAACGCCGCAGATGCCCTGGTCACCGCCGCGTTTGTCCAGGGCGTGGTCGATCCGCACCGCTGCGGGATCGGGGGCTTCGGCTGCGCCACCCTCTTCTTCAGCGAGCCAGCAGGTTCCGGCCGTTCGCTCAGCATCGACTTTCACGGGAGGGCCGGGAGCCTGGCCCGCCCGGATGTCTGGGCCGATCTATTTGAAGACGAAACCCCTGATGGTTTCGGGTACCTGGTGGAGGGCAAGGTCAACGACGTCGGCTACCAGGCCGTCACCGTTCCCGGGATGGTCGCAGGCGTTGGCGAGATCCACTCACGCTTCGGCAAGCTGCCCTGGGCTGAGCTGATCGAGAGGGCCATCCCCTACGCCGAGGACGGCTTCAGGGTCACGCCGGAGCTGGCCAACTTCTGGATTCGTCCCGGCCTCTTCGGCAGGGTTTCCACCCGTGACCGGCTGAGCCATACCGAGACGGGCCGGGAAATCTGCTTCAAGGAAGACGGAGAGACCTACCAGGCGGGCGAGATCTTTTGCCAACCCAGGCTGGCGGAAACCTACAGGCGTCTCGCCGCCGAGGGCGCAGAGAGCTACTACCGGGGCAAGCTGGCCCGGGAAATTGCGGAGGACTGGGAGGCGAACGGCGCGCTGGTCACACTTGCTGATCTCGAGGGCTACTCCCCGACTGTCCGCGAGCCTCTCTCCGGAAATTTTCGAGGCTATGAGATCCTCTCGACTCCCCTCCCCGGAGGCGGAGTGGCTCTCCTGCAGACCCTGGCGCTCATGGAACGCCAACTGCAGAACTCCATCCCCGCGCACAACAGCCCGGCCTACATCGACGGGCTCTCCAATATTCTGAAGCGTGTCTGGAGCGACCGCCTGGCCAACCAGGGCGACACGGACTTCGGCACCCCGGCGGACGAGACCTTTCTGACCGCCGATTACCTCGACGCCCTGACAGAAGGAGCCTGCCCCCAGGGGCCGGCGGACTGTCCCGACACCACCCAGCTGACCATCGTGGATGACGAGGGAAACTGCATCTCCTTCTCCCACTCGCTGGGCTACAACTCCGGAGTCTTCGCTCCAAAGCTGGGAATCCTTTTTAACAACTGCATGAGCGCCTTTGATCCGCGCCCCGGAGGCGCCAACTCGATCGCGCCCGGGAAGGCGCGGAGCACGGCTGTTGCCGAGACCATCGTCCTCGAAAACGGCAAGCCAAAGCTCGCCCTCGGCTCACCCGGGGCGGCACGGATCACCGCGGGCATCTCGCAGGTGATCCTCAACGTGACCGTCTTCGGCATGAACGTGGCTGAAGCCGTCGTCCACCCCCGCTTCGATGCCTACGCCGACAGGACGATGCTGATGGAGTCCCGATTTCCCGCCAAGGTCGTCGCCTCCCTGGCCAAACGAGGATGGGACATCATCCAGAGCCCCAATCCGTTCGGAGTCATCGGCCGAGTCTACGCCGCGGAGCTCGCGGGCCGGGATCCGCTGCGGGTCATCGCCGGGGTTGATCCGGGAGCATCTGGAGCGGCCTACCGTGAGATCGTGGAAAATTAGATGGCCGCCATACCGCGATCTCCTTCTAATCCCCTGGAAATCGCCATCATTGGGGCAGGTCCCATAGGTCTCGAGGCCGCCATCTACGCCTCCGCCCTGGGACATCGGCCCACGGTGTACGAACGCTTCGAGGCCGGCGCCAACATCAGGCGCTGGGGTTTTCTCCGGCTTTTTTCTCCATGGAAGCTCAACACGTCACCCCTCGGCCTTGCCGCCCTCGAAGCACAGGGCCTGCCGATACCACAGATGGAAGAATATCCAGGCGGCGGTGAATATTGCGACCGCTACCTCGCTCCGCTTGCCGCCGCACTGGGCGGTCGAGTTAAGACAGGCTATGAGATTCTCGCCATCTCCCGCGCCGGCCTGCTGAAGACCGAGGCGATCGGCGATCCCGAACGTGCCCGGCGGCCCTTTGAGCTGCTTGTGCGAAGCGGAGAGGGAAGGCTGGAAACGGCTCAAGCCCAGGTGGTGATCGACGCATCAGGGGTCTACCAGAACCACGGGAGCCTCGGAAGCGGAGGTCTTCCCGCTCCTGGAGAAAAAGAATTTTCCGAAAAGATCGCCTACCACATCCCGGATGTCCTCGGCAGCGACCGGCCCCTCTACGAGGGACAATCCACGCTGCTGGTTGGCGCGGGCTACTCAGCCGCCACCATCATCGATTCGTTCATCGAGCTCATGAAGACGGCTCCTGGAACGCGCCTTACCTGGGCCCGCCGGGACACTCGTCCGGAACCCCTCCCGCGCCATGAAGATGACCCCCTCCCCCAGCGCGACCGGCTTGCCGAGACAGCCAATCTCTTCGCCCAATCACCTCCCGAGGACTGCGAGGTTCTCACGGGAGTGGCCACCTCGAGAATTGAGGAGTCGCAGGGACGCCTGGAGATCGAACTGCGGGGCGAAACGCCGGCCGAACGCCGAACGCTGGAGATGGACCGGATCATCTCCATGACAGGGTACCGTCCGGACACCGGAATCCACCGCGAGCTCCAGGTCCACCTCTGCTACGCCACCGAGGGCCCGATGAAGCTCGCCGCCGCCCTGCTGGGCGAGGGCTCCAACGGCGACTGCCTGGCACGGAAGGGGCTCCCCGGTGATACGCTGGGTCATCCTGAGCCCGGCTTCTTCAGCGCCGGGCACAAGAGCTACGGCAGGAGAAGCGATTTTCTCCTGCGGACCGGAATTGAGCAGGTACGCGACATCTTCCGGCTGGTGGAGAGCGACGAAGACCTGGACCTCTACAAGGAAGCCGGCTCGCCATGACAGGACACGGAAACGAAACCAGGGAGCTGGCTCCCGCGCAGGAGCTCGAGAGTCTCGACGAGCTCTGGTTCCAGGTTGGAGGAACCTTGTGCAATCTGTCCTGCAACCATTGCTTCATCAGCTGTCACCCGGGCAATGACACCTTCGGATTCCTCAGCATCGAGACCGTCAGGAAATACCTCCGGGAATCTGAGAAGCTCGGAGTCAGGGAATATTATTTTACCGGCGGAGAGCCCTTCCTGAACCGCGACATGATGCAGATCCTCGAGGAGACCCTCTCCATCGGACCCGCTACGGTGCTGACCAACGGCACCGTCTTCACTCCAGGCTCCATCCGGCGGCTGCGCGACATCTCCCAGGCTTCGTCCTACAGCCTCGAGCTGCGCGTCAGCATCGATGGCTACAACCCGCAGACCAACGACCCGATCAGAGGCGAAGGAACCTTCAAGCAGGCCATCAGGGGCGTACGCATGCTGGTCCAGGCGGGTTTCCTCCCTATTATCACCATCGCCCAGACCTGGCCAGAGGAGGATGGCCCCGGGGTTTTTGATTCCTTTGTCGAGACCTTGAAGGGGGCTGGTTACGAAAGACCGCGCATCAAAATCCTTCCGACCCTTCACCTTGGCATGGAAGAGGAGCGCACCCGGCCATACTCCCGGTCAGAAAGAATCAGCGCGGAAATGATGGAGAACTACGACAGCAGCCAGCTGCTCTGCAGCCGCGGACGGACGGTAACCGATCGCGGGGTCGCCGTCTGTCCCCTGCTCATCGAAGCGCCCGATGCCCACCTCGGAGAGACCCTGGAGGAGGCGAGCGGAGCCTTCCGGTTGAGCCATGGAGCCTGCCATACCTGCTATGTTTACGGAGCGATCTGCTCGAATGTCGGCGGCTGGGGAGTGGATTGAATGACCGCGAGCACTTCGGAACAGGCAGCGCTCATCGGCGGGATCTACTCCAACCACCTCGCCCTCGAGGCGGCGCTCTCAGACATCAGCTCACGAAACATCGGCTCCATCTATTGCCTCGGGGACCTCGGCGCCTTCGGTCCTCACCCGGACAGGATCTATCCCCTGCTGAAAGCTCATTCAGTAAAGACCCTGGCCGGCAATTACGATGACTCCCTGGCACGGGACCTCCCGGACTGCCAGTGCGGATATACGGACCCGCGCGACAATCACTTCGCGAGGCTGAGCTACCAGTACACCTACAGGAACACATCGGAAGAGAACAGGAGCTGGCTCCGAACTCTGCCGGAAGAAATTCGATTTGAGCTCGCCGGACACAAGGTGCTGCTCTGCCATGGCTCTCCGCGGCGCCAGAACGAATTCCTCTGGGATTCGACCACCCCGGATCATTTCCTGGAAAAATTCTGCGACGATTACCAGGCGGATATCATCGCCGTCACCCACACGGGGATGAAGTGGAAGCGACGGCTTCCCTCCGGAAGGCTCTTCGTCAATGTCGGGGTCCTGGGAAGACCCGAGAATGATGGGTCGCGCCGGGTCTGGTATGCGGTTCTGCGCGGAATGAAAGACCGCGTCACCTCCGAGTTCATACCTGTCAACTACGACGCCGAGCGCCTTGCCCTGGAGATGAGGGAAGAGAAGCTACCCGAGGAATTCGCCGAGACCATCGAGTCGGGCTGGTGGACCACCTGTCTCGAGATCCTGCCGGAGAAGGAGCGTCGGGCGGGACGTTATTGAGCTGTCCGGACCGGCCTATTCGCTGTAATCGTCAGCTGTGAAGGAGACCACCGCCAGCAGGGTAGAGTCAGTCATTTCCGAAACGTTGACATTGACAAGATCCCACTGGTCAAAGCGGCAGACCAGGTCATTGAGGTCCTTCTTCAGGCTCTCCCGGGTCGAGCTCAGTGTCTCAATCCGGTGGGCCAGCCTGGGACGCCTGTACTCGAGGTTCTCGAGAATCGAATTGAGCGACTGGAGCCTGGCGGTATAGCGGTCTTCGATCTCCTGGAATTCAAACCCCAGGACATTGTGGTCACCGGATGAATCAATGAGCGCATCCTTGCGCAGGCGAATCTCTTCCGCCATCTCAGCGATCAGGCCATCCCTGGCCTTCAACAGGATCTCCAGCGCATCCCTGCGACGGAGATTCCGTCGTCTCTCCCTGACGCTGCTTTCCAGATTTGAAGTTTCCTTCTGCATAAGACCTCACCACTCCCTGTGAAATTCTCCGCGCGGACGCTTCTCAGGGTCCCGCAGCAGACCATCGTTTGGTTTCAGAGGCCGAACATATTACCACACAACGATCTACAAAGGGACAAAAGGAAAGCACCAGCGCGGTCCTCTTTACGAGAACCACGCTGGTGCTTATTGAGATCAGTATTCGGTTGCAGCCGTCAGGCCTGCATTACCACTGCAGCGAAACGCCGAAGAGCAGGGCTCCGGAAGAAAAGATCGCGCGCTCTCCCGCGACAGCCACATCCGTCTCGAAGGCTATTCTCCTCTCGGGAACGATGTCATAGGACAGTTCACTGAAGAGCAGGAGATTTTCTGAAACCGGAAGACGCAATCCGATCGAGGGACGGAACATGATCTGGTAGAGATCTTCAATCTTCCCGAATTGCGGATTCGAGGTGAAACTCGGCAGGGTGTTGAAATCAATAAAGGTCATTCCAATACCCATTCCCATGCGAAGCAGCAGACCATCGCTGTCTTCGGTAAGAGGAATATCGTAATCCAGGGTGCCGAGAATAGAGAGACGGTCGTAGCCGCGAACGGCGAAGATCTGCTCCCCAATACCGCCGGTGTTGGTCTCGACTACATTGTCGGTCCAATCAACTGAGAGACCCATGTAGATGTTCTTGGCCGTCTCGAGCTGGAGCTTACCTCCGCCCGCGATACCAATCTTGGTCTGGGGGTCGCGGCCGGGATCAAAGAGATCGAAGGGAAAGCTCGGTCCCAGGCGGAGCTCCGCCTGTGCTCGCTGGTGCATCATCTCTGCCTTCTGCACCGACTCGACAGTAATTTCTTCCTTATTCGGCAGAACACCGCCGAAATCATCCGTCTCGACCTTCGAGGCAATCTGCTCCGGAACACTCTGGCATCCGACCATAGACAAGGCCAGGAGCAAAATTAAACCGAAGGCGCGCATAGCGTCACGGGAAACCAACATTCCTACAACCTCCTAATTTCCTGCCTCAAACAACCATCCTCAGGCTGCTGAGACTCGTTATATTCATTTCTACTTCAGTAAGCCGATTATTGTACCTATCGGCCAAAGCCGCCTCGCGAACTGACCAAAAACCTATATTGAGCAATACCAATACAGTCGCGAATTCACATTCAGGGATGCCGAATTCGGCATAAAGAGCCGGAATCAACGAAACTCGCCACTGGGCGCTCTCGCCAATTCAATTTACGTAAAATTATATTCCAGAACAAATTGCATTGCCTGGCAGCCTGTTGGAAGCTCCTCAAAACCCCGCCAAGCGCCTGAGAATGGCAATGAAACTGAATGTATGGACTTAAACAAAAGTATCACCGTCATCACGGTTTATCAAGCGGATTTGAACATTAGTGCCTATCGGTACTTATGTGAAATTATCGGGTAATGGAAAGAACCCCGGCAGCCGCCTGTATGAAACTATCGGAACCAATGACTCTGGATTGCGGAAGCCTTCGAGATAGAATGTCAGGGTAGTGAGAGAACTCCTGCAATCCCCTCAAACGAGGTAACTGATGCCCCGTCAGATCCGCTGTCGATGCGGCCAGAAAATCCAGATCCGCAAGAGTGAGTGGGTCTATGTCGTTGCCGGAATCGGCATCGTGGGGCTGCTGCTGAACGCCGTGGTGATCATCTACCTCTATTCCCGCCTCGGAGAGGTGGAATCGCACCTCGCTCTTTCCACCCGGCAGCAGCCGCCGCGAATCCCCGAAGCTGGAGAAAACCCCACGGCCCCAGTTGTACCCGGCCTCGCCAAGACGCCGGCTGTCGTCCAGGAAGAAGAGAGCTCCACCTCACAGCAGGCGAACCCCGGACCGACGAAAAACAACGTTGTCCCGCCAGTTCGAAAGGAGCCCCTGCAAACAGAACCGCCCGCCATAGCCAAGGCCCCCGCCACCGGAGGCCTTGTGGAAAAACCGCTCGGCAGTTCGCTCGAACAGAAAGAGCTGTGGAAGGAATTCTTCCGGGCTATCGAGGATCGCTTCAAACCTCCAGCCAGCGAGGCTGATGCGGCCGTCGACAACAGGAAGGTCCCCGGAGAGATTGCCCCAAGAACGGTCATCGAGGCTCCGGGCCTGGCAAGACTGCTCTTCCTCTCCAGAGGCAGCACCCTGCCTGTTCTCACCGCGGGACACCTGCTTGATCCCGACCCCCGAGTTCACAACTACGCGATCCAATTGCTGCTCTCCCAGCCGAAGCCCGGCCTCACCGAATCCAATACCGTTCGCACCCTGATCTGCGCCGCGGCGAAAACGATACTGAAAAACGCCCGCGGGCTGGAGTTGCTGGAGCTATTCCAGCTCGATGAGAAGGCGGTCCTGCTTCCAGAGGCGAAAACGGAATTCGATGAGTGCTGGAGCACTGTCATCACCCTTGCCGAAGGCTCTCGGCCCGGCTGGCCGGAACTGGATACGTTCGCGGAATTGCTTGGCGATCTCGAACGCGGCGGGCTGGACCTGGTCCTCGCGGTGGACACAACCCGGAGCATGGAGGCCGGTCTTCGGGACCTGAAGAAGGCCTGCAGTTGGCTTCTTCCCTCTCTCCAATGGGGCGCCAGCGGCGTTCGGGTCGGATTCCTGACCTATAAGGATGAGGTCGTCGAGACCCACGGCCTCTCCGAAGCTCCCGGTGACGACCTGCTTCCTCACCTCCTGGAGCTGAAAGCCCTTGACGGAGGCGATGTGCCTGAAGGAGTCGATTCAGCTCTCAGAGCTGCCCTGGAGCTCGGCCGTTTCTCCTGGCGGCCTTCCGCGGCGAAGCGAATCGTGGTCATCGGAGATGCCCCCGCAAACTATTCCGAGCTGCCCGCCATCGAAAGCCTGGTGAGTTCCTGCCATGAACAGGATGGCTTCATCGTACACATGATCGGGGTCCATCCGAAGGAAGGCGGCCGCGTCCCCTTCTTCGACAGGATCGCCGCCCGCGGAGGCGGCCGCAGCCCAACCTGTCCAACCGGGGACCTCGGTAAAGAGCTGCTGCTCGGAGCTCTCAGGGCGGAAGATACCGCGCTGCCCAAGGACCTGGCCGGCCTGCTGAGAAGAGCTTTCTCAGAGCTTCCCTGAGTACGCCTGGAAGCCGGCCACGGCCTCTGTGCCGCGGCCGGAATCAGCGGAACGGAATCTCAGACGGTCGTAGTTTCGTCGAAACGGCGCAGGACGCCAACGACGACACCTCTGACATCGGCATTCGGAACCATCATGCTCTCCAGAGAACCATTGGGCGACTGGAGTCGAATATGGTCCTCTTCCTTGTAGAGCTTCTTGATACAGGCCTTACCGCCATTGAGAACGGCCACGACCACCTCGCCGTTGTCCACACTTTCGCGCTTTTCCGCGATGATGAGGTCCCCATCTGTGAGATGGTCCTGCTTGAGCTCATTGCCGCGCACTCTCAGGGCAAAGAAGTTCCGTCCGTAGGGAAGCATCTCTGAAATATTGAGATCCTCCCTCTCCTCGGTCGCCTCGATCGGCAGACCTTCTCGGAAATTGCCCATCAGCGGCATCGAATAGCGCGCCTTACGCTCCTCGACCGAAGCGATCAGCTCGATCGAACGGGCGCGAAACTTTTCACGCTTCAGGGCGCCCTTGCGCTCGAGCTGGTTGATGTGCTCGTAAACCGTAATCTTGGTGACTCCGAAGTTCGAGGCAATCTCCTCAAGAGTCGGGGAGATCCCCCGCTCATCGCGGAACTGCTGTATGAACTCCATGATTCGAAGCTGCTTCTCGGTAAAGTACATTTTCTCACTCCTCTGCTTGATGATTCCTGTTAGCAGGAAAAACTTCGTTAACTTGACAGGAGAATCGAATTCTCAATTCGATCTCGCGTTTCCTTGGACTCACAACAGGAACTGCTGAAAACCAGCCAGCAGGAAAATGCGAAGGTCACTCCCTCCGCTCAAACCTGGCCGCCTTTAAAGGCAGCTCCTGAACTTTTTAAAAACAGGGAACTTCAGACCGCCGGACACCGATTCAATTTCTTGCTGAGAAAGGTGTCCCTATTCCCTAATTTTTTATAGTTAAAACACTTAGGTCTCGACAAGGTTGAGTCACCCGGAGTGATCTCACGCCGGGAATCCGTTCCTTGAGAAGATGATGACTGAGGCCCCACCCCAGGCTCGCCGCCAGTCTTCAGCACTCGACTGGCCATGAAGATCGATTCTACCACCCGGGTAATGAGATGGTGGGCAAGAATTCGCCTACTATCTCCCTGCCCTGTAGCTTCCATTGCGCAACCCCGCTATTTTGCGTTGTTTATCAGGGATTGATCACTTGAAACTTTTCCCGTACAAGACCAAACTTTCCATCCCCCAAACGGGTCAATAACAGAAAACAGGGAGACAGGACTGATGGCAAAGAAGCGTTCGGTAGGGATCGGCCTTGTCGGCCTGGGATTCATGGGCCTGACCCATCTTCGAGCTGCCCAGGATGTCAGGGGAGGCAAGGTGGTCGCGATCGCCACCAGCGACCCGAACAAGGCCCGAGGCGATTTCTCGAGTGTAGGAGGAAACTTCGGAGACGCCGGCGGACTCGAGGACATGACCGGAATCGCCGTCCATCCGACGCTCGAGGCCCTGCTCGAAGACGACCGGGTAGACCTCGTAGACCTCTGCCTGCCCTCTTACCTGCACGCTTCGGCAGCCATCCGTTGCCTGCAGGCAGGCAAGGCCGTCCTGGTCGAAAAACCGATCGCCCTCGACCCGAAAGATGCCCGCAAGATGCTCCTGGCGGCTAAAAAAGCCCGCAGGCCTCTGATGGTCGCGCAGGTGCTGCGCTTCATGCCGGAGTTCAGCCTCCTGAGCGATGCGGTAAAAAGCAAGCGCTGGGGAAAGCTCCTCTCCCTGCACATGAAGCGCATCATCGCGATGCCCGAATGGGGTGACTCCAGCTGGTTCGCCGACCCCGCCAAGTCCGGCGGCATGGTCATCGATCTCCATATTCACGACACCGACTTCATCGTCCATCTCTTCGGCAAGCCCAACGCCGTCTCGTCAAACGGTCTCGTCGATAAAAGAGGAGTGAACTTCATCCGGACGACCTACCACGGCAAGAAAAACGGACCGCTGCTGAGCGCCGAGGCCGGCTGGCTCAACGCGCCCGGGCTGCCCTTTGAGCACGGCTACGATGCCTTCTTCGAAAAGGGAACGGTTCACTTCAACTCTTCCACCGCGCCGAAGCCCCTGCTCTATACCTCTGCCGGCAGAGCGGCCCGCAAGCTGGTCATCAAGCCGGTCGACGGCTTCGCCAGGGAGCTGCAGGCAGCGGTTCAGTCGGTAAAGACCGGAAAGGTCGATCCTCTCCTGAAGGCGGCCGGCGCCGCTGACTCGCTTACAGTCTGCAACGCCGAGGAACGCTCTGTACGCTCCGGCGGCCGAACGGTAAAGATCCGCTCCTGAGCCCCGCTCGGCGAGACCGGAAAAACAGGAAGTGCTGCGAAAAAAGCCCGCCTCCTGTACAATTTTCTTAGTGGGTGCGCCGCCCCCTGTAGCGCGACTCTTTACCTCTTTTTGAACTGAGAACATGGCGGATACCAAGATGTCTTTCCCAGGCCGTTCTATCCTGATCTACACAGCCCTCTTTCTTTTCGTCTCCTCGCTAACCTACGCTCAGACCAGGGACTTCGCCTTCCTCGGCGTTTTCACCGAGGCCATCGACAAGGAAAAGGCCGATAGCGGGCTGCAGATCATCTATGTCTACCCCGGCTCCGCTGGTAACGACATGGGCCTGAAGGAAGGCGACCAGATCATCGCCCTGAACGATTTCCTCATCCCCAATCGCGACCGCTTCGTGAAAGAACTGCGCAAGGAGAACATCGGCGCGACGATCCGCTTTCTCATCAGCCGTGACGGCAAGAAGCTCAAGCTCAAGGGCAAGATCAAGAGCTACAAGAAGACGATGGGGATGATCCAGACTCGCCTGCGGACAAAGTATGTCGGCAAACCGCTGGCGACCCTGCCCAAGACCCTCTGGTGGAACCCGAAGACGGCCAAGTTCGAGCCCGCTAAAGATCCCCTCGGCGCCTTCAAGGACAAGATCGGCCTGCTGGTCGCCTACGACGACTGTCCCGGCTGCCAGAAGAACCGGGTAGACTTTCTCGCTCAGCTCTTCACGCGCACCACGGCCGCGGGCGGCGCCCTGCCCCTGGCCTTCGCTGGAATCTACCAGAGCGACTCCCAGCTGAACAAGGGCGGCAGCAAGGAGTGCCTCACCCAGGCCATCAAGCTCTACGCTACCAAGAAGCCGCCCTTTCCCGCCGGCATCGCCCACTTCCCGGATGGATCCCCGGCTCCCAAGGACAGGGAAAAGAGCCTCTACCTTCACAACCACGGGGTGGTGATCACCGGACCGGACGGCAAGGTCGCCTACCTCCAGGTCACCGGCTACCCGGACCAGGCGGCAATCCAGAAAACGATTGGAGAGCTTTACGTAAAGCACTTCCAGCCGCCGAAGATCCCGGCGGAAAAACCCAGGAAGGCCGGCGCGGGCGGCTAAATCGAATTGGCACGGCGCTAAAGTGAATCCTATGCAAGAGTCCGGCGCCTCGATGAAAAAGTCCCCCGCCCTGCCGGGAACTATCCTCCTGGCGAGCGGACTTGCTGCCCTGGCCGCGGCCCTGGTCTTCTTCATCATCACGGCCTTCGCCGACAAGACCGCCCTGCTCCTGCCTGGAATGCTCGATGACTGGCGGGAGAGATGGAGCCGGGAAGGCCCCCGGGATTATGACCTTTCCATCAGCATCCAGGTTGACCGGCAGGATGAATCCCGGGCCGAGACGAAGGTGCGAGATGGAAAGCTGGTCTCGCAAACCTACAATGGCCTGCCCCGGGCGAGCTCCGATGACTCCTATACGGTCGCCGGGCTCTTCAGGACCATGGAACGGGAGCTTGAGCTCCAGGAGAAACAGAAGGGCGACACTGTCCTCAAGGCTGAATTTGATCAAAAACTGGGAGCGCCGATCGTATTCAAGCGGCTCACCACCAGGCCGGGAGGAAGATCTGTCGTTATCAACGTCATCGAGCTGAGTTCGCCGAAAGCCGGCACCCTCTTTCCAGTCGAACAACCCGGACAAACGGAAGATCGTGATGGGCAATAGCGGGAAAAACGTCATCCTCGCGATCGACCAGGGCACCACGGGCTCCAAGGCTCTTCTGCTCGACAGCGAGCTCTCGGTGCTTGCCGAGGCCTCGAGCGAGTTCCCCCAGCACTTCCCCGAGCCGGGACAGGTGGAGCACGAGCTTGACGAGATCTTTCAGAGCGTCCGGGATTCGGTGGCCGCTGCGCTCGAGGCGAGCGGCGTGGACGCGGCCTCCATCGCCGCTGTCGGAATCACCAACCAGCGGGAGACCACCGCGATCTGGAGAGCCGGGGATGGACAGCCGATCCATCGCGCGATCGTCTGGCAGGACCGCAGAACCGCGGCGAAGTGCCGGGAACTCAAGGACGCGGGCTGGGAGGCCGCCTTCAAAAAGAAGACCGGCCTGGTCCTCGATCCGTATTTCTCCGGCACCAAGATCGCCTGGCTCCTCGATGAAATCGAGGGAGCCCGCGCGCTGGCGGAGGCCGGGGAACTGCGCTTCGGGACGATCGACACCTACCTGTGCTGGAAGCTCTCAGGCGGCGCCGCCCACGTCACCGACATCTCCAATGCCTCACGAACCCTGCTCATGGATCTCGAGACCCGTGAATGGGATGAAGAGCTGCTCGGCATCCTGGGAATCCCCGCCTCGCTGTTGCCGGAGATCAGGGACAACGACTCCGTCTTCGCGCAAACCAGCGGCCTCGATTTCCTGCCCGATGGAATCCCGGTGGCGGCCCTGATCGGTGACCAGCAGTCCGCCCTCTTCGGACAGACCTGCTTTGAACCCGGGGAGGCGAAGTGCACCTACGGGACCGGCGGCTTCCTGATGCTCAACACCGGCGAGAATATCGTACGCTCCGAAAGCGGCCTGCTCTCAACGGCCGCGTGGCGTACGGGTGGAAAAACAACCTACGCCCTCGAGGGCTCCGCCTTCATCGCCGGCGCCATCGTCCAGTGGCTCCGCGATGGCCTGGGGCTCATCTCCGACTCTTCGGAGATCGAGGGACTTGCCCGGTCGGTTGACGATTCCGCCGGCGTGGTCTTCGTCCCGGCTCTCGCGGGTATCGGCGCGCCCCATTGGGATCCGGATGCCCGGGGAATGATTGCCGGGCTGACGAGGGGCTCTACGGCCGCCCACATCGCCAGGGCCGCGCTCGAGGGCGTCGCCTTTCAGATCAATGACATCCTCACGGCCATGCGGGAAGACCTGGGCCGGGCCGGTTCCGGCTCGAAGGACAGCCTCGTCGAGCTCAAGGTCGATGGCGGAGCCTCGAACAACGACCTGCTGATGCAATTCCAGGCGGATCTCCTCGGCTGCGACGCGGTGCGTCCCGCCATCACCTCGACCACCGCCCTGGGAGCCGCCCTGCAGGCCGGCCTCACAGTTGGAATCTTCGATTCGCTCGAGGACATCCGTGCGACCTGGAGGGAAGACCGCCGCTTCAGCCCCGGGATGAAGACCTCCGATGTGGAGAAGAACACAATGCGCTGGGAAACTGCCGTTCGCCAGGCGCGGACCAACTGACAGACGGCTCGCGCGGAACGCGGAGAAGGTATTCCTCAGAATTCCTCTTCAGCTTCACCCTCTCCGCAAAATACCGCGGATGCGAGAAAGGTGATCGTAAAGCCGGCCAGGATGGAGGTCCAGAAGTGCTGCTCGATGCTGAAGTGATGCACCTTATTGTCCAGTCCTTCCAACAAACCGAACATCGGCGCGAAGCCGCCTTCTCCACCAGCCCAGGGGCTCCACTGCAGCAGGAAGAAAAAGAAACTTATGAGCGCGAGGACGAAATAAACGGTTCTCATAGCTGGAACTTCCAGGGGAAAGGTTAACTTTAAAAACGACACGAACAGTCTGAGGAACACATATTTTCACAGCCGGTTCATTCGGTCAAGTAATGCCTCAGATCATCTTCACCCGGCGGCACGATCACCCCAGGGCGCCCGGAGTTCCCTCGCGATGCCGGCTGGGTCATCCGCCTCGAGGATCGCCGTGATCACGGCGATGCCGGCAGCTCCCAGATCTTTGATGGAGGACGCCGCCGCGGAAGTCACCCCCCCGAGAGCGTAAACCGGACCAGGCAGTATCGAGCAGGCCCGCCCCAGCTCTTCCAGGCCAAGGGGCTGAAACCCACCCGTCTTCGACAGCGGCAGGAATACGGGTGAGAGGCTGACATAGCTCGCGCCCTGCTCGAAGGCATCGGCCGCCTCGGCGGCCGCATGAGCCGAATAGCCGATCAGCATGTCTTCGCCCAAAGCTTCACGCGCCTCGGCGACCCGGCCGGCTTCCCCTCCACCGACATGAACTCCCCGCGCGCCCAGGCGACCGGCCAGCTCCACGCGGGCGGTAAAGTCATCTCCTGCATGACAGCTCACCACCAGGCTGAGATCGGCGGACACGCCCAGGAGGGTGCGGCCAAACGCCTCGAGCCTCTCGATGCTCCACGACGGCTCCCGCAGCTGGACCATGGACAGCCCGCCCTGGGAGGCGGACCGGATGCTGTCACGCACCCTCCCCTCTCCAAGCCGGTCGGCATCGGTGACAACGTAGAGCGGGGGAAGTGACTCACTCACGACAGCTTGCGCGACCGGTCGAGGAACCAGTGGTCGACAAGAACCAGCGCCGCCATGGCCTCGACAATAGGAACTGCGCGGGGAAGAACGCAGGGGTCGTGACGCCCGCGGGCCTTCAGAACCGTCTCCTCACCGGAGGTCGAGACCGTCTCCTGCTCCTTGTTGATCGTCGCCGTGGGCTTGAATGCGATGCGGCAGACGAGGTCCTCGCCGTTGGAGATTCCGCCCTGGACCCCGCCGGAGTTGTTGCTGCGCGTGCGGACCTCATCGCCATCCTTGTAGAAGGCATCGTTGTGGGCCGAACCCGTCAGCCGCGTCCCATCGAATCCCGAGCCGACCTCGAAGCCCTTGGTCGCAGGCAGCGAAAGCATCGCCTTGGCCAGGTCGGCCTCGAGGCGATCGAAGACCGGCTCTCCAAGACCGACCGGAAGCCCGCGCCCGACCAACTCGACGAGCCCGCCGGCTGAATCGCCCTCCTTGCGAAGCTCCTTGATCCGCTCAATCATCTTTTCCGCCGAAGCTGAATCAGGACACCGAACCGCGTTGCTCTCGACGGCGGCTCTCGTCACCGAGGCCGCATCGATCTCCGCCTCGATATCGTGAATTCTCCGAACATAGGCGACCAGCTCCACCCCGGCTGAGTCAGTAAGAATCCGCCTGGCAATGGCGCCTGCGGCGACTCGGCCAATCGTCTCCCGCGCGCTCGACCGCCCACCGCCGCGATGATCGCGATGGCCGTACTTGGCCTGGTAGGTATAGTCCGCGTGCGAGGGTCGGTAGACATCCTTGAGGTGATCGTAGGCCTGCGGCCTGGCGTCCTTATTGCGCACCATGAGCAGGATCGGCGCGCCAGTCGAGACGCCCTCGAATACGCCTGAGAGCACCTCGAGCCGATCATCTTCTGAGCGCGGCGTGGTGATGTCGCTCTGCCCTGGCCGACGCCTGTCAAGCTCGACCTGGATCGCCTCCTCGTCGATGGGAACACCCGCCGGGCAGCCGTCGATGGTAACCCCGACGGCGGGACCATGTGATTCTCCCCAGGTGGAAATCTGAAAGATCTTTCCGAAGGTGTTGCCCATGGGACGCTACTGTCGCTCCTGAAATACTCCTGGAAACCAGACGCAGAGATTGTACAGATTGTTTGCCGGGGAAGCGAGACCCCGAAATTTACCCCAGCTTGCCCACAGCTCCTCGGAGCCTTAAAATTCATCTTGTGGGCCTTTTCCGTAATTACCGGTTTTTTTTCAGATAATCGCGACAGGAATCTTCAAATGTCCCCCCGGACCTTCCGACTGACGCTGGCGATATTCGCGCTCCTTGGAGCACTGGGCCAGGGCTCCCTCGAGGCTGAGCCCGGCGACCTCGCCGCTGACTTCGTCACCTTCGCGGTCATCGCTCCGCAGGACATCACCTATGACGAGACGGAGGACTGCTTCTGGATCACGACCTTTCTCGACGAGCGGATCTACAAGTACAGCACCGACCTCACGCAACTGCTCGACACCATCCCCTCCCCCTTCCTGGCCTTCGAGTTCACCACCGGCATCACCTGGAACCCCCTGGATGACACCCTGCTCGTAACCAATGCCGACAGCGGACGAATTGTCGAGCTCGACAAGCTGGGAGTCCCCACAGGCCGCGAGATCTCCATCCCGTTTCTCGATAACCCCCGGCTCCCGGCGCGCACGGTCCGCGGTCTCGCCTTTGACCCCGGCGCAGCGGAAGGCACCGGCTCGATCTATGTCGTCGAAACCCTCGGAACCCTGGTCTACGAGATCAACCTTGAGGGTGAGCTGCTGAGAAGCTTCGTTCATCCCGAAGATCCCGATGGCTTCCCCGGCCGGGGACAGCACACCCAGTCAGCAGGAATCGATCTCATCCATGAAGATGGAGAGCTCGCCGGGTTCTGGATCACCGGCATCCGGGACCAGCAGAACCGGCTCTACAAGCTCGATGCGGAGGGCTCCTACACAGGTCTGTCCTTCTCCCTGGATGCCGCAGGCGGAACAGTCAGCGGTATCGTGCGCCACCCCTTCCCCGGCAACGGCGGCGAGCTGGATGCGTTCATCTGTGTGGTCGAATCCAACGCCAGACTTGCCGTCCTCGAAGCAGGAGAGCCCGCAAACCGGGAAATCTTCGGGCTCGAATGCGATACGGCAGGAGATCTGGCCATGCTGCGCTGGTCATCACGCGAGAGCTACGACAGCGTAGAGATCATCGAGGGCTGCCGGGTCCACGCGGTCCTGCCGGGAGACGCCACCGCCTGGGAAGCCGAGCTGTCACCGCCGGGACTCTACGAATTGAGCGTACGGGCGATGAAGAACGGAACCGAGAGCATCATCGGCCCCTGCCTGGTGCTGACCGGTCCCGGGCAGATTCTCCGGTCCAGGGAAGTGGGAGGCCGGCTCCCGATCGACCTCGCCTCCAACGGTGAGAACCTGCTCGTCGTGACCGATGGCAGGGAGAGAGCGCTGATCGTATTCGAGCTGAACTCACCCGGAGACCCGGTCGCGACGATCCCCGTAGCTGAAGCTTTCGCCTCGGGAGAGGAGGAAGAGGAATATATCTCCGGGATCGCCCGCGGCCCGGAGGCGAACACCTTCTTCGTCTACAATACGACCCGGCACATCATCGGCCTGCTCGATCTCTCTGGAAACGTTCTCTCGACCTTCGATGTCGCCCTGCCGAATCTCAATGAAGAATTCGACCCTGATGATGCGGAATCTGAAGAAGATCTCGGAACCGTGATGGGAATGGTCTTCGATCCTGCCGCCGACGAGGGACGCGGCGCCCTCTGGATCACCGAGGTTGTCGAGGACATCGTCTACCAGATCGACCTGGAGGGCCGCATTCTGAAACAATTCGACAACCCCTACACCCGGATCCAGCCGCCGCCGATCGAGGACGTCTTCAATACCTATACCGGCGGCATCTCGCGGGTCCCGGGACGCGATGACCTCCTCTGGCTCAGCGGCGGAACCTATCGCGACTTCGGCCAGAAGTGGATCGCCCTGGTAGACACCAACAGCGGCGAGGTCATCCCTGGCTCGGAGATCACCACGGCCTCGATTCGGCGGGAGAGCCGTTCCGGAAGTGTCGGGCTTGAGAACATCGTGGCCGATGGCGAATCCCGCTTCTTTGTTCTCGGCCTCGGGCAGCGCGATGCCCTGCTCGCCGAAATTCTCCATGAAACGACCATCACCCCGGCCCCGGGCTACCTCGAATGCCGACAGCCCGCGGTGGAGGACCGGATTGTTCTCAACTTCATCAACAACGGCCCCTACGACAGCATCGAGATCCTGCGCGATTGCGAGCTCATAGCCTCACTTGCCGGAGATGCGACGGGCTTCGTCGACGAGACGGTCGCTCCGGGAATTCATGAATACGGCGTTCGCGGTATCCGCGGCGGCATTGCCAGCGAGACCATCAGCTCATCGGTGCGAACCGGAATCGGCGCTGTCCTCCAGCGATCGATGAGCTGGCCGGCGCGCTCTCCGCAACAGCTGACCCGGGACCCGGTCGACGGCTCCTTCTACGCGTGCGTCAACTGGTACGGAGATGAGCGCAAGGTCTATCACTACGATGCGGGCTTCAGGTTTCTCGATGAGAGAGAGTCGGTGGTTGAAGCGGGCCGGCAGATCGCCACCCTTGCCATCCGGGCGCCGTCGAGAACCGAGCGCCTCCTCTACTACATCACCTGGCTGCAACCTGTTCCCCTGGGCGAGGTCGACACACAGCGCTTCTTCCTGGCAAGCGAGACCCTCGCGGGACAGCCGTATGACGAGGTGGAGATCGTCCCCCCTGTCCCGGAAAACGGCTTCATCATCTATCCCACCGGGCTCACCTGGGACTCCATCAGCGATTCTTTCTTCTATCTCGAGCGCAACAGCCGGACCTTCCTGCGGATCGACACCGAGGGCAACGAGCTCGGGCGGTTCCCTCACCCCGAGCCTCCCTACCAGAACTTCGTCTTCAACCTGGGACTCGCCGTCAACGAGCAGGACAGGACACTCCTGTTCACCACATCAGCCTACGGCGACCACGGGATCACGAAGGTCCTGGAGATGAACTTCGAAGGAAACCTTACCGGCTTCGAGCTGCCGCTGACCGGGCTTGGCAACGAGATCAGGGACATCGAGCTCTACGGCCGGGAGCTGATCGCCGTCGGGTCCGGCTCCTTCTCTGAGCTGCTGCGGATCAAGTTCACCGACACCCTCCCCGCCCCCTTTCTTCGCGGGGATGCAGACTCCAGCGGCGAGGTCAACCTCACCGATGCAATCTACCTCCTCGGCTATCTGTTCCAGGGAGGCGACTCCCCGGCCTGCCCCGACAGCGGCGATTTTGATGATGATGGCCGGATCACCCTGACCGATGCCATCATCACCCTCAACTATCTCTTCCGCGGGGGGATTCCGCCGGCCGCTCCCTTCCCCGCAACGGGACAGGACCCCACGGCCGATGGCCTGCAGTGCAGATGAACCCTCCAGGCGGCCTAGCCTCTTCGAGTCCTGTTGACGAAGCGCCTTCGAAGGCGCATGCTTTTGCTCCCGGGGCTCACTTCTTCCCTGCCCGGGATAACGAAAACCCCCCTGAGAAAAACTGGCCGGTCTCATGATATTCAAGTGGTTCAAAAACAAGGACGCCTCTGCGGATGCGGAGCGGGATGCGGCCGTACCCCGGCACATCGGAGAGCTCTGGCTGGCAATCCAGGAGACAGCCGAAAAGGAAGATCCTTCCTGGTCCGATCGCAATGTGATCAGCTACTACCACGAGGGAGCCGAGGCCCAGAAGGACATCCTGCGCTGGCTGGCGATCTACCAGCGAAGCATCGATCCCGATCACGAGTTCAGCTTCCCGGAACACCATCCGCGCTACAAAGGCTGTTGCCTCATGCTGCGGCACTGGCCATCGGGCAGCCGCTGGGAGGCCTTTGACGACTCGAGCTGGGAACGGATCCCCATCTCTCCTCAGCCGGAGAGGGAAGACCTCGAGCGGGAACTCGAACGGCTCAAGGACTGAATACGCGGCGCTGAACCGTTCACTTCAGGCGCGCGGGTTCCCTGCCTTCGAGCCTCCCCAGCGCCTCCTCAACAAGACGAGCCTCTACCGGACCGAGACCGGGCTTCCCGCCATGCGACCGTAGGCCCAGGGCGGATTCCTCGGAGCGAATCAGCCCCAATGCCGTGATCGCGGCCATCCGCAACCTCTCCTCCTGATCTCCAAGAAGCTCCAGAAGCGTTGCCACCGACGATTTTTCCGCTATTCGACCGAGGGCCTCGGCAGCCTCCCGGCGAACAGCCGGCTCGTAGTCCGCGGCGCAGAGCTCCCTGCAGAACTCAGCCGCCGCCCGCGAACGGGTTCTCCCGAGGGCCCTCAGCGCCGACCTGGCAAGCTCTCCCCCGCGCTCCTCCTTCTCGATGATCGCCTTCAGCTGTGCGGCGCAATCCTGGCCGTCGATTCTCGAAAGACGCATGGCGGCCTGGGAAGCGTCTTCGTTACCAAGGCGGAAGATCGAGGCGAGGGCTGTGCAGGAATACGGTCCCCCCAGGCGCTCGAGCGAAACAAGCACCGCGGCGCGAACCAGCTCGTCTCCCGAGCTCCTGTAGGCCTGCTCCAGAAGAACGGCGGCTGAGCTTCGCGCGCCCGCGTCGGTCTCCTTCCCAACCGCCTCGACCAGGGGCAACAGGCCGCCGGGCACAGCCTCCCCCAGCTCCAGCCCCAGGGCCTCTACCGCGGAGCCCTCCAGCCGTTCGGGCGCCGGAAGGACCTCGCGGACCACCGGCTCACGGCTGGTCAGCCAGGCAAGAAAACATCCGATCGCGAAGGCGACGAATGCCGAAAGGTACTGATGAGATCTTTTCACCGATTCAATCCGTCCTGAAGAAAACAACAGGTTAGCGCTTTGCTTCACCGGTACAGTATCGAATCTCCACGAGGCTGAAAAGCCTCAGCGCAAAACCTCTTTCCCGGGCCTGCGTTTTATCGTGCATCTTCAGCTGTGATCAAGAGAATGAGACACCCTGTAATAAAGACCCCCTCGCCTTATTAGTGGATGTCGGTATCTATGAACACTGATGGTACAACCCCGAAAACGAGCTCGATGGAAGAGCTGCGAACCTTTCTGAGCGAGTACTACGGCCAGGTACTCCAAAGCACCGGAGACCTCGAGCAGAATGCCTGCTGTGTAGCCTCCTCCCTCAGCACGTATTCAGAAATTGCCGAGCTGATCCCTTCAGAGGTCAAGGACCGTAACTATGGCTGCGGGTGCTGTATCCCCCCCGATGAGCTCGAGGGGCTCACCGTACTGGATCTCGGCTCCGGCACAGGCCTCGATTGTTTCATCCTGGGCAGCCTGGTCGGCGCGAAGGGCCGGGTCTTCGGCATCGACATGACCGATGAGCAGCTCGACATCGCCCGGCGCAATGTTCCGGAGGTCATGTCCGCCTTCGGATACTCCGAGGACAATGTCTTCTTCAACAAAGATTTCATAGAGACCCTCGAATCCATCGAGGACTCCACGGTTGACCTGGTGGTCTCCGATTGCGCTATCAATCTCTCCCCCAGGAAAGACAACGTCTTCGGCTCAATCCATCGGGTGCTGAAACCCGGCGGTGAATTCTACATCTCCGACATCGTCGCCGACCGCCGCCTGCCCCCGAGTATCCGTAACGACAAGAAACTCCATGCCGAATGCCTCGGCGGCGCGCTCTACGAATACGACCTTCTCGATACGATCACCGCCGCCGGGTTCAGAGACCCGCGCAGCGTATCCCGCAGCCTCGTCGAGGAGAACATCGGCGGAACACCAAACCGTTTTTACTCCATGACATTGCGCGGGTTCAAATTCGAAACGCCGCTTGACCGGCGCTGCGAGGATTTCTCCCAGAACGCCACCTACCTCGGCAATTGCCCGGGAAGCGAAGAAAGCTTCTTCCTGGATCAGAATCACCTGTTCGAAAAGAACACAGCCAGGGCGATCTGCCGGAATACCGCGAGGATGCTCGCGGAGACCCGCCTGTCGAAATATTTCGAGGTGACCGACGAGCTCGAACATCGCGGTATCTTCGACTGCTCCTCCCCCGCCCCCAGCGAATCGCCCGGCTGCTGCTAAGCCCCGGCGTCTGAAAACCCGGGAAACTCTCGTCGCAGAGACGAAGAAGATGGGCTTCCGGTTCACGGAGGGTCTCTCCAGCGAGAGAACCGGCAACCGCATCCCGCGAATTGTCCGCAAGCGGCTGAGATGACCTGCAACCGGCAGGCTTCGACGATCATTTCACCTGCCTGAAAAAACTCTTCTCTGATTTGAGCTTGTCAGCCCGGCAAAAATATGATTTATAAATTACAAATCAACTTTGATAAGTTGCTCGTCGACCTTGAAGCCTTTCGCAAACGGCTATCGGCTTCACCAGTGACGTCTTAAAAAGAAGTGAGAGAAATGGAGTCGAGGACCAGGGCCGCTGTCGAAGAAGAAA
>DCKY01000239.1:0-7544 GCA_002320775.1 Planctomycetes bacterium UBA1662
GAGCTTTTTTATCCTCGGCCAGGGCCAACCCGGGCAGCGAGAAGATGACCGCCAGGAGAAAAGAAAAAGGGACTGAAAGAGTCGGCTTGATGCTGTTCATGAGGTAAACCTCTGATCTATTCATGGAATCCTAATTACCAACAGGCTGTCAGGTCGACAGGGCTGGTTAACTACGGCTTAAAGCCGATTACAATTTAGTAGATATCCGGTTTCTAAACAAGCAAAGCCACCCGATAAGTCGAAATTTAACCGCCCGGAAAAATCAGGAATCGTCTTCCTGGGCGGAGTAGACCTTCAGCTTTTCGATATAGGGCAGGGTTTCGGGAAGGACCCGCACTCCGGTGGTGAACTTGATCTTCCTCCCGTTGTCGAGCTGGTAGGTCAGCTCGATAAAGAAAGCGGTCCAGCCCCTTTCAGGAGGACGAATACGTCCAATATAGGCTCCCTTTCCATCTCCTCCAATGAGCCTGCTGGTCCAGACCCCTCCGAGCGCGGCCAGCCTGAAATCCCGCGCATCAGGATTGGTCGCCTGCCAGAGCCTCACCTCGGCGGGCTGGTCTGTCACCGAGAGCCGAATCGAGCCGTCTTTTTCCATCCGCCAGGAGAACCTGGGGCGAGCGGTCCCACGCGCTACCATCCCGGCGAAAACAGCGACTCCAGCCAGGCCGTCACTGCCGGAGAGAGAGTGATCCGTGTTGGGAACATAGCGCAGGAACTTTTCTCCCGGAAGCTGGTCAAAATAGAACCGCGAAGAATCCGGCAGGAAGAACTGGTCACCGGCGGAGTTGATCATGTACTTGGGCATCTGAAGCTGGTCGAGATAGTAATAGGGATCCACCAGGTGGATCATTCGCTGATAGGCCGGTTCATTTTTTCGCGCCATGACACCCTGCTCCTCGTAATCGCGAACCGCGGGAGCCCAGAAGCCATAGGCCGCGTAGTGGTGATCCATCGATGGAATCACGTTCACCACGTCGATAACGATCGGGATGATTGCGGAAACCCGCGAATCGGTGGCGCCGGTAAGCCACGTGGTCCAGCCGCGCTTGCTGGAGCCCGAAACGATAAATCCGCTGACGGGGAGCGGCCCAGCGAAACCGGTAGCCCTGGCCGAGCCCAGGAATTCTTCGACCGCGTCCATCGCGCGCACCGCGCTTTTCACCATCGGCCAGCGAGCGAGCCAGGTCTGGTCGCCCGTATCCATGTAGAGGTTCCAGGTATGGGCCACCAGGTCATCTTCGTAGCGCCCACGGAACTCCGGAGCGAACCCAAGCGGCTGGTTGGGCACCATGCCGAGGTTGGCTACGATCGTCCCCGCGGACAAGGCCATCGAGACGGTCTTGTTGTCCACGTCTTCTGCCACCGCCTCCCCGTTGCTCCCTCCATCGATGATGAGCAGGGCCTCTGACGGCTTCCCCCCGCTCTCCTTCACGGAGTCAGGAACGACAACCTCCAATCGATGGGTCCAGAGGGTGCGGTCGACCTCGGCTTCGGAACGCCAGGTCTGCGAGACCAGCCTGAGAAGATACCGTTGAAAACCTTCCCCCTGCTTTGATTCGAGCACCTCCCAGGAATAGCTGTCATCCCGCAGGTTGACGTACTCCCGAAGCGACAGTTCCTTCCGAAGCCCTATCGGCGCGCAACCGATGAGGAAGAGAATTCCAGCGAGAACAGCGAAAAGCCTCACCGTGAAGCGGGGCCTCCAACCCGGGGAGTTCTCGCCTTCAGCCAACCGCCTCGCGCCAGCGCCCAGCCTCATCCTCCAAAGACCTCCTGGAGGGCCGCCCGCATGACCGCAGGGTCGGGATCAACTCCGGTCCAGTACCTGAATCCCACCACCCCCTGGTTAACGAGCATGCCCAGTCCATCGAGAACCGTGCAGCCGCGCTCGGTAGCATCTCGCACCAGGCGGGTCCTTGGCGGATTCGGAATGACATCGGCCACCACCATGCCGGGTTCCAGGGTTTCGATGTTGAGAGCGACCCTGGCATCTACATCGGGAAAGAGGCCTATGGAGGTCGCGTTGACGACTATATCTGTCCCGGGAGGAACGGAAAAATCTCCATCCCAGGGAACGAACGTTGCCTCGACGCCGACCTTCTCAACGAGCAGCTCAGCCAAGTCCTGCCCTCGCTCCGCCGTCCTGTTGACGATGGTAAAGCCAACCGCTCCGGCCAGCCCCATCTCCACCCCGATCGCCCTGGCCGCTCCACCCGCCCCGAGAATGACGACCCTCTTGCCCTCGGGATCCGTGACCTCCCGCACCGACTGGACAAAGCCCTTCCCGTCGGTATTTTCACCGACCAGCTCATCCCCTTCGCATACGATACAGTTCACAGCGCCCATCATCGCCGCGGACTCTCCAAGCCGGTCGAGATGTTCGATCACGGCCACCTTGTGGGGAATCGTACAATTACCGCCGCGGAAATTCATAGCCCTCATGCCGGTAACGGCATCTGCAAGATCCTCGGGCTCGACCTCAAGCGAAAGATAGCGCCAATCAAGCCCGTGATGGGCGAAGGCCTTCTCAATCATGTACTGGGTAGGATTTTCGGCGATCGGCTTGCCGAAGACCGCCACCAGTTCCTGCTTGAAGTTCCATTCTTTTGACATGCTCTCACTCCGGGAAACAACTCTGGGACAATCGATCATCGGGCAGGGCAGGTTACCAAGCAGCGACTCTTTTGAAAAGGCCAACTGGCCGATCAGGCGATGAGCTCTGTGACCGCCTCGCCCTCGGCGATAACCAGCGGCCTGTCCTGCGTATCGTAGACCTCTGTCGCGGGATCGATCCCCATAAGCTGGAATACGGTCGCGGCGAGATCATCCGGCCTGACCGGGTCTCGGCTTGGGTAGGCTCCTGTTGAGTCGGAAGCCCCATGAACATAGCCGCCCTTGACCCCGCCGCCGGCCAGCAGGGCCGAATAGCATTGCGGCCAGTGATCCCGGCTCTTGTTCGCGTTGATCTTGGGCGTTCGGCCAAACTCCCCCATCCAGACCACCAGGGTGTCATCGAGGAGTCCCCTGTCATCCAGATCATCGAGCAGGGTCGGCAAGGTCTGCTCGGTAATCGGCAGGTGTCGCTTCTCGATGATCGGAAACATCCTCGTATTGTCGAATCCGTGGGTATCCCAACCGCCGGAGGTCGTGCTCCTTCCTCCGATGGTTGCGTCAAAATAGACTGTAACGAAACGCACCCCCGCCTCCACCAGGCGGCGGGCCAGCAGGCACCCCTGGCCATAGGTATGACGGCCGTAGCGCTCTCGAACGGCCTCCGTCTCCCGTGAGATGTCGAAGGCGTCTCTGACCCTGGTCGAGCTCAGCATCGACAGGGCCTTCTTGTAATAGTCATCAAGTCCCTTCGCGGAGGCTGAATACTCAAGAAGCCTGGATTGAGAATCGATCAGCTTCTGCATCTCTCTTCTTCTCTGCAGCCGCTCAAAGGAAAGTCCTGCGGGCAGGCTGAGCTCTGGCAGCTTGAAATTCTTGCTGTTCGGATCCTCCGCGATAAAGAAAGGGTCATGAGCCTTACCCAGGAAGCTCGCCCGCTGTCCCGGGGTAACGGACCCATCGGATATCACGTGAGGATAAGAAACGAATGTCGGCAGCTCACTCTTGAGTGGAGCCACCTTGTCGACAACCGAACCGTAGGCCGGATAGAGGCTGAGCGAGTCTCGAAGCCTCTGGTCATCCCTGGGAGGGGCGTGTCCGGTCAGCGCGTAATAGGCCGCCGAGTTGTGATTCTTCATGGTGTGGTGCATGCTCCGAACCAGGCAAATGCGATCCATCTGCTTTGCCATTCGCGGCAGGTGCTCGCTTACCGGGAGCCCCGGAACAACACTCTTGATGGGCTTGTGCGGCCCGCGAATTTCAGCCGGGGCACCGGGCTTCATATCAAATGTATCGATATGACTCGGCCCGCCAAACTGGAAGAGGAAGATGACCGACTTGGCCTTTACCGGCAGCGACGCTGACGCGGCCGTCTCCTCGGCTCTCAGGAGCCCAGGGAGAGTAAGGCCAAGCATCCCCAGGCCGCCAACACTGAGCAAGCTGCGGCGGCTGATACCCGTTGTCTCGAAGTCACCGCAGGCTCCCGGGATTCCCCGCAACAACAACCGTTCCCGATCTTTGCGATTCATGCCTGTCCTCTACCTGCGAAGCAGGAACTCCTTGGAATTTACCAGCGCCCAGGCCAAATCCTCGAGGGCTGCCCGTACTCCCCCGGCTGACCGTACTCCCCCGGCTGAGGAGAAGAGCCTCCTGGCTGAAGCGGTCTCGATCTCTAATGGCGGACGTCCGAGCGCGCTCCAATAGAGCTCGCTGATCAGCTCCACTTCGCCCAGGCCGGAATCGGCAAGAACACCAAGCCGGTTATCGCCGCTCGATATCATATCGTGAAGCATCGGCCCGCTCACCAGGTGAAACGCCTGGGCAAGATGGGTCTGCGACATTCGCTCACACTCACAGGTCAACATCCTGTCAGGCTTGCCGAACAGCTTGAGAAACACGTCCGCGCTGCTGGGCTTCTTGTACCGGGGAAGGATCGCATTCGTTCCCGGGATCTGGACAGCGCGAATCCCCCGCGGATAGCCGTTGAAGGAAGGGCTGACTCCAATCACCTGCGCGAGGCCATCCACCAGTTGCTCCGCATCAAGCCGGCGGGGAAGGACTCTCGCGAAGCCGGCCTCTACCTTACCGTTTGAATCCACAGGAACAGAGCTCAGCTGGTAGGCACTCGAATTCATAATCAACCGAATCATCTTCCTGAGTTTAAAGCCGCCCTCTTCCAGTTCCCTGGCAAGCCGTTCGAGCAGTTCAGGGTGGCTAGGAGGATTCGTAGCGCGAAAATCATCGACAGGATCAACAAGGCCCCTGCCCATGAGGTTGAACCAGATCCGGTTGACGAGCGACCGCGAAAAAAACGGGTTCTCCCTGCTCGTCACCCAGTCAGCAAGGAATTCGAGCGGGTCATCCTCCTCACCCGGGCCTCCGACTCCAGCACCCAGCAGCAGAGGAGCGACTCTCTTGCCGTCCCGCGGATCCTTCAGCTCGCCTTCGCGCGCGATCCACACGACCTGCTCGCCAACGAAGGCATTCTTATCGAATCCATCACGGCGTTTGTTCTCGAACACCTTGTAGCGCACGCGGGAGAAGAGCGCGGCCCAGCCGTAGTAATCATCCTGGGTCCACCGCTCGAATGGATGATTGTGGCACTTCGCGCAGGCTAACCGCACGCCGAGAAAAACCTGGGCCGTATTTTCCGCCCTCTGAAGAACATCCCTGTTCGCCCTGAGGTAATTGGCTGGGGGGTTCCTGTACGTGCTGCCGCGGGCGGTCAGGAGTTCCCGGGCAAAGCTGTCGAGGGGCTTCCCCGAGGCGATACTCTCGCGAATCCAGCGCTGGAAAACCTGCACTCCTTTTCGATCGAGAACCTTCTCCTCGTTCCGCAGCAGATCACCCCATTTCAGCGCCCAGAAATCAGCGAAGCCAGCGGTCGCGAGCAGTTCGTCAATCTTGCGCTCTCTCTTTCCGGGCCTCTCAGCCTCGATGAAGGACCTGGCCTCATCAGAGGTGGGCAGCCGACCGGCAAGATCAAGGGTTGCGCGGCGCAGGAAGACCGTATCGTCGCAGATCACCGAGGAATTCAGGCGCAAGCGTCTGAGCTTACCGAAGATGGCCTGATCGATAAAATTCTTCTCCAGCGGACCGCGCCATTCATAGCCTTTCCCCGCGGGAACAAAGGCGACCCGCACCGGCTGCTGCCGCCCGAGATACCTGACCAGGACAGTACTCTCTCCAAAAGAGGAACGGCGAATAAGCCCCCTGGAGGAAACCTCGACGGTATCGCCAACAGGCTCATAGACCGCGAGCTCGCTCACATCTCTCCTCGCTCCATCAGAAAATACAGCGTGAACACGGACCTGCAGCTCAGCCGCCGGATCGACAAGAATCTCAAGCTCCTTACCCGGGCTGACCTCCAGCCGCTCGAGCTTCGCCGAGTTGGAATCCGGGCCGGGAGCGCCTGAACGAATCCAGTTCCTGAGGATTTCAAAAGAAACGTCGCCCGCCCTGAATCGTCTCCCGCCTTCGTGAGGAACCTCCGCGGCAGGCTTGAGAAGGATGAGACTCTTTTCGGGTATCACCCGGTCGATACGGCGCCCCCGCGGCCCCCGCGTAAGAGCCAGGTAGTCAAAGTCCGGGTCCTGACCGCGCAGCGAGAGCTTGAACCCGCCCTTGCCGCTACGGTTGCCGTGGCAGGTTCCCTGGTTGCAGCCAGCCTTGGAGAGGACCGACATGACGTCACTGGAAAAATCAACGGGGTTAGCCTCCGCCCCGCGGAGGGAGACTCCGCCAGGCTGCGACCATCCCCACACGACCCCAATGAACAGGAAAAGAATCTGGCTTCGCATCGGCTGGTTCACTCACGCCTTGGGACAGCAACCGGTTCTCTCGGCCCGGGAGGCAGGTTTCCATAGCCTACCCGGGCCTCCGGACATCTAACGCCCTCTATTATAGTTAGACCCCGCCCGGTAACAACCGGATAGGTTGCCTGCAGCAACAAGAGCAGCTAACCTAAGCGCCGCTTGAAAAAAAACCATATCCTCCTATTCTCCCGGAAGCCGGGACGCACGATCCTCGCCATGACGCTGCCGGTGCTTGGCACGGCCATCGCGGAACCGCTGACGTCCCTGGCTGACACCTGCTTCCTGGCCCGGTTAGGCTCCACGCCCGTGGCCTCGCTGGGAATCGCCACGTCCATCCTCTCGGGCTCCTTCTGGATCCTGAATTTCATCGGCGTCGGAATTCAGACCCTCGCCGCCAGCGCCGAAGGCGAAGGTGACAGGGATCTCCTGCAGAAGCGCGGCGCGACGGCGCTTCTCATGGCCGGCCTGCTGAGCATCATCATGGCGGCCCTGCTGCCCTTTCTCGACTCGATCGCCGAGCTGATGGGCGCCTCCGGAGAGCTGCAGGCGACGACAGTAGACTACATGCGCATTCGGCTGCTTGGAGCCCCCGCCGTGCTGGTGGGTTTCGCCGCCTTTGGCATCCTGCGAGGCATCCAGGACATGCGGACACCTCTGTACATCTCGGCGGGGATCAACGCCCTCAACATCATCCTCGACCCACTGATGATCTTCGGCATGGGGCCCTTCCCCGTGATGGGCGTTGCCGGAGCGGCCTGGGCCAGCGTGATCAGCCAGTGGCTTGGCCTCGCCTGGGCCTTTACGGCTGTGCGAAAAAAGATCGGCTTCCGCCCAGTCCTCCACCGCCCCACCCTGGTGTACCTGCTCTCTACGGGAAGAGACATGTTCATCCGTACAGGATCGTTGAACGTCTTTCTCGCTCTCGCAACCCGCACGGCCACGCTTGCCGGCACCCAGACAGCCGCCGCCCACCAGGGCGTACGGCAGCTGTGGTTTTTCACCGCCCTGCTGCTGGACGCCTACGCAGTCGTCGGCCAGAGCCTGGTGGCCTATTTTCTCGGAAAAGGAGACCGCGCTATGGCGAAGAAGGCGGCCGCCTTCACCATGGGCTGGAGTATC
>DCKY01000239.1:7925-15790 GCA_002320775.1 Planctomycetes bacterium UBA1662
TTGATGCCGCCGGACGCATTGAAGCTGGTCTCCGGAGCCTGGATCATCAGCTGCCTTTGCCAGCCGCTCAATGCGCTTTGCTTCTCCACAGATGGAGTCCACTGGGGAACAGGCGACTACGGCTTCATGCGAAACGCTGTTGTCGTTTCCACCGCGGCCGGCATCGCCGGACTCTATCTGATCGATCCCGCGGGCCCTGACTGCCTGGCCCTGATCTGGCTCGTCTGCGTCGGAACGATCATCTCCCGCGGAATCCTGGGGTTCCTGAGAATCTGGCCGGGGTTCGGCCGGGCGCCGCTGCGCGCACGGCGTGACACCTGATTTACTCCTCATTTTCTGGACAGGCCATCGTCTCTGTGGTCCGATGCTTCGCAGACGGTCCCAACAACAGCTGGAAAAACAAGATCGCTTCATGCTTACAGGCAACCCGGCAGATTCGATAGCAAGTACCCGCAGGAGCTTCCTGGCCACATCTGCAAGCGGGCTGGGAACACTCGGGCTTGCCCACCTGCTCCAGGAGCAGGGACTGCTTGGCGCCGAGGGTGGAGGAGGCCTGCCCGCATCCCCCCTGGCTCCACGACTGCCTCACTTCGCCCCCAGGGCCAAGAACTGCATCTTCCTGTTCATGGCCGGAGCCCCAAGCCAGCTGGACCTCTTCGACCCCAAGCCCAAGCTTGATGAGCTGCACGGCAAGCCCCTCCCTGAATCGATGACGAAGGATGTTCGCTTCGCCTTTATCAAGAAAAAGACCGCCGTGCTGATGCGAAGCCCCCGCAAGTTCACTCGCCACGGACAATGCGGAATGGAACTCTCAGATTTCCTGCCGCACATCGGCAGCTGCGCCGACGACATAGCGCTGGTCCGATCCATCTACTCCGAACAGTTCAACCATCATCCGGGCCAGCTCATGATGAACACCGGAGTGGCACGGTTTGGAAATCCTAGCGTTGGCTCCTGGCTGAATTACGGACTCGGCTCAGAATCGAAAAACCTTCCCGGCTACGTAGTTCTCACCGCCGGGAGAGGTTCCAGCGGGGGAACCTCGAACTGGACCAGCGGCTTCCTCCCTTCCGCCTACGCGGGGGTTCTCTTCCGGAGCCGGGGCGAGCCGATCCTGAATCTCGACAACCCCCCCGGCCTGGGGCCTGACCTCCAGCGCGCCAGCCTCGATGCCCTGAGAGATCTCAACAGCAGACGCTACGCAAAAACACTCGACCCTGAGATCCAGAGCCGCATCGCTTCCTACGAGCTCGCCTTCCGCATGCAAAAATCCGCTCCCGAGCTCATCGACCTTCGGGATGAAACCAAGTCGACCCTGGATATGTATGGAGTCGGGAGGAAGGACCTTCCAAACGCCGGTCGAGGCGGCGGAAAGAACGTCTTTTCGAACTTCTCTACCAACTGCCTGCTGGCTCGGCGCATGGTCGAACGGGGCGTCCGCTTCGTCAACATTTATCATGCTTCCTGGGATCACCACAGCAACCTGGAAAAAGAGCTCCGCTACAATGCGACCATGGCGGACCAACCCGTAGCCGCGCTCATCAAGGACCTCAAGCAGCGGGGTCTTCTCGATGACACCCTGGTAGTCTGGGGGTCTGAATTCGGAAGGACCCCTCTTGGAGAAAACCGCGGCGGGCGCTCAGCCAATACCGGACGTGACCACCACCCCTTCAGCTTCAGCATCTTCATGGCCGGAGGAGGAATTCGCGGCGGGCAGGTTATTGGCGAAACAGATGACGTCGGCTGGCACGCGGTCAAGGAGCGGATGCACATCAACGATTTCCATGCAACCCTCCTGCATCTTTTCGGGTTCGACCATGAGCGGCTCACCTATCGTTTCAAGGGACGCGATTTCCGCCTGACTGATGTTGCCGGCAAGGTCGCGAATAAGCTCATCTCCTGACCCCGGAGAAGATATCACCATGAGACCAACTCACCCCCAGCCCACTGTGGCACGGGTCGCATCGGCGATGCTGCTGCTTTGCCTCCTCTGCCTTCCAGCCTCCGCCGCCGAACTGACAGCGAAGACCGCCGCCCTGGTGGACAAAGTCATGGCGGAGGAGATGAAAAAACAAGCGCTTGTCGGAGCAGCCCTCGGAGTCATCCTGGATGGAGAACTCGCCTACCTGAAAGGATACGGCTTGGCTGACCGGGAGGCGGCGGTGCCCGTCACCCGCAAGACGCTCTTTCGCTGGGCCTCGATCTCCAAGTCCGTGACCTCAATCGCAGCGATGCAACTGTACGAGAAGGGGTTGCTCGACCTGGGTAAAGACGTCCGGACCTACGTTCCTGAGTTCCCCGATAAGAAGGCCCCCATCACCCCCCGCGACCTTCTCTGTCACCAGGGGGGAATCGTGCATTACACCAATGGAAAGCTGATCCGGACCCAGCGGGAATACGACACGGAAAATCCCTTCGAGAGCGTGATCCTGGCGTTAGACACCTTCAAGGAGTCACCGCTCGTCAACCAGCCCGGCGAGAAGTTCTCCTATACGACCCATGGCTTTATTCTTCTCAGCGCGGCGATCGAAAGGGCCGGCAAAGAGAAGTTCGCCTCGCAGGTCAGAAACAGGATTATCCTGCCGCTGGGAATGACAACCATGCAACCTGACTACCAGTGGAAAACCATTCCCAACAGGGCTGTGGGTTATCACAGAAAGAAGGGGAAGGTGATCCCCTCCACGAATACCGACGTCAGCTGGAAACTCGCAGGAGGAGGCTATCTCTCCAACATTGACGACCTGGCGATCTTTGCCAGGGCCCTCATCCACGGCAAGCTGGTCAAGCCGGAGACCGAAAAGCTCATGTGGACGCCGCAAAAGCTGAAGAGCTCAAAGCCCACCACCTACGCCTACGGCTTTAACGTAAACGGCATGGGAGCTGAGCTGCAGGTAGCTCACAACGGCGCCCAGGAAAAGACCCGCACGCGAATGGTCATCTTTCCGCGAAAACGCTTTGGAGTGGTGGTCATGTCGAACTCAGAACACTGCAACTCCAAAAAGCTCGCAGCCGCCATTGTCGACACCTTCTCGCAGCTCGCCGGGAAAACACCGGGAGAGACCGGGCGACTTGAACCTGGCTACCGGCTTTTTCAAAAGCGAGACGAAACGTTCTACGCCAGGGCTCTCCGCCTAAGCGACCGGCCATGACCGGCGCCTCACCTCAACGATCCAACCTGCCCGCAGCCTTCTCCTGGCTTGAAGAGAACCCTTTTTTCCAGGCCGGGCTCCAGGGATATTCGGACGCGGCCATGCGTATCATCTCAAGGAGACACGGCAGCCCCTACTGTGTGACGGAGGCCATGCCAGACCAATTCCTGGTCAATGGAGGCAAAGGCCTGAAGGCCGCTGAGCTGGACCCGGAGGACCACCCCATCGCCGGACAGCTCATAGGCTCCGATCCGCTCAACATGGCGAAGGCCGCCAGGGTGCTGCTGGAGCTCGGCTATGACGTCATCGATCTCAACATGGCCTGCCCGGTCAAGAGGCTCCGCAAGAATATCCGGGGAGGTCATCTCCTCAACAGGCCTGAAGATGCCATAGCGATCATCCGGGAGATCAGGCAGGCTGTCGGATCATCAGCTCCGCTGACGATCAAGCTCAGGCGGGGCTTTGATGACGAACAAGCCTCCGAGAAAGCCTTCATCCAGATCCTGGAGGAGGCCATCGAGCAGGAATATTTCGCGGTCACCGTACACGGCCGCACCGTTCGGCAGAAATACGAAGGGCCCTCGCGGTGGAGCTTTCTCACTGAGCTTACCAGGAGCTACCCGCGCTACAGGATCATGGGTTCAGGAGACATTTTTTCCCCTGAATCGATCTTCGACATGATCTCAGAGACCGGGGTCTCTGCTGTCTCGGTCGCCAGGGGCTCCATCGGCAATCCATGGATTTTCCGCCAGGCCCGCCTGCTGCTGGAGGGGAAGGCAGCCCGGCTGCCTGAACTGGCGGAGCAGGGCGCTGTCCTCAGGGAACACTTTGAGCTCTGCAGCCGATTTCACCCGGAAAACAAAACCCGGAATCTCATGAGAAAATTCGGGATCAAGTTCTCAAGGCATCACCCGGATCCGGAAGCGGCCGAGAGCGCGTTCATCGACTGCCGCACGATCGAGGACTGGTGGGAGGTCCTCGATCGGCTCTACGGATCACAGGAGGTGGAACGCCAGGCCGTCCCGCCGCCTGCCTGAAAGCGGGCCGCTCAGGGAGCCAGCTTCACCTTGTCGGTCGGGAAATCCTCTGGAATCGGGATGGTGACCTTGCCCGTGGCGGCCCACTCGGAACCCCTGCACATCACCGTCTGGAAGCCCACGCAGCGGATCGAATCCGTTGGTGTGACATGCCCCATGACGGTCGTGAACACGCGCCCCTTGCCATAGGGTACAGTCCAGATCATGGGCTCATGAGCGCCAGTGCCGCCAGTTTTCTTATCCGACCAGGCCGTAGCGAGAAGGTGCAGCTTGGCAGGTCCCCTCTGGCCGTGATACAGCTCATCCTTGGCATGCATCCACTTCGTAGGCATGCCCTTCATGACAGGGTGCTCGGTGTCGCGAACGATAATTTCAAACGGATGCTGACGGCCATGACCAGCCCCAGGGCCCTTCCCTGCGGGAGTAATGACAATCTTACCGGAGTCATCTACGGTCAGGCGATCGCCGTATTTATTATTCCTCCAGCCGAGCGCGATCATCTTATTGTACTCTTTCCAGCCGCCGAAAGAGTTATTGGCCGCGTGGATAATCACCAGGCCTCCACCACCCTTGACAAAGTCTTCGAGCCCCTTGTTGACGACGGCCGGCCATGGCTGACCGTTGTAGTTGCTGAGCACGACGTCAAATTTCGTGAAATCAGGGCGGAACCTGGCCCAGTCTTCCTTCTTCCCTCCGCCGCCCGGCGTGGTGGCAACCTCAACGGTAAACCTGCCTGTCGACTCAAGCTTCGCCTTCATCGGAGGGGTCATGGCCCTCCAGTTGTGATTGTTCTGTCCATCGATAATCAGAAGACGAAGCTTGTCAGCCGCGTCCGCCGAGGTACACAGTAAAAAGATCGCAATGACAAGCGACAACAGCTGGTGAAATGAACGAATCATCCTTCTATACCTCTCTGAAAATAGAAAATGGCCGAGTCGTCTGTCAGCCCATGTGGGAAAACAGTCTAGGCTCTGCCGCCTCGATGCACAAGGCCCTCTCTGCGGCGAAACCAACCCCGCCTCTCAGCTGATCGCCTCGAGCAACTCCCCATTGGATTGGTATTCGCTCATTTTCTTGTGCAGTGCCGGCAACGATTTTTCCACGGGGCCCTTCGCGGCCTTCTTCCTGAACTCTTCGGCCGCATCGAGCTCCTCCTTGTTGAGAAGTTCCTCGCAGCAACCCGTCCCGGAACGCGCGATGTCAATAGCCGGCCAGACTCGCAACCCCGCAAGCTCAGCGGAGAGGAAGGCCTCCATGCCTCGACTGTTCCTCATGGCCTCCAATATCAGCCCATCGAGCTCGCTTTCGCCTCCTGCGACAGCCGATGCAAGGATCGTCAAGGAGCCCCCCCCCTCCACGTCGATAGGCGAATCGAGAATATCCAACGTGCGGTCAATTGCCACGGGACTCAGGTCGGCATCGAGTACCCGGCGCGGGTCCCGCACCTCGGAATTGTAGGCCCGGGCGAGCTCCGTGACGGAATCGATCAGGACAAAAACATCCTTACCCGCCTCAACAAGCCTCCTGGCCCGCATCAGGGCGAACTCGGCGACCTTAATATGGCTGGCGCTGTCCTTGTAGCTGCTACTGGCGAACACCCTGCCGGGAATGCTTCTCTCCATATTGGTCACCTCTTCCGGCCGCTCATCCAACAAGAGGATCATCGACTCCGTCTCTGGATGGGCCTCGGCGACAGCGTTCGCAACCTGCTGGATGAGAATAGTTTTTCCAGCTCCGGCCTCAGAGATAAGCAGCCCTCTCTCACCGATTCCAAGCGGCGCAAAAAGATCGAGAATCCTCATGGCCAGGGGGCCGCCCTCAGTCGACAAGACCAGCTGCTCGGGGTTTTCGAAACGAGGCAGATCCTCAAACCTGGTGAAATCATGATGATCGTCAAGATCTCTCCCCTCGATAGCGGTGATCGCCTTGAGCGACTGCAGCACAACCTTATGATGCGGGTCCGGGTTTTCCAGCGCGACCTCGATAAGCTCACCCCCATTCAATTTCAACTCGCCCACCAGGCTCGCTGGAATGACAGGAGCCGGGAAGCCGCCGGCCTCTCCCTTCTCAGGAGAGCGCAGGACCCCTCCCCTGACGCCATCGGGCTCAAAATAGCCAAGATATGAGGCCATCGTGTCTTCGCTCAAATATTCAAACTTTCTCGGTAGGCCACCGAATCTACCCCGTCAGACCGGGTCGAAAATACACCTGCTGCAATCACACAGCTAACCTGGGGAAGCCGGAAGACCGAACGCCGAGCCAAGTCGCCATGTCCGTCTCTATCGAGGACAAAAGAACTGCTGAAGCCCGTACCCTCTGTACGACCGCAGGGGCCATCCAAATCAGCGCGCCATAGCTCTTTCGGCGCCGCAAAAGAAAGGCCCTGTTACTCCCCTACTCCGACGACAAGTATACTGTAAGGAACACGGCAACTCTACAGTGTTTCCACTCTCCGGGCCTTACCTCAGGCCGCGGTCCCGGAAGTAAAGAACCGCCAGCCTGTATAGCCCAGGTAGATGACAAGCAGGACCCATCCCTCTGTCCTCGCCACACGCTTCTGGGTCAGCGCCGTGAGGTAGAGAAGCACCACGAGCCAGCCTGCAACAACGAGATCCTCCTGGCCGTCGGCCGGCAGCGGAACATCAGAGATGGTCGAGGTTAGCCCCATAATGAGCAGAAGGTTGAAAATGTTCGAGCCCACCACGTTGCCGATGGCGAGGTCAGTCTGGCCCTTCCTCATGGCAATCAGCCCGACAGCCAGCTCAGGCAGGCTCGTTCCGAAAGCAACCACGGTCAAGCCGATCGCAGCCTCGGAAATACCGATATGCTTAGCAATCGCTATAGCCGCACTGACCGTCAGTTCAGCTCCACCGACAAGCGCTCCGAGGCTGGCGACAATGATTAGCAGGCAAAAGCCCATTGAATAATCACCGACAAGGTCTTCTACATCTTCAATCTGGCCGGGTAAAAGAGCTCTCTTTTTCTTGCTTCGGGTGCTCATGGCCGTGAGATACAGAAAACAGACAAAGAGGGCGAGTAATATCAAGCCATCCATACGGGTGAAAGCCGGAATGTCTTCCAGCTCACGAACCGGGTCCAGGACCATGAAGATTGCAAGCCCCGTGAAGGCCAACAACATGGGGATCGTCTTTCGGACCAATTGTTTGTGAACAGCCATAGGCCTGACAATGGCGCAGAGTCCCAGGATGAGGGCGATGTTGGCGATGTTCGACCCGAAGATATTCCCGAAGGAGATCTCTCCGTAGCCGGACAGGGCGGCACGGGTGTTGACGAAGAGCTCCGGGGCGCTGGTACCGAAGGCCACCACTGTGAGGCCAACGATCAGCGGAGCGATGCCGAGCTTTCTTGCCAGGGTCGCGGAACCAGTGATAAGCCATTCACCACCAAAATAAAGAAGTGCGAGACCAATAATGAGAAGCAGGATTTCTATAACCATAGCCCACTAGCGATATCGAGCTTGGCCTTAAAAGTCAACCCGCTGCCAATCGAAAAAAACAAATATACACCGTTGACAAAAACCAAGACCGATGTATGGTATGCCAAACTTAAGTTTGGGTAGGTGATATTTTGTTTGGCTGCAGGTTAAAAAGTTTGGCTACCGGTCATAAAGTTTGGAATACCACTACCCATGTATTCATTTCAGCTTGCTGGCCTGGGC
>DCKY01000239.1:16186-17331 GCA_002320775.1 Planctomycetes bacterium UBA1662
TTATCAAGGCCATGAAGCCGAAGATTAATGCGCTCACGATGGTAACCATCTTTTCGGTCGGACCTCCCTGCGCCTTCGCACAAGATGAAGCTCCCGAAGAAAAAAAAGATGAGAAGAGAATCGACACGACGGTCGTGATTGGCGAGGCCGATGACATTCTCGATGTCCCCGGCTCAGGAGCTGTCCTCACCTCTGAGGATCTGGCCCGCCAGGCCTATGACGATGCCAACCAGGCCCTGCGAAAGGTTCCCGGTGTCTACGTGCGCCCGGAAGATGGTTACGGTTTCTTTCCGAACATCAGTCTCCGAGGTGTCGATACTACGCGCAGCGCCAAGGTCACACTGATGGAAGATGGGGTCCTGACGGCCCCTGCCGCCTATTCCGCCCCCTCCGCATACTACACTCCGACTCTAGGACGAATGAGCGCGATCGAGGTATTGATGGGCTCCAGCCAGACTCGCTACGGCCCCCACACCACCGGCGGCGTGATCAACTATCGTTCCACCGAGATCCCGGAATCGGGCAGAGCGTACATCAAGACCCTCTACGGCTCAAACAACGAGCAACGTACCCATGCGTATGCCGGAGACACCTTTGAAACCGAAGCCGGCCGAGTCGGAGTCCTTCTCGAGGGCTACCTCCGAAGCAGCGATGGATTCAAACACATCGACACAACGGCTGATTTTCGGAATGGAAACGACACCGGCTTCTCGAAGACCGAGCCCATGCTGAAGCTGTCCTGGGAACCGAAAACCGACCGTTACAGCCGCTTCGAGCTCAAGCTCGGCTATACCGACTTCAGGGCCAACGAAGGCTATACCGGGCTCACCGAGGCCGACTACGCCGCCGACCCCTATCGTCGCTATGCCGGAAGCCGCTTCGACCAGATGAACTCAGAGCACTCGAGAAGTTACCTGCGGCATTTCTACGAGATCTCGAATGAGACCATGGTCACGACCACGGTCTACTACAACAAGTTCCATCGTGACTGGTTCAAGCTCAACGATGTGAGAGATGATACCGGAGAAAAGAAAAGCCTCAGCCAAACCCTCGCAGGTGGAGGAGTGCACCTTGATGTACTCCGCGGCACAGGACCAGGAACACTTGCCGTAAAACACAACAACCGAAACTATCGGTCCTATGGA
>DCKY01000109.1:0-1199 GCA_002320775.1 Planctomycetes bacterium UBA1662
GATCAGCAGAAGCTCGATGAGTACCTGAACTCGGTTCGGGAGGTCGAGAAGCGGATCGAGAACGCCGGCCAGCGCGGGGAGCTGCAGGGCTGGCGCCCGACCTTATCGAAGCCAGACATCCCGCGGCCGAAAGACGGCTACCCGCAGGACATCGTCGAGCACATGCGTCTGATGAGTGACATTCTCGTGCTGGCCTTCCAGACCGATACGACGCGTGTCTGTACGCTCAAACTGAACAATGACCACGGCACCCTTCGGTTCCCACACCTCGGGGTCGATTACATGATCCACCACCTGCTGTCGCACAGCGACACCGACGACTGGCTTAAAGTAAACCAGTTCTTCCTCGAGCAGATGGCCTACATCGCCCGCAGGATGGACGCGATCCAGGAAGGCGAACGCACCCTGCTGGACAATTCGATGCTGATGCTGTGTTCCAGCATGATCACCGGGCACCACGATGCGAACCAGCTTCCCGTGGTGATGCTGGGTGGCGGCGGCGGTCGTATCAAGGGTGGCCGAAACCTCGACTATCTCGGCAAGCCCGACCGCCAGATGTGCCGGCTCTACCTCACCATGATGGACAAAATGGGCGTGCACCTGGACAAGTTTGGCGACGCCAGGGAACCCCTTCTGGAGATTTAGCCAATGCCGGGCGATAAGGAACAAGGCGCGCCAGGAAAACCGAAGGAGAGGAAATGAGACTCCAAGGCTTAGGTGTCGTAGCATCGCTTGCTCTCCTGGTCGCAGGAGCTTGTCTGCTGAACGCCGACGACAAGGCCGCTGGCAGGCAGAAGTGGGAGATCAAGACCTCCAGCGGGAAGATCCCTGAGGGCTGGGAACCCTTCGCCTACGACAGCTTCGATGAATCCGATCCCCTCCTCCTGCGCCGCCATACGACCGGCAATTGGGATGCCAGGCAGAGGTGGGAAATCAAGACATCCAGCGGCCAGGTTCCAGTGGGCTGGGAGCCCTTCGCCTACGATTGGAATGACGAATTTGATCCCTTCCTCCTGCGCCGCCTCACGACTGACAAGACGGCCGGTAAGCAGCGGTGGGAGATCAAGACCTCCAATGGGAAGATTCCCGCAGGCTGGGAGCCCTTCGCCTACGACAGCAAAGACAAATCGGACCCGTTCATTCTTCGCCGGCGCGTTCCGGGTAAGGTGAGCGGCGCGACTGGAAACAGAGGCAGCGCG
>DCKY01000109.1:1555-3366 GCA_002320775.1 Planctomycetes bacterium UBA1662
GGCAGCGCGGCCGGCAAGTCAGTTGGCGAACAAAAGTGGGAAGTCCGAACCTCCAGCGGGCGAATTCCCGTGGGCTGGGAACCTTTTGCTTTCGACAGCTTCGACGAATCCGATCCGTTTCTTCTTCGTCGTCGTACGACCGGCAATTGGGATGACAGGCAGAAGTGGGAGATCAGGACCTCCAGCAGCCAGATTCCCGTAGGCTGGGAACCCTTCGCCTACGACAGCAACGATCAATTTGATCCGATCCTTCTTCGCCGTCGCATCAGATAGAAAAGCCAGGCAGCCTTCTCAAATAGACCCTGATTTATGACCTGTTGGCGCGGCGATTTTCCGGCAATAAATTTTAAACACATCTGGCGACGGCCGCAGGCGCCTGTTAAGGTTTGGCCACTTGTCAATGTTTGTTTAGAATGTGGAATAGAATGAACAGAAAACTTGGCTTCATTTTCATCCTCGGCTTTCTCAGCATGCAGATGCTCACGTCTCTGCACATGGCTGAGCATGTTCATGCGGAACATGAGCAAGATGAGAACCACTGCCATATCTGCCTGAATTACGAGCACACGAAATATGGTACGCAGAGCGAAGCGGTCGCTTTCGATGTACCCGAAGACTTTGTCCTGGCCCCCAGCCTTCCTGAGCTGCTTCTTGACAGCTCGGAAAGCTATCGTTTTGCCTTTCCTCGCGGGCCACCTCTTTTCTCCTGAGCCACCGTTCTATCGATTGATAGATCTGTCTATATATCAAGCCACACTGTAGTTAACAGGCGTGGTGTGTTTGGTTATTTGGAGAAAAGTAATGCTTAAATTGAAGCTGGCGGTTTTTGCCGCATTGATTGCGATGTGTTTTTGTGCGCCCGTATTGAAAGCGTCAGATGATGATGTCAAGGCGCTGCACGCTGAAATTCTTAAATTAAAAGAGGCCTATGAGGATCGTATAGCCGAGCTGGAGTCCAGGTTGGCCGAAGTGGAGAAAGCAAAGGCTAAGGAGGTCGCGTCCGCGCCTGTGCCTGCAAAGCCCGCCACCGCGAAGCGCTTGGTGAAGGACAATAGCTTCAATCCATCCATCGGTCTGATTTTGAATGGTCAATACAACCAGTACTCATCCGATGAGGGGGAGATTGCCGGATTCGCTGTTGGGCACGAGGGAGAGCGTCCAGGTGAGGGATTCGCGGTTGACCACACCGAGCTGAATTTTACGGCCAATGTGGATGATAAATTCTTCGGCAGCACCACGGCGGCCATCGCCCTGCACGAGGGTGAGACGGAGGTCGAGCTCGAGGAAGCCTATCTCCAGGCGCTTCCGGGCCTGGGGCTGCCGGATGGTGTGAGTGTCAAGGCCGGGCGTGCTTTCTGGACCCTGGGTTATCTCAATGAGCACCATAGTCACACCGATGACTTCGCCGACAGACCGCTCCCGTACAGGGTCTTCTTTAATCAGGCCTTCAATGATGACGGTGCGGAAGTGTCCTATATATTGGCGACCGATTTCTATTCGGAGATTGGCGGCGGCCTCTTCCGGGGAGACGATTTCCCTTTCGGCGGCGCTGAGGGCGGAGGCGCTGGCGCCTGGTCCGCTTTTGCCCGCATTGGCGGTGACATCGGTGACAATCAAAGCTGGCGATTAGGCGGGTACCTGATGTCCGGCGATGTCCCAGGCGGACGCGTCAGCAATGAGGATGAGTTGACCTTTATGGGTGATGTCGATCTTTACCTGGCTGATGTGCGCTACACCTGGGCGCCGACCGGCAATGCACGGCAACAGGAGGTGATTTTTCAGAGCGAATATTTCTGGCGCAATGAAGATGG
>DCKY01000109.1:3754-4703 GCA_002320775.1 Planctomycetes bacterium UBA1662
CTCATCCAGTGGCTGGTACGCCCAGGCGGTCTACAAGTTCGCGCCTCAATGGCGGGTCGGGCTGCGTACCAGCCAACTGCAAGCCGCTGGTGTTCCCGCTGGCTTAGTCGGTAGCGGGCTGGATTCCTCAGGGCATGATCCGAAGGCCTTAAGCCTGATGTTGGACTGGACAAATAGTGAGTTCAGCCGTGTGCGTCTGCAATATAACCGTGAGGAACTGGCGCAAGGACAGGATGATGACCAGATCATACTGCAATACATCATGAGTCTTGGCGCTCACGGCGCTCATAAGTATTGAGGGTATCATGAAGAGATACCATGGCATATTGGTGGTCGCGCTTCTTTGCGCGGCCACCACCACAGTCCAGGCGGAGGTGAATATCTTCGCCTGTGAACCCGAATGGGCCGCCCTGGCTGAAGAAATAGGCGGTGAGAAGGTGAAGACCTTCTCCGCCACTCACGCCAGGCAGGACCCTCACTACATACGGGCTCGTCCCAGCCTGATTGCCAAAATACGGCGTGCCGATCTGGTCCTGTGCTCCGGCGCGGGACTGGAACAGGGTTGGTTGCCGCTCCTGGTGCGAAAGGCGGCGGCTGATGTCCAGCCCGGAACCGCTGGCTACCTGGCGGCCGCCGATATTGTGCCCATCTTGGAAAAGCCGGAAGTGCTGGATCGCAGCCTGGGTGATATCCATCCGGAGGGCAATCCGCATGTGCATTTGAATCCGCAAAATATCCTGGTGGTCGCCCGGGTGCTGACAAAGCGGCTGGAGTCCATCGATTCGGCCAATGCCGCCTTTTACCGCGGGCGATTGAAGGATTTTACCGGCCGCTGGACCGAGGCAATGGACGACTGGAAAAAGAAGGCACCCAGCCTGAAAGGAAAAACAGTCGTCGTGCACCATCGTGCGTTCAGCTATCTCCTGGATTGGCTGGATATGAAAGCGGT
>DCKY01000109.1:5086-11371 GCA_002320775.1 Planctomycetes bacterium UBA1662
CAGCAACTCAAAGCCAGGCCCGCCGATTTAATCATCCGCACGCCGTATGAGCCGGATAAAGCGAGCGAATGGCTCTCTGAGAAAACCACCATTCCAGCTGTTATGCTTCCTTACACGATTGATGGAACCGCTGCGAGTGGCAGCTTGTTCGCCCTGTTTGATCGCTCCATCAGCATCTTGAAAGGAGCGATACCATCAGCGTCGAAATGATCAGCATCGTCGGGCCGGCGCTTGTTGCCGGGCTCATGATCGCCCTGACCCATGCCCCTCTCGGGATCGAGGTGCTCAAGCGCGGCATCATCTTTATCGATCTCGCGGTCGCGCAAATCGCCGGCCTGGGCCTGGTGGCAGCGGGCACCTTGCTGCACGAGCCGGGGGCCTGGGTCATGCAGTCGATCGCGCTGGCCTGCGCTGTCCTGGCGGGCTTGTTCTTTCGTAAGCTCGAGAAGGCGATACCTCAACAGCAGGAGGCTGTCATCGGCGTGAGCTTTGTGTTGGCTGCGTCACTCACCATTTTGCTGCTCGCCGATCATCCTCATGGCGGCGAAGAAATTCAGCACCTGCTTTCCGGCCAGGTGCTTTTTGTCACCTGGGGAGATGTGGCGGCGCACGCTCCTGTTTACGCGCTGATCCTGGCTGTCTGGTTCTTTAAGCCATCCCAGCGAAGCGACCTCGGCTTTTACCTTCTTTTCGCCCTGGCCATCACCTCATCGGTGCAGCTGGTCGGGGTGTATGTTGTATTCGCCAGCCTGATCTTGCCCGCCTTGGTCGCATTGAAGTCAAGCCAGCCACGCAGGACGGCGTGGATCTGCGGGATTGTCTCTGTGGTGCTTGGCATATTGGCTTCAGTAGCAACCGATCTCCCTGCAGGGCCTTTACTTGTTGTTAGCTATGTGGTTACGGCGATGATATTGCGGCTGTGCACGACAAGTAATTCGGCGAGCGGTGGTGACGGCCCGGCGACGGTACCTGCCGAGACCGGGAAAACGGATTCGGAGGAGGCCTGACAGCGGGCCCTTTCGCCATTTCGAACAGGAAAGCGCCTGCGCTTCAACGAGTTACGCGGGAGGTTCCTTTATGGAGTAGCTTGTCGTGTGGTCGAATCTTTCCATCAGGGTTGGTTGAATGGTAAATTAATGGCGCAGGGGATCTACCAGCCCGACCAGTCAGAGCTCATCTTCGCTGATCCGATCAAGGAGACTCAACATGGCGCATTTTCTTTCCCAGAAATGGTTACTGAGCCGGCGCGAGGTCCTGCGGGGACTGGGAGCATCGCTGGCCTTGCCGCTGCTTGATTGCATGCAGCCGCTGCGGGCCGTGGAGAAGAATGCCCGGGCTCGCCGCAGTGTCTTTATCTACCTGCCCAACGGAGTCAATACCAATGACTTCGAGATGGCGAAGGCGGGTAAGGAGTATGAGCTTTCGAAAATTCTCAAGCCGCTGGAGAAACACCGGGGAAGCGTCACTCCGATCAGCGGACTCTATCACCCCAACTCATTCGGCATCGCTCACAGCGCCACCCAGACCTGGCTCACCGGCGCCCGGCACGGTCCCGCCGATCGCAACACGGTATCCGTTGACCAGCTGATCGCGGGGGTGACGGGATTGAAAACCCGCTTTCCTTCTCTCCAGTTGAGCAACCAGGGGCACCGGCTGGGCGTGAGTGCTGATGGGGTCCAGCTTCCAGCCGAAAGAAACCCGGCCGTCGTGTTTAAGCGGTTTTTCATGGAGCCGGCGGGGGGTGTTGCGCAGCAGCGCCGGAGGCTGAACCGCAAGGAGAGCATGCTGGACCTGGTCCTGGGCGATGCGAAGTCGCTCGCTAAGAAGCTGGGGCAGGAAGATCGTGGGAGGCTCGATCAGTACCTCGGGGCGGTTCGGGAAGTCGAGAAGCGAACAAAGCGGGCGGAGACGTGGCTTGAAACTCCGCGGCCGAAGATCGATCCCGGTGTCGCCGGGAAGCTCAACCGCAACGTGCCGCTGGAGCGGCTGGGGGAGTACCTGCGCACGATGTACGACATCATCGTGCTGGCCTTCCGGACCGACATGACCCGTGTCGTTACCTTCAATACCGGGAACGAAGGCACGGGGCCCGCGGTGCCGGAGATCGGCGTCAACCGCGACCGGCATTCGCTTTCGCATCACAACGGTAACAAGGAAGCTCTCAAGCAGCTCACCAGGAGCGACGAATTCAATGTGCTCCAGTTCAGCTACTTCCTCAGCCGGCTTTCCGAAGTCCGTGAGGGAGAGGGAACCCTGCTCGATACGACAATGGCTCTTTACGGCAGCGGCCTGTCCTACGGCAACAGCCACGGCACGACCAGCCTGCCGCTGGTGCTGGCGGGAGGCGCCGGGCTTGGCCTCAAGCACGGTGCGCACGTTGATTACAACCAGCAGATCAAGGAATTTAAGGGCTATGGGCAGGGTGTGGGCGTCTATCACAGTCCTGTCAATACCAAGGCCCATTTCAGCAACCTGCTGCTGACCATCGCCCAGAAGATGGGTGTTGAAACGAAGGCCTTCGCGGATTCCAACGGTGTGATCTCCGAGGTCCTTTCATGAGGAGGCGAGGGCCAGGCAAGGTCTTCCCCGGTATGATTCGCCGGGTGCCGGCTGTGATGCTTCTCGTTACGGTCTTCCTGGCGTGGGAAGACGCGCCGGCGATCGCCGATGAGAAAGCTGACGCGTTACGGGACCACACCCCTGAACCGGGAATTTTTCCGCCGAAAGGCGCGGGAGTTCACCTGGATGGAGACCTGGTGTTCAGTGATCCCATCAATCGCAGGGGCGCCATCCGCAAAGGAGGCAATATGCCGCGGCACTATTTCGCCATGCTTCCTTACGGAATGGTTCGGTATCACGGAGCCCCGGCGGATGTGCGAGATATTCCGCCAGGGACGCATATGCACGGCCGATTTCTGCTGCCGATGAAAGGTGAAGAGGAGGCCATTCCGCTTTCAGGGAAACAATTAAAGCGACATCCCGGGGCTCGCCATAATCATGTGATCTTGCTCGAGGATGATGTCAGCTTCTATTCCCGGCAGGGCCGGTCCTGGAAAGTTCTCGGATTTGAGCAGGGGGCCGGCCCCGCGCCGCGGCTGAAGCTCTCAGTCGAGCCGGTCGGGCCGGAAATCGAGGGAGGCATCAACAAGGCTGCGCTCTTCGACATCGATGGATCCACCCGGATATGGAAAGGCAGCCGGTTGGTGGGAAGGGACCAGGTCGCGCCCGGCCAGCAGGTCCAGGTCAACCTGACATGGGGACCTTTCGACAGCCTGGCCACTACGGATATCTGGCTAGATGACGCGAGCCTGGCGGCTTTCAGGGAGGTGCAGCGGCAGCGTCATCTGCGGCTCATCCGCTCCCGATTCCTGCCCGGCTGGGTCGACGCTGTGAAAAATGGCGATACCGGTGGCGGTGAGATCACGGTCACTTTTTTCGGGGGGATGGATCCATCTCTCTACTCGGACATTCGCGGCATGAAGGGTGGGAAGAGGACCACGAAGATCTGTAACGCTGAGACGACCCTGCGAACCTGGGGCTATCACCAGGAGTATTCTTCTCACGGAAATCTACTGGAGTGGAAAGAGATTGAGAATCCCCCGCCGGGCAACAGCGGCTTCCAGGCCAGGTTCAAGGTAGGCCAGATGCTCGATGGGTTCCGCCCAGGCCGGATTGTTCGAGCCAAGGGGCCCTGGACCTATGTCCTGTTGCCCCACGATGAATGCATCATGACTCCCGAAGACCTGGAGCGTTCCAGGAGAATGGTTCTGCCATGACCAGGAGGCACGGGGTTTCTCCAGGCGCCGAGGTGAAGGCCTTGGCGCGACTTGCAGGTGCCATCGTCATAGGCTCGCTCTGCTTGTTGGCCAATACCGCGACCGCTCTGGAGCCGGTGGATAGCAAGACCCGGCAATTCCTGGAATCGCACTGCTTTCGGTGCCACGGCAGCAAGGTGCAGAAGGCCAAGTTTCGACTCGACAACCTCTCGACTGATTTTTCGGATCCGCAGGTCGCGCAGAAGTGGGGTGAGGTGGTGTTCCGGATCAACGCAGGAGAGATGCCGCCGAAGAAGGAGCCCCAGCCGGCTGCAGCTGAACTTGGCAGGACAGCCGAAATGATCACGAAGAAGATCCGTGAAGGCGCCGCGGCTCGCATGGCGAGACGCGGGCTGCTGGAGCACTACCGCCTGAGCCGCCAGGAGTACGCCCACACCGTCTACGATCTGCTCGGCGTGGTGTTTGATGTTGAGGCGCCGGGGGCGTTCAACGAGGATCCGCTCTGGCATGGGTTCGACCGTATCGGCGCGCTGCTTTCTACCGCGCCCTCGCACATTGACCGGTATTTCACGGCTGCCGATACCGTGGTGGACCTGGCGTTTCCCGATCGTGAGCTTCCCTCAAAGATTGTCCGGAGAGCCCCTAAAAAAGGAACACGGCAACTTCTTCAGCTGGGAGAAGGCTGGGGTGCCTTCGATATACGCAGCCCGGGCCGCTATCGGATCAGGATTCGGGTAAGCGGGCTGTCGGCTTTCACGGGCCGGGCGCCGCGGTTGTCCATCTGGCACCACCAGCGCAAGAAATCGTTCGCTGGAGTCGAGCTGGCCGGCTCCGAGGATAAACCGGAAACAATCGAAATCGAGAGTTTGTTCCCAGCGGGACATTACCAGGTTCGCAACCACGCTCGATCGCAGAGACACCCCAACGGCGCCTACCGGCTGTTCAGGAACGAAGAGGTTCCCGCCGGGAAGCCCCTGGCTTCTTTGAAAGGCGGCTTCCTGTCGACACGAACCAAGATCGTCGACGAGAAAGGCCGGCCGGTGATGCCCCTCTTGCTCGTGGATTGGGTGGAGGCCGAAGGCCCGTTGATTTCGGAGGTCGTTCAAGCTCGGCGTATGGGGGTGATTCCCGAAGATGAAGATGGCCGGAAGGAGGCGCAGGGCAGCCTGAAGCGTTTCGCGCAGCGGGCGTGGCGCCGATCGGTGTCTGACTCCGAGATCGAGCCCTATATTGAATTCATCTCCGCTGAGCAGGAGGCGGGCGAAACGTTTCGAAAAGCCTATAAATCAGCCTTGTCGAGCATGCTGGTCGCCCGTAGCTTCCTTAATCTCGAAGAAGGTTCCCCCGGGAAGTCTCGCCCGAAGGTGAATGACTTTGAGTTGGCCAGCCGGCTCTCCTATTTCCTCTGGAGCTCGATGCCGGATGAGAAGCTCTTCGCCGCGGCGCAGAGCGGTGAACTTAACACCCCCGATCGGTTGGCCGCGGAGTTGGACAGGATGATCGCCGACCCGAAGATTCAACGCTTCCTCGATTCGTTCCCCCGGCAGTGGCTGCAATTGCACCGGGTTGGCATGTTCCAGCCCGATCCCAAGCTCTACCCTGGATACGATCCCTGGCTGGAAGAGAGCATGGTGATGGAGACCACGGCCTACATCGAGGAGATGTTCAGGAAGAACCTGCCGATTCGAGAGGTGGTTGACTCGAACTGGACGATGCTTAATTCCCGGCTTGCTATCCACTACGGCCTGTCGACGCCCGGGCAGGCGAAGCTCGCGCGGGTGCGGTTGGGTCCGAGATCCCAGCGAGGAGGCGTGCTGACCCATGCCTCCATCCTTTCGCTCACCTCTGACGGCACACGGCATCGGCCCGTCCACCGGGGTGCCTGGCTCTCCGAGGCGATCCTGGCCCACACGCCCTTGCCGCCGCCGCCCAACGTGGACCCGCTGGAGCCGGTGGAAAAGGACCAGCCGAAAACGACGATTCGTTCCCAGCTGAAGGCCCACGCGACGACTCCCAGCTGCGTGTCCTGTCATGCGAAGATCGACCCGCTGGGGCTGGCCTTCGAGAATTTCGATGCCATCGGCCGCTGGCGGGAAACCGAACGTGTCGAAGGGGGAGTTGGCGACGACCCGCCGGTTGACGCATCAGGCGTTCTGCCTGGTGGGAAGGCTTTTGCCGGCCCCTCGGAGTTCAAGAAACTGCTCGCCGAAGACGACGCCCGCCTGGCCGAAGCCTTCCTCGAGCAGCTGGCCACCTATGCCCTGAGACGGGTCATGACTGTTGACGATGCCGAGCAGCTCCGCTCGATCGTCGCGAAGGCAAAGCCGGATGGCTACCGCCTGCAGAGCCTGGTTCGAGGGCTCGTGTTGTCGAAGCTGTTTCAGAAGCGCTGAGGAGCCCTGCCGGGAGCCGGCTCTACTCAGGCGATGATCTCGCGGATCGGGTGGCCGTAATCAATCTCGAGGCGCTTGCGGCCAGGAACGTCCAGGCGTCGAGGGTCGATGCCGAG
>DCKY01000128.1:0-7814 GCA_002320775.1 Planctomycetes bacterium UBA1662
GGCGACGGCGACGGTGACGGCGACGGTGACGAAGAAGAAGAGGGTGAGAACGCCCCCCCCGGATTCGCCTTCGGCCGCTCCGAGCTTTCGCCTCCTGAAGATGCCGAAAACGAGGATGCCTCCGGCTCGGTAAAGCTTGTCCAGGTACGCAGCCGCGCCTCGATGCACATTCACATTGCCGGGCTTGAGCCCGGCGCAGCCTACAACGTCGACGCCTCTCTCAACGGAGCAAGCGAAAACATCGGCACGATCACCACGCGCGAAGCGAGCGTCAGGCCCTCACGCTGCTATAGCGGCGGACTCTCCGTCCCCGAAGAGGAGGAGCAAGAAGAGGAGCCGGCCGTTGAAGACCCCGCGGAAGAAGGCGCCGGCGCGGGAGAGGAAGAAGTCGCGGTTGAAGGCGAAGACAACGGCGACGAGGCTGACGATGCCGATGACGATGAAGTGGATGATGATGATGACGGTCGCCGAGGCTGGCGCTGGGGCTGGCGGTGCCGACGTGGACACAACCGACGCGCGAGAGAGCCCTCCGGTTCCGCCAGGGTCAATCTCAACCGGAGCCGCTCGGAGGCTTCCTACCGGGTCACCGTCAGACGGTTAGAAGATCCTATCGCCTCGGTGCGCCTCATCCTGAATGATGGAACGGCTATCGAGCTCGATGGCCGCAGGGGAAGAATCGAGCTGGCTGAAGGCCAGGCCGAGGCGCTCAACGGCGCTGTGGTCGAGGTCTACACCGCCGAGGACGAAGGTGCTGAAGCCACACTCGCTCTCTCCGGAGACGTCAACTCATGCTACCCCCGCCTCGACAGGCTACGCGCGCGGATCGCCGCGAGGCGCGCCGGCAAGGGCAGCCTGAGAATCGATACCCGCCGCGATGACGAGCTGCCGCTCGGAGCCGCGGAGGCCACCGATCTCGAAGGAGCGATCATCACCGTCACCAGCGAAGATGGAACCGTTGTGCTCAGCGGCACGATCGATGAGCTCAGGACCTTCGGACGAGACGATGAAGAAGATGATGGTGAGGCTCTTGAGGTTGTCGAGGAGATCGCCGAGGAGGGTGGAGGCGCGGCCTTCAAGCTCCTCGAACCCCACGATGCCAGCTTCGTCCGGGGCGATGCCAACGACGATGGCGTTGTGAACCTGAGCGACCCGATCCGGATCCTGTCGATGCTCTTCCAGGGCGGTGGAAACCTCTACTGCGAAGACTCCGCAGATGCCAATGACGATGGGGAAATCAACCTCACGGATCCGATCCTGATTCTTCGCACCCTCTTTGACGGCAACATCGGCGGTATCAGCGCGCCCTATCCCTACCGGGGATTCGACCCGACCTCCGATGAGATGCACTGCAAGGACTTCGAAGGTTAATCAGTTCCTCTCCCGGAACTCGGGAGAAAACGTACTAAGAAGGCGCCCGGCAAACAGAACGTTTTCCGGGCGCCTTTTTGCTGCAAGCCGAATCGGCGGAAATGGGATACACTCAGAAGCCTTCAAAGCCTAAGATTATCAACGGCACCGCGAACAGAGGCTTCAGATGCATCTTCACAGCGACAACAGCAAATCCGCCAGGCTCCTGCTTCTCCTGCTGGTCTGCTGCGGATATCTGCCCGCGGCCGAAGGCCAGATCCCTCCAGCCGCCCAACACAAGGTCGATTTCGAGGCGGAGATTCGCCCCCTCCTCAGCGGCTCCTGCGAAACATGCCATGGCGCGAAAAAGCAAAAGGGCGGGCTCCGGCTCGACCTGCGATCCGCGGCGCTGAAGGGCGGCGACTCAGGGGCGGTCATCCTGCCCGGCAAGGGTGTTGAGAGCCGGCTCGTGCTGCTGGTGTCGGGCACTGATAAGAAGCTCGTGATGCCGCCGCGCGGCAAACGGCTCACAACGGCCCAGGTCGGCGTACTGCGAGCCTGGATCGACCAGGGAGCCGTCTGGCCGGAGGATCCCGCCGGCTCCGGCCGAATCGAGAGCGATCACTGGTCCCTGAAGCCGGTTAAAAAGCCCGCGCCGCCGGAAATCAAGGACGCGGACTGGGTACGCAACCCCATCGATGCCTTCGTCCTCGCGAAGCTCCAGAAAGAAGGGCTCAAGCCGAGCCCCATGGCCGGCAGAGCGACCTTGATTCGGCGGCTGAACTTCACCCTCCTGGGGCTTCCGCCAACCCCCGCCGAGGTGAAGGCCTTCGTCAACGACAAGGATCCCGAGGCCTACGGCAACCTGGTCGAACGGCTGCTGGCCTCGCCGCGCTACGGAGAGCACTGGGGTCGGCACTGGCTGGATGTAGCGCGCTATACCGAGAGCCAGGGCTTCGAGTACGACCGGCTTCGGAACAACGCCTGGCACTATCGAGACTACGTGATCCGCAGCTTCAACTCCGACAAGCCCTACGACCGCTTCATGATGGAGCAGGTCGCCGGAGATGTTCTCAAGCCGGTGATGTCCGACGGCATCATCGCCACCAGCATGCTGGTCTGCGGCCCCTACGACCAGGCCGGCAACAGCCAGCGCAACCAGACCCAGCGCATGAAGACCCGGGAAGAAGAGATGGAGGACCTGGTGAGCTGCGTGACCCAGGGCTTCCTCGGCATGACGGTCAACTGCGCCCGCTGCCACGCGCACAAATTCGATCCCATTCCGCAGACGGATTACTACCGCATCAAATCGGTCTTCGATGGTGTCTTCCATGGGGAGCGCGATTTCGGCTCGCAGGCCGAACGAGAGGCGCGCAAGAAGAAGGTCGCCGAGCTCAACGCGAAGATCGCCGAGCTCGACAAAAAGGTCGCCGAGCTCGAGAAGACGGCTCGCGAACAGATTCATGCGCGCAAGGGAGACAAGGCCCCGGAGGCTCCCGGCGGTCCCCGGCCGGTCGCCCTGTGGGACTTCGCCAGCGGCGGCCTGAAGGACCAGGTCGGCGGCATGCACGCGAAGCTGAACGGCTCGGCCCGCCTGGAGAACGGCCGCCTCGTTCTTGACGGAAAGAGCTCCTTCGCCTCGACGGCAGCCCTCGGAAAAGACGTCTCCGAAAAGACGCTCGAGGCCTGGGTCTACCTTTCGACCCTCGACCAGGGCGGCGGCGGAGTCATCACCCTGCAGAACAACAACGGGGAGCCCTTTGATTCGATCGTCTACGCCGAACGCGAGAAGCGCGCCTGGATGTCCGGCAGCAACGGCTTTAAGAGGACCAGGAACCTGGGGGGAGCGGCTGAGAGCGCGAACGCCACCACCGCGGTTCACATGGCCATCGTCTACGGAGCCGACAACTCCATCAGCGTCTACAGAAATGGTGAGCTCTACGGACAGAGCTACAGCCAGGACAGCCTGGTCACCTACCGTAAAGGCCAGGCCCAGGTGCTCTTCGGCCTGCGCCACAAGGGCGCGACACGCAATGGCCACCTCAAAGGAGAGCTCGAGCGCGCCGCCCTCTACGATCGAGCCCTCTCCCGTAAAGAGATCCAGGCATCCCTCGCCTCACGGGGCGAGTTCATCTCCCTGGAGGCCGTATCGAAGGAGCTCAACAAGGAACAGCGCGATGCCCGCAAGGCCCTGCTCGCCGAGGCCGAACGGATCCGCGGACAGATCAGCTCGATCCCCCGCGGCGGCGGCAAGACCTACGCCGGGCAGCGGCGCCAGCCGAAGCCGACCCAAAGGCTCATCAAGGGCAATGTCCGCGATCGCGCGGAGGTTGTCCGCCCCGGCGCGCTCTCGGTCATCAGCGAGCCTTCAGGAGACTTCGGCCTGGCGGAAAACGCCCCGGAAGCCGAGCGCCGGATTCGCTTCGCCCGCTGGCTGGCCGACCCGAAAAACCCGCTGCCGGCACGGGTGATGGCCAATAGGGTCTGGCACTACCACTTCGGTCGAGGCATCGTGGGCTCGCCCAACGATTTCGGCTCCCTTGGAGAGGCCCCCACCCATCCGGCCCTGCTCGACTGGCTGGCGGCGACCTTTATCGAGAAGGGCTGGCGGCTGAAGGAGCTGCACCGCCTGATCGTTCACTCGAGCACCTGGCGCCAGGCTTCCACCTGGAACAAAAAATCTTCCGACCTCGATTCCGAGAGTCGGCTCCTGTGGCGTCATCCCCCCAAGAGACTTACGGCCGAGTCCATCAGGGACTCGATGCTTTCCATCAGTGGAAAGCTCAACACCCAGATGGGCGGGCCGAGCTACAGGCCCTTCACCATCTCGAGTTTCGGTTCATCCTTCTACAAGATCAAGGACCAGGAGGGCCCGCAATTCGACCGCCGCAGCATCTATCGAATGAACGTGAACTCGGGCAAGGACCCCCTGCTCGACGTCTTCGACTGCCCCGACCCGTCTGTCAAGGCTCCCCGGAGGCGCTCCACCACAACCCCCCTGCAGGCTCTTTCGCTGATGAACAACTCGCTGGTTCAGCGGCTCTCGAAAAATTTCGCCAATCGTCTCCGGGGGGAATCCGCGGAGGGAAAGACCGACCCCATTCAGCGTGCCTGGCTTTACGCCTTCGCACGCGAGCCGAGCGGTCCTGAACGCGACCAATGTGAGGCCCTGGTGAAAGAGCATGGGCTCGAGACCGCCTGCTGGGCTATCTTCAACGCATCGGAGTTTCTCTATGTACGCTGAACACGAAGCGGCTATGGCGCAGGCGATCAACGACCCCATGTCGCGACGCCATTTCCTCTGGAAAAACGGTGTCGGCCTCGGCGGACTCGCTCTCACCTGCATGCTCCAGGAGGAGGCGGCCGCCAATGAAAACAGGAGCATCACCCAGGGAATTCATTTCCCCGCCCGCGCCAAGAGGGTCGTCCAGATCTTCTGCATGGGAGGCATGAGCCAGATCGACACCTTCGATCACAAGCCGGCCCTGGAAAAATTCCACGGTAAGAAGCTCCAGGGCCGCGGCGAGCTGAGAGGTTTCTTCGGCCAGGCGGGGCTGATCATGAAGAGTCCCTTCCAGTTCAAGCGCTACGGAAAATCGGGCAGCTGGGTGAGCAGCATCCTCCCCAACCTCGCCACCTGCGTCGATGAATGCTGCTTCCTGCACTCGATGGTCGCCAAGAGCAACAACCACACACCAGCCACCTTCCAGATGAATACAGGCTTCACGCTCAACGGATTCCCCTGCATGGGCTCCTGGCTGAGCTACGGCCTTGGCACCGAGAACAGCAACCTGCCATCCTTCGTCACCCTGCCGGACCCCAGGGGCCTGCCCGCGGGCGGCTCGATCAACTGGGCCGCGGGCTTTCTTCCCGCCGCCCACCAGGGGGTGGCCTTCAACACCAGCGGCTCGGAGCTCGTACGCGATCTCCGAACACCCTCTGGCGTCTCGGCCGCGAAGCGAACCGCCGGGCTCGACTTCCTGGAGAACATGAACAGGAGGTTCCTCGAAGAGAACCCCGGCAACAGCGAGCTCGCGGCGCGGCTGCGCTCCTACGAGCTGGCCGGAGCGATGCAGCTGAGCATTCCCGAGGCCCAGGACTTCTCGAAAGAAAGCGACGAGATCAAGAAGCTCTACGGTATAGAAAACACGGCTTCGGAGGGAATCGGACGCAACTGCCTGATCGCCCGCAGGCTCCTCGAGCGAGGTGTGCGATTTGTACAGATCATCAACGGCGGCGCCTTTGGCTCCCCGCGGATCAATTGGGACGCCCATGAGAGCGTGGTCAAGAACCACACCAAGATGGCCGCCAGCATGGACCAGCCCTTCGCGGGCCTCATCAAGGATCTCAACCAGCGCGGCATGCTCGATGACACCCTCGTGCTGCTGACCACGGAGTTCGGACGCGGTCCAGCCACCCAGGGCGTCAACCGCCCCGGACGGGACCATCACCCCGATGCCTTCACCTTTTTCATGGCCGGGGCCGGCCTGAAGAAGGGCTTCCACTATGGCGAGTCAGACGATATCGGCTTCGCTGTGGCTGACAAGCCCACCACGATCCACGACTTCCACGCCACCGTCCTGCACCTGATGGGCATCGACCACAAGAAGCTCACCTACTACCACAACGGCATCCAGCGGCGCCTGACCGATGTTCACGGCCATGTGATCAAGGGAATCATAGCCTGAGGGCGGTCAGCCGGAGGTTTTTGAGGGACGCGCCACCTTGCTCCCGGACCAGGCCTCCCAGGCCCTGATGACATCCTCCCTGCCCTTGAAATCGCGGTAAACCGCCCGGGCGGTGAAGCCAACATCCTTTCCGAGAACATAGCGGCGGGCGAAGAATACGAAATCCCAGGCCGGGTTGCCCTTGCCGCCGCCGGAGGGCGATTGCGCGAAACGCAGCTCGCAGTCCCTGCCGACATCCTTGAACATCATGATGAAGACCTTGCCGTGGGAGACCCCGTAGTAGAAGGGATAGAGATATTCGTATTCTGAGAGCCCCTCCACCAGGGCTATGTTGAAGCCCGGGTCCAGGGGCGGATCCCAGCTGCTGCCGGCCGGGCGGTGGCAGGCCCGGTCACCGTGGCTTTTCGGCAGGTGGGTAATCCAGCGAGGAGCTGCCTTACCCCTGCCGGGGCGATCCCGGCCGATGAAATGGATGGCCATGTCCTCGGGCGCATGGATGTAGGAAGCGAAGAAGACCCCGATATAGCCGTGCTTCTTCCAGGCATCTTCAAGGGGCCGGAAGCTTGTCCGCATCTCGACGGCATCCTCGCCGATGAGCTCATAGCTGAGCCGCCCCTGCAGAGGCCAGTTGGCTGTGCGCTCCTGGAAGAGCTCGACCTTCTTCTCACCAAGCCTTCGCAGCCTGATCGGGGCGATGCGCGGCTCAAAAATATTCCAACCGTAGCTGGTGGAATCGCCGCTGAAGATGTGCTCGTAGTTCAGCCCCGCGTAGGCCGGAACAAAGAGAGTCCGCTTCGAGGAGCCGTGGTAGAGCTCAGAGAGGCCGCTGTAGCCCTTGCGATGATCCTTCCCATAGGCTGCATTGTCGGCAACGACAGCCCGCAGGCCCGGCGATTCAATCCGGGCCTGGGCAACATCTTCGGCCGAGGCTACCTGCTGAAGCAGGCAGGCAAGAAAAACGGCGCGTACAGACAGAACCGTAAAAGGCTCGCGATTCAGCACCCTCGCGGGCTCAGTTCTGAACGGTGGCTGTGAACTGCTTGCGAAGAGACTTGACCAGGGCGGCCGAATCGACGTCTCCGCCGGTTTTGATCGTGGCGGTGCTGGTCTTGAAATCGACGTTCACATCCTCGACACCCTGGACCGTCATCAGGTCTTCCTTGATCTTCGGCGGACACATGACTCCGCAGGCCATACCCTCAACCTGCAGCTTGATCAGGGTCGCGTCGCCACCCGCTGAGACGCTGACAGCGGCCTCTTCAGAACCGCAGGCGCTGAGAAATAGAACGGCGACAAGACTCAACATTGTGAAAGCTCTCATGTTTATCTCCTTGGTAGATGGATGTTCCCGCTAACGCCCTCATTGTGGCTTGCGAGGCCTCTTCAGGCGAGGATTTCTTTCCCCGTCTCTCAGTCGTCGAGGGCGAGGCCATAAAGACCGGCGAGTTTCCTGATAAAGGCCTTGTGACGCTCGGGAGCGGCATCGAGCCAGGTCCGAAGGTATTGCCGGAAGGTCTGGCCCTTGCGCGGCTGGGAGCCATTGAGCCAGCGCACCGCCTCCCAGCGTCCTGGTTTCTCCTCAAAGTAACGCAGCAACACGACGGCCATGGCCCCGTTCACCTCGCGGGCACAGCAGTTTTTCTCAAGCTCCCCGCGGCGCTTGCGGTAGAAGCTCCCGAGCCCATCGCGGTTGATCTCGGAAACCAGCGCCCGCCCCACGACGATGTTGTCGACGTACTGCCTCAGATGATCACGATAATCGGCCCAATGGGGATAGGG
>DCKY01000128.1:8142-10633 GCA_002320775.1 Planctomycetes bacterium UBA1662
GGCTTCTTCTTCCAGCTCCTGGCCATCGCGCGCATGACGAAGAGCGATGAGGTCTCCGCCAGGGTTTCCTCGAACCACAGGTTGCGGGGGTCCCGCACCGCGCTGCCGCAGAGCAGGTGAAGAAACTCGTGCGAGAACTGGTAGGCGTACTGGCTCCAATAGGTCTTCCCGGTATCGAGCAGGATCTCGAGCTCTCCGCGGGAGTTCTTGACGAAGCTGAAGAAGGGCCCGTTGTTGCCACGCTTGACCACGAAGGCATCGAGCTTGTAGGGCTTGAGATGGCGCCAGAGCTCACCGGCGGCGGAATCGCAGACCGCCTTGATGTCCCTCTCGCTGGCCTCGAAGCCGGCCGCCTCGACTCGATAGGCCGGTGGCGGGCGCTCGGCGGGAGAATCCTTCTTCTGGGCCGCGATGGGAGCGGCCAGGACCATGAAGAGCACAAGCAGGCATTTCCTGAAAATCACGACTCATTTCCTGTCTTGGTGAAGATTAAAAAAAATGTTGGGGCCTGGGGCGGTCATTCCGTTGAAGCCTGGATCTTGAAGAGATGATCGACACCTCGAATATAGATCGCTCCCGAACTGATGGCGTAGCTTGCCAGGGTTCTCTCGCCCAGCTTGTTACGAGACAGCACCTTGAACTCCTTGCCCGCTTCGATCACCACTCCCTCTCCCTGCTCGCTCTGGAAGTAGATCTTCCCATCGGCGGAGAAAATGGATGATGAATAATTGCCGCCGACCCGCTCGCGCCAGTGCAGCTTCCCCGTGCGCGCCTCGATACAGGAGGCGATGCCGCGGTCACTTACACAATAGAGCTCATCGCCGACGAGAACCGGCGACGGCGAGTGGGGAGCCGACTTGGCGCTCTCCCAGGCGATGTGGGTCTTGGTGACCTCGCCCTTGCCATCCGGACGGATCGCGAAGAGCTTCGCCCGGTCAAAACTGCTCGAGAAATAAACCAGTCCATGGCCGTAGAGCGGACGCGGCACCACGGAATAGCCTCCGTGCCAGGCGCGCCAGATCTCCTTCCCATCGGCGGGGTCGTAGCTCGCGATCCAGTTGGCGCCCGGAAGAATGATCTGTGTTTTCCCTTCCAGCTCGAGCGCCAGCGCGGTGGCAAAAGCGAAGAGCTTGCCTGAGCTCTTCGGCCGCTTGGTCTTCCAGCGGATCTTGCCGGTCTTACGGTCGAGGCCGACAACGAAAGGGTCCGCCGCGCCATCACAGCTGAAGACAATCACCTCACCAGCCCTCACCGGCGAGCTGCCGCCGCCGTGCACGGGACTGTAAACGAGCTCTTCGTTCTTCCAGAGAATCTTCCCGGCAAGGTCGAGGCAGGCTGTCCCGTTGGTACCAAAGTGAACGTAGAGCCGGCCATCATCGACCAGCGGCGTCGGGCTGGCGTGGCTGTTCTTTGAATGACGCCTCGAGGACCTGGCCCGGGCGAATAATTCCGTCTGCCAGAGAAGCTTGCCGCTCTTACAGTCCACAGAGAGCGCCACCAGCGCGGGGTTGTCCTTCGACGCCTTCTCTCCCTCCACCGCAGCGCTCAGGTATACCTTGCCCCCCACCACCACGGGAGATGACCAACCTGAGCCGGGGAGCCTGAACTTCCAGGCCACGTTCTTCTTCCCGCTCCAGGAGACCGGGAGGCCCTTCTCAGGGGAGATCCCCGCGGCGCCGGGGCCTCCAAACTGGGGCCAGTCTTCGCACAGGGCACAACGGCAGGCCAGCACGGCCAACAGGAAGCAACAGCGGCTTGTCATGAGGATAGATCTCCAGAGCGGGTTCTGTTTACAGTTAGATCCTGTTCTCCCGGGAGCATTTTTTCAACAAACTGTTCCCCGTATCACACCTGTTTCGGTGTATCTTGTCAGACCGGTCCGCTGGCTCGACGAGCCTCCCGGGCGGAAACTGACCGCAAAAATACCAGCCGGGAAGGAGCCCCGCGCCCGTCCCTCAAGGAGAATCGAAGCATGAAACTCATCAGAAACGGCCTCTTCCTTGTACTGATCGCGACTCTCTGTTTCGGTTGTGGAGGAGCTTCGGACCAGGGCGGCGAGACGAAAAAAAAGGGCATCATCGGATACTCGGCGATGTCGCTGACCAACCCGTTCTTCAAGATCATCGCCGACAGCATCACCAAGGAAGGAAACCTGAACGGCTTCGACGTCGTCGTTAACGATGCCAACAGTGACGGCAAGCTCCAGGCGGAACATATCGACAGCTACATTGTCCAGGGCGCCCAGGCCATCATCCTCAATCCCTGCGACCGGCTGTCTGTGGGGCCCGCGATCCAGAAGGCCAACAAGGCGGGAATTCCCGTCTTTACCTGCGATCTCCAGTGCGTCGCCGAGGGCGTCAAGATCACCGGTCACATCGGCACCGACAACTTCCAGGGCGGACAGCTGGCCGGCAAGGCGATGATCGAGCTGCTGGGTGAAACCGGCGGCAAGGTCCTCATTCTCCATTTCAAGCAGGCCAACTCCTGCGTG
>DCKY01000083.1 GCA_002320775.1 Planctomycetes bacterium UBA1662
AGCGAAACCTTTCCCCAGAAATGCGGCTATGGAAGCCCCGTGATCGCCGGCGGCCAGGCCTTTCTCTACATCAACTGGCGCTCACAGACGGAGGTCCCCTATCGGCGTCTGACCAAGGAGATCCTCAGGAGGCTGCGCTGGTTTAAACAGGGTGAGATGCCCGCGGCCCTCCTTACCGCGATGGAGAAGGCCCGGACGGAGCTGCCCCCGACTCTTCTCGGACGGGCTCTCGAAGACCGCATCGACACCTGGATCGAGAAGAACCTGGAAAAAAACGACAAGCGCTGGAAAAGCGTCATAGCCCGGCGGCTGAAGGCGGGCCCGGATGCAGTCCCGCTCGAGGTTCTCAAAAAATTTGATGCTGTCGAGGATCATGAGTTCCCCACCCAGAAAAGCCTCGATGCCTGGTTCGAAAAAAACGACATCCCCGAAAAAATGCGGCAACGCACCCTGAGAGCTATCCCAACAACGCTCGACGCCGCGCGGGATGTCCTCCTCTGCGTCAACCTCGAGAATGGCAAGACCGCCTGGAAATACAGCGCAGCCGGGAAGCTCGAAGACAGAACCGGATCGAGCACGCCCTGTGCTCACCAGGGTCGGGTCTATTTCCTGGGGACCACCCATGCCCATTGCGTCGACCAGGAAAACGGCGAGCCGCTGTGGACAACGAAGCTGCCGAATGAAGGCGGCGCCTCATCCTTCCTCGTGGCTGGAGGGAAGGCGATAGTCGTGGCCAGGCATCTCCTGGCCTTTGACAAGGAAACCGGCGCGATCCTCTGGCAACAGGCGAAGGTGCGCAGCAGGGATTCATCTCCGGCCATCTGGACTCACGAAAAAAAATCCTACGTGCTCGTCAACGGAGATGGGAAACGCTTTACCTGTGTCGATATGCAGACCGGAGAGATCGCCTGGACAGCAAAGGGTGGAGGCGTCTCGACTCCGGTCATAACGGGAGATACCGCCGTCCTGCACACCAACGATGACAAGCTGGGGCTGGTCGCCTACAAGCTCAGTCCGACAGGAGCCCGGCCCCTCTGGAATATCGCCCGCAAGAGCCGGGGCGCCGCGTCTCCGATCGTGACCGGGGATACAATCTACCTGTTCGGAGGAGACGAGGCGCTCTGCGTCGCGCTGAGTGATGGCTCGATTCACTGGAGACACTCGAAAAAAGTCGAGATCACCTCCCCCATTCTCGCAGATGGGAAGATCATCAGCATCGCCAGCGGAGGCCGGCAACTGTGGATCACCCGGGCTGACAGCGGAGGCTTCCAGGAGCTCTCCAGTTCCCGGCTCACGGGAACAAGATGTTCTTCCCCTGCCCTGGCCGATGGGCACCTGGTGCTCCGCCTGGCGGACCGACTGGCGAGCTTTGACCTGCGACAATCAAACGAAAACTGACCTCCGCCCGGCCCGATATACCGCCCTCGCTCCTGTGAACCCGGCTTGCCTCCTCCCCTCCTGGAAGTGATCAGGATTTCCTCCGAGCCCCTTCTCCCGCACGCGCACGGCTTAACTCTTTCTAAAATGGCGCTTTAAAGCGTTACATGCCTGATAAGAGCTCAGGATGCGATATTACTGTCTATTTTTAACTTGCCATTTAAACATGTCTTATTAGAATACACTCTATGTCGACCAGGAAATACACCCTCAAGGAGCTCGAGAGCCGGACCGGTTTCGGCTCCCGTACCATTCGCAATTACATAGACAAAGGGCTTTTGCCCGGCGCCTATTCGCGGGGCCGGTACGCGAGCTACGGACAGGAACACCTGGATCGACTTCTCTTCCTGCGCAAGCTCAAGAACAGGGGCAAGCTGCCCCTCGATGAGGTTCGGCGGCTGCTGCTGCAACTGGCACCGGAAAAGATCAAGGCGATCGCCCATGGACAGGAGGACATTGCCTCCATCGCCTCAAAGCCGCATTGGGATGCGCCTGGCCACCAGTATCCCGAAGATGAACATGCGCCATCTCACGAAGAAGCCATGGACTTCTGCTCGATGGACTCTGACAGCAAGCCAGGCGCCTCTGACTACCCCGCCCCCCCTGCTGCGGATTCAGCGCTCGATTACATTCGACGCCTCCGCAGTCCTGGCAGCCCGGCTGAACCCGGACGCAGCGACTCCCGCCTGCGTCAGGCCGCGCGCCAGCTGCGACAAATCACTCCGGGTCACCATCCCCCCACTCGCCGCGCCAAGGGCGAGTGGTGGGCGGCCATCGAGGTCACCCCCGACATCGAGCTCCGCGCCCGCGGCCTCGATGGCGACGACCTCGCCGCGCTCGAGAGCATTGCCGATGCTTTCCGCGCGCTCATCTCCCGCGACTTTTAAATCCCGTCGGAACTTCGGCTCCCGACAGAAACATGGAGAACATCCCATGAAACGTACAGCTATTCGTTTTGACCGTTCACTGATCAACCCCAAGGGGGACTCTGTCCGCTACCTCGAGGTGAGTATGGACTCTCCCGGACCTGAGCGTAGGTCGAAGAGGAAACGAGCCCCCATGGACCTCGCCCTGGTTATCGACCGGTCGGGCTCCATGCGAGGCGAGCCGCTGGCCGCGGCCAGGGAGGCCGCCCGCGGAGTCGCTCAGCAGCTGCGAGCGAAAGACACCCTCTCCGTGGTGGTCTTCGATGACTGCGTCGACACCCTCTTTGAAGGTCTCGCCATGACCAAGGCCGGAAAAACCCGCGCCGATGCCCTGCTGGCCGGGATCCACTCCGGTGGAATGACCTGTCTCTCCGATGGCTGGCTCCAGGGAGCCGAGACGGTCGCCGGACTGGGCGAAGGCGAAGACGGCCGCCGCAGCCAGGTCATCCTGCTCTCCGATGGCCACGCCAACCAGGGGATTCTCGACCCCCGCGAGCTGGCCGAGCACTCTGCGGCGCTGAGAGAGCGCGGAGTCTACACCACCTGCGTCGGAATCGGGGACGGCTACTCCCCTGAGCAGCTCTCTGTCCTCAGTGAAAATGGCGGTGGACTCCTCCACCGCGCGGAAAGACCGCAGGAAATCATCGAGGTGCTCATGGGAGAGCTCGATGAGCTCATGAACACCTACGCCGAGGATATCAAGGTCGACGTCTTCCTGCCCGCTCACGGCATCCTGGTCGAATGCGTAGGAGAGCTCCCGACAAGCCGAACAGAGAGCGGAGTCCGCTGTCACCTCGGCTCGATCATCGAAGGCCGCCAGCGTCATCTCATCCTGCGGCTGACCTGCCCGCGCGGGGAACCTCAGAGCTCGCTCGATTTCAAGGCGCGCATCGTCTTCAAGCGGCCCGGCGGAAGCGAAGAGGTCATCGAGCTCGACCCGGCCAGCCTGGAGTTTTCCGGTAGCCGAGAGGCCCTCAGAAAGCAGAAACGTGACAAGGAGCTCTCCCTGAGAGTCGCCGAGCTCTGGCAGTCAGATGTAGTGCGAAAGGCGTCTGGAATGAACCGCGATGGTGAGTATCGCGAGGCATCCCGAATGGTTCGAACCCAGCTCGCCTTCTTCAGCCGCTACTGCTACGGAATTCCCGGAACCAGCAAGCTCATCAGTGAGCTGGAGCTGCTCCAGGACCGCGTGCGAAGGGAGCTCTCTGAACGAGGGAGAAAAGAGATGCACAACTACGCGGAGCTGCGCCGTTACTCCAAGCCCGAACACAGGGTGCACTACTCCCCGGACCTCGACTCCTTCATGAACTAAGCACTGGCAGGAGCCGGGGGCTCCCGACAGCCTACTGCCGCAGGTAGCCGCGCACCCAGCCGCGCGAGCCCTGCGGCGGTACGCCATCGGCGATATCGCTGCCGTCGGCGAGGGTGAAGGAAGCCGCCAGCGGGAACCGTCCCTTTGGAGCTCCGCGGGTGTAGGTCCCCTCTCCCCAGTACTCTCCCCGGGCGACGAGATCGAAGCGGGTGATTCTCCCCTTCTTCGTTTCGACATGTCCCAGCAGGCTCGCCTTGTAGCCGCGCTCCCCCGAGGCCGTCTCCAGGTGAACACTTCCGCTCAGACGGCCACCCTTCAGCGAAAACTCGATGGAACGAATCTCATCAGCCTTCCACATCGGCGGCTCGCCGCGGGTATTGTCGACGAGGTGGTAGCGCGCGATGCGCTTCTGGAGGGCCGCTGGAACCCGGCCGGCTGCCAGGGCATCCTGCTCCTCCTTCGTCACCCAGAGATTGTCGCGCGAGAGCGCATTCTGAAAAATTTTCTGCCAGCGGTCTTCGGTCTCCTCGTAGCCACCGAGAACCTTCGTCTGCACACGCACGACCAGGCCTCCCTCGGGAGGCTTCGGGTTGTAGCGCGCATCCACCTTGCTGCGCTTGATCACTGCGGCCGCCGGGGCCTCGAATCCGGCCAGCGCCTTCTTCATCATGCGCCTGATGCGATCACCGCCACGGTTGTTGTTATACCCCAGCAATTTCCCCGCTGCGGTGGCGAGGTAGAGGCCCTGGGTGGTGCTCTTGAAGTTGTTGCGCGGCCCCTGCCCGGCGATCTTGCGGTAAAAATCACCCTCGGTGTCTTTCTGGCGTCTCTGGTAGGCCTGGTCGATCGCCACGGGAATGAAACGGGACTTCAGGAGGCTGACGATCTCGGCATCTTTGAATGTTGACTCACGGTCAAGCACTCCATTGTTTCATGTGCAGCCGAGGGGGTGGCCATCCATGGCCCAGATAAAGATCGGCTTCTTCTCGGCCACAGCAACGCGCTGGGCATCGAGCAGGGAGATCTTCCAGGGGATGGTCCGCCAGGGGTCCTTCCCGGATACCTGCAATTTCTTGTGCAACCGGCGGAAATCCGCCTCGGAGAGCCCTTCATTGGCAGGAAGCTCGGAGCTTAACTGGAAGACAAGACCCAGCACCAGGAGAACGATCAAACGGCCCAGGACGACTCGGATATCCAGGTTAAAACTCATAGCTGAAAAGTACCTCGATTGTTTTCCGCGGACAGCTCACCTAATCTTCCACCTGCATCATATTGAAGCCTATTTGCCGGG
>DCKY01000070.1 GCA_002320775.1 Planctomycetes bacterium UBA1662
GAGTCGATCACCCAGTCGCGGTAGGGCGAGATGCTGTGGTCCTGGTCCCCGTGGTAGCCGACGGTGTCGGCGAAGCGAACCAGGTCGAGCCAGTACGCGGCCATTCGCTCTCCGTAGTGTTCGGATGCAAGAAGACCATCAACGAGAGCCTCGTAAGCTTTCGGGGCCGGGTCGGTCCGGAAAGCATCCACGACCCCGGGCTCGGGCGGCAGCCCGGTGAGGTCAAAATACACACGCCGAACGAGGGTGACGGGATCGGCATCCGGCGCAGGCTCCCGGCCGCTTTTCTCGATGTGACCCAGGGCAAAGCGGTCGATCCAGCTGGTCGGCCACCCGGTCTTTTTTACGGCGGGTAATTTATGCTTTCGGGGCGGCACATAAGCCCAGTGCTCCGACCAGCGCGCTCCCTCGGTGATCCATCTCGAAAGCAGCTCTATTTCTTCTGTCGTCAGCGATTTACCTGATTCCTCAGGCGGCATCCGCTCGTCTGTATCGTCGGTTGTGATCCGCAGGTACAGCTCGCTCTCTTTGAGCTTGCCGGGGACGATAGCGCTCTTTTTGGGATCCCTGGCAGACTCCTCCAGGTCGAGGCGAAGCCGGCCCTTGCGTTTTTTCTTGTCGGGGCCATGACAGGAAAAACACTTATCCGAGAGGATGGGGCGTATCTCCCGGTTGAAATCGACTGGAGGGGGGAGGGTCTCCGCGGAGGCCGCTGCCGTGACGAGCGGCAAGAGCGACAGCAGGAGTCCGTATTTCTTGTTCATACAAATATTCTTTTGATGCGTGGCTGGCGCCTCAAGGCCCTCATTCTATTCAACCAGTCCGAAAAAGAAACACTCCCACACCCTAAGCGATACCCCGGGCGATAAGCAACCAGGGGCCGCCATCTCCCTGTCCGGGGGCGTTGATTTCAGCGTGGAACCTGGAATGAATACAACCTGGCTTTCTCCAGGTGGAATTTCAGCCGAACCATGCGGCCCTTGAGCTCTGATAAAAGTGAGCCCTTCCACCGGGGTTCGAGGCGAAGGTTATCCACGTTGCTGATGGTTTCGGCTTTCGGGCCGGAAAAGCCCGGCAGTGGCCGCCCTTTTTCGTCGAGTATCTCGACCCGGAATTTTTCGCCGGCAACGTTGATCTGCAGGCGTTTCCCCTCGAGCCTGAAAGGCTTCGTGGTGAGGCTTCCCATCCTGGCCCCGGCCTCTAAGAATACAAACCCATCCAGCCGCAAGGCGGCCACCCCGATACCCTGGGCGGGTCTCGGTGCTCCATGACGTTCATTGGAGCCGGAGTAATAGAGCCAGTGCTTGTCGTTATGGGTAATGATCTCCGACGAAGGGATGACCATGTCTTTATCCCAGGAACCGTCAGGTCCCCGCGTTATCATTCTCTTGCCGGCGTAGACCCAGGAAAGATCCCAGTTGTCTCCATCTCGACTGGTGGCGATGTAGTATTCGAGGACGTCCCGTTCGTGGCGTTTGTGGTAATCGACGGGGCCTTCGCTCAGGTCGTTCGGCCATTCAAAAACCATCATCTGGGCGAAGTGGACACCATGGTAGATCCAGTCGCTCAGCCCGTAGATCTGGCGCCGCCTGCACTCTTCGGGGCCTTCGCGGTCAAATTTCCAATCGCGTACCAGCTTCCAGCCGGTGGGGTCGGACTTGATGTCGGGGTTGGTCATGCTGCGCGTGCCGCGGACCTCGAGGCCATCGGGCGGCCGGGGGTAGTCGGTGCGGGTGAACAGGCGGTAGACCTTCGCGTCTTCATCCCAGGTGATGTGGTTGGTGGTGTCAGCGGCCCGGCCCGTTACCGGCTTTCCATTGTTGTAGGGCTTCCAGTGAATCCCATCGGCGGAGTAGCTCAGGGCCGCGCGAATCGTGGAGTGCGCGTAGCAGGCCTTGTAGCGGTGCGCCGGGTTTTTTTCATGGGGGTCGATATAGAAGGTCGCGCTGTCGCCGCGAGCCGTGTCCAGGCCGACGAGCTTCGCGATCTTGCGAAAATGAATGCCGTCCTTTGATTCAGCGTAACCGTAAGGATTTCCCCTGTACCAGAGCTTGAATTTACCTTCGTCATGGAGAACCGTTCCGTAAAACCAGCCATCAAAGACCGGTTTACCTCCATTGAGTTTTACGGGTTTGCCGAGGTCACGTGAGAGGCCGGTCATTGCGGAAATAACGTAATCGTCGACGAAGAGCTGCTTGCGGTGTCCTACTTCGATGGCGGAGTCCGCTGTTCTGCCAGGCGGGGCTTCATCGAAATCCAGGTTGTCGATGGCCAGCGTCGTACGCGCTCCGCTCCGGATGAGCTCAAGGACCACGACGCCGAAATGCGGGCTCTTCATGCCGAGCTCGACTTTTTCTTTGTCGCCTGAAAAGTTTCCGGTCGAACCGCTGGCCAGCACCTTGCCGGCCCTGGACCCGGCGTAGATTTTCCAGTCGACCCGGTTGGTATGATTTCCGACTCCATCGAGATCGAGCGAATTGATGGTTACCCCGGCCCGGTTACGCGGGGTAAAGGTGTACCAGTAGTACCATGGGGGCCCTGATCCTCTCGGCCGCGGATCGCCGTCGAGCAGGTAATTCGCGCCATCTCCACCATCCCATCCGGCCCTCCAGGAGCTGACGGTTTTACGATCTTTTCCCGCGCTGAAATCGAGGGAGATATTCGGAGTCCAGCCGTTTCCCCTGGCGAAGGAGTTGGCGAAGCCGCCGCTGCTGACGCCGGAAACATGGTCGCCGTAGTCTTTTACCGCTTGCAGACCATCCATTTCACTGGCAGCCGGAAGCTTTACGTTCTCGAACATCACCACCGTTGCCGGGAGGGGAGAGGTTAGAAGAGACGCCAGCAAAGCCAGCGCCAGGAATGTCTTACCGTTCATGGTTTTTCCTCCGACAGATGGATGACAGCACTCCCCGCGGCATTCCGATTATAGGTCAAAACCAGTTTGGCGAGGAGGCTCAACCCTCGCCTTGCCCCCGCCGAAGGCCTCGCATAAGCTATTTGTCAGTTCACCTAATACTTAGAGAGGGGTCAGAGATGAAACGTATACCAGTATTCACGCTGCTGTTGAGCGCTTCTGTTTTCGGGGCCTGCCTGGGCTTGAACTGCTCTTCGGCGATAGCCGAGCCGGAGCGTATCTCACTTTGGAATGGCAAGGCGCCCGCCGGCGAAGGAAAAACTGTGAAGGCCGACGCGTTTGTTACGGTGCATCGCCCTTCGAAACCCAACGGCACCTCCATGGTGATCTGCCCGGGCGGAGGCTATGGCTTCCTGGTGATGGGGCCGGAAGGCCACGGCATCGCTAAATGGCTGAACCAGCATGGGATCACCGGGATTGTCCTTCAGTACAGGCTACCGCGGGGAAACCGTTTTGTTCCCCTCCTGGATGCCCAGCGCGCGATCCGGCTGACTCGCAGCAATGCCGCGAAGTGGGACTGTGACCCGAAGAAGGTAGGCATCATTGGCTTCTCAGCCGGGGGACACCTGGCCTCAACGGCCGCGACCCATTTTGACAAGGGAAAACCCGATGACCCTGACCCGGTCAACAGGCAGGGCTGCCGGCCGGATTTTGCCATTCTCGTATACCCGGTCATTACCATGGGTAGAAAGACGCATGGAGGATCGCGAGCCAATCTGCTGGGCCGGGCAACCGGGGCGGAGACGGTGAATTATTATTCCAACGAGAAACAGGTGACCGCTCAGACTCCCCCTGTTTTTCTCGCACACGCCAAGGATGACCGCCTGGTTTCCGCCGACAACAGCCGGCTCTTTTACAAGGCCATGAAGGCTCACAAGGTTCGTGGAAAATACCTCGAACTTCCGAGGGGGGGGCATGGCCTGAATGGGTACAAAGGCCCGATGTGGGACGCCTGGCAGACCCAGAGCCTGCGGTGGCTGGCGGCTGAGAAGCTGGTAAAAAGGAAGAAATAGTCAGCTCTTCCGCGGCGCGGCCGCGCCAGCCGGGCTGGCGATGGCCCCGGGTGAAATGAGAGGTAGCTTGGTAAAGCCCATGAAACGAATAGCGCTCTTCGTATTCGTTCTCACCTTCTATTTTTTCGCGGCCGGCGCGGCCGTCCATGCGGCGGATCGCAAGAAGCCCCGGCCCGCTGTGTCGTGGGGAGAGTGCGGCCGACAGGAGGCGGCCTGGTACAAGACCCCGGAGGCCATGAGAATCGCCGACGATGTTCTGTTCTACCAGGCTGACATCGGGGGCTGGTACAAGAACGATGGAAGCATCCATCCGTCCGGAAGTGCCGCGACCGAGCAGCTCAGCGACGTTGAAAAGAGGCGCTTCAAGGAGTCGCTGATGCAGAGGAAGTATCCCTGCACCCTTGACAACGACGCGACCCACTCCGAGATGCGATACCTCGCGAAGGTCGCCGCGGCTACAGGCCGGCAGAAGTACAAGGATGGGTTTCTCAAGGGCGTCCACTACCTGCTGAAGGCTCAATATCCAAGCGGCGGATGGCCGCAGTTCTATCCGCTCAGGCCGGGTTACTCGAGCCGCATCACCATCAACGATGGCGCCATGATCGGCGCCATCGGGGTGTTGGCCGACGTCGCGAACCGGCGACAACCGTATGACCTGGCCGACGAGGTTTTGCGGGCCAGGTGCAGGGACTCCGTGCGCAAGGGACTTCAGTGCCTCCTCAAATGCCAGATCGTCGTCAAGGGCAGGAAGACGGCCTGGTGCCAGCAGCATGACGAAATCACCTTGAAGCCGGCCCAGGGCAGGGTGTCTGAAAACCCCTCCATCTCCGGCGCTGAGAGCGTCGGCGTCGTGAGATTCCTGATGACCATCGAGAGGCCGTCAGCCGAGGTGATCGATGCCGTCAAGGGCGCGGTCGCCTGGTTTGATGAGGTCAAGATCACCGGCACACGGGTGGTTACCGTGGAGGACGACACGGTTCCCGGCGGCCGGGACAGGCGTGTCGTCAACGATCCGAAGGCAGGTCCGATATGGGCCAGGTACTACGAAATCGGCACCAACAGACCGATGTTCATCGAGCAAGGCGTGGTCAAGTACAGCCTTGCCGAGCTCAGCCACAAGCACCG
>DCKY01000233.1:0-1040 GCA_002320775.1 Planctomycetes bacterium UBA1662
ACGCAGCAGATTATGGAAATTGTAGGAGGTGCCGAGGCCCTCGACTGAGGTTCGCGGCGTGTTCACAGGAAAGAGTCCTTTAAAACAATGAGCGCAAAAGCAGCTACTTCAGAGACAGTTACAGGAAAGATCGTCCAGATCATCGGGGCGACCATCGATGCCGAGTTCCCGGGAGACCATCTCCCTGATATCTTCAACGCTCTCGAGGTCAACTTCGAGAGAGATGGTGAAGCGGTCAAGCTGGTCTGCGAGGTCCAGCAGCACCTCGGAGGCAACAGGATCCGTGCCGTGGCCATGGGCGCCACCGATGGCCTGGTGCGAAACGCAGATGTTGTCGATACCGGAGCGCCCATCTCGGTGCCGGTCGGGGATGAGACCCTGGGCCGGGTATTCAACCTGCTGGGCGACCCGGTCGACAAGGGGGAGGCGCTCGAGACGAAGGAGCGCCGTCCGATCCATGCCGAGGCGCCGAAGTTTGACCAGCTGAGCCCGAGGACAGAGGTTTTCGAGACCGGCATCAAGGTTGTCGACCTGCTCACTCCCTATTCCAAGGGTGGTAAGACCGGCCTCTTCGGCGGCGCGGGACTGGGTAAGACCGTTCTGATCCAGGAATTGATCAACAACGTCGCCACCAAGCACGGCGGCTACTCGTGTTTCGCCGGAGTGGGCGAGCGTACCCGTGAGGGTAACGACCTCTGGAACGAGATGAAGGATGCGGTGATTGAGCAGCCGGATGGTACGACCACCTCCGTCCTCTCGAAAACAGTTCTCGTGTTCGGCCAGATGAACGAGCCGCCCGGAGCGCGTCTCAGGGTGGCGCTCTCGGCGCTGACCATGGCGGAGCATTTCCGCGACCAGAGTGGTTCGGACGTGCTGCTCTTCGTCGATAACATCTTCCGTTTCTCCCAGGCGGGTTCCGAGGTGTCGGCCCTGCTCGGCCGTATGCCCTCGGCGGTAGGCTACCAGCCCACTCTCGCCACGGAGATGGGTGAGTTGCAGGAGAGGATCACCTCGACCAAGGACGGCTCGATCACCAGTGT
>DCKY01000233.1:1460-23185 GCA_002320775.1 Planctomycetes bacterium UBA1662
TCGATCTCCGAGAAGGGTATCTACCCGGCGATCGATCCGCTGAAGTCCTCCTCGCGAATCCTGACCGCCGAGCACGTGGGCGAAGAGCACTACGCGATCGCCCAGAGGGTTCTCCAGATCCTGCAGCGCTACAAGGATCTGCAGGACATCATCGCGATTCTCGGTATGGACGAGCTGAGCGAAGACGATAAGGTTCTGGTTGAGAGGGCGCGGCGTATCGAGCGTTTCTTCTCGCAGCCTTTCGCCGTTGCGAAGGCCTTCACCAACCTCGATGGCAAGTACGTTCCTATCCAGGATACCGTGCGCAGCTTCAAGGAGCTGGTCGAAGGGAAATGGGACCACCTCCCGATGGGCGCCTTCATGTATGTCGGCAGCATCGAAGAGGCCGTCGAGAAGGGCGAGAAGCTCCTGGCCGAGGATAATTGATCAGATGCCGCTTGATTGCACTGTTACCACACCCGAAGAGCTGGTTTTTGAAGGCGCCGTCGAATCGGTGACCGTACCGGCCGCTGATGGAGAGATGGGCTTTCTCCCCAGGCACGCCCCGCTTGTAGGGAGCCTCGGCTTTGGTGAATTGCGGGTCGCCTCCGGAGACGGCGCCAAGCAGGCCTTCTTTGTCAATGGAGGCTTTGTCCAGGTGGTGGATGGCCGCGTTACGGTGCTCGCGGTCGAGGCCCAGGCAGTGGCTGACCTCGATGCAGAGTCCGCGAAGGCGGACCTTTCCGAGATCGAGAGCTCGCCTCCGGAGTCGGGTTCGAGTGTCGAGGATCGCGAGAAGTACTCCCGCGCGCTTTCCGTTGCCCGGGCCCGGCTGAAGATTTCCGAGCGTGGCTGAGCTTCCTGCAGCTGAGCGCGCCGCGGGCTCGCCCGGGACGCGTGAGGCCATGCTGTTGCGTCCGGCATTGAGACTCCGGTCTGTTTGACGCCGCCTGACCTAATCGTGGGGCCGAAATGAGATTCTCTGAGATATACTCCGCCGCGGATTCCCCGGTCATCTCTTTCGAGGTCTTTCCTCCGAAGAGCGCTCGGGGGATGGACAGTCTGCGGGAGGTGTTGCCGAGCCTGGTCGCCCTGGGTCCTCGCTTCATGACGGTTACCTATGGCGCGATGGGGACCACAAGAATCCGCACGGTGGAGATCGCCGCGATGATCCACAATGAATTCGAGCTCGAGTGCGCCTGCCACCTGACCTGTGTCGGCGCTCACAGGGACCAGGTCGACGCGCAGCTCGATCACATTCACCGTCACGGGATCGAGAACATTGTCGCCTTGCGAGGCGATCCGCCCCGGGGGCAGGACAGCTTCCAGGCGGTCAAGGGCGGCTTCTCCTACGCCAACGAGCTTGTTGAGCACATACGCTCGAGGGGCGGCTTCGATATCGCCGTTGGCGGTTACCCGGAGAAACACGTCGAGGCGCCGGACATGGAGACCGACCTGTCCAATCTTGCAAGGAAGGTTGAAAGCGGGGCGGATGTCGTCATCACCCAGCTTTTTTACGACAACGAATGCTTCTTCCGGTTCCTGGAGGATGTCCGCAAGAGAGGGATCACCTGCCCCGTGATTCCAGGCTTGTTGCCGATTCATTCCCAGGCACAGGTGGAAAAGATCGCCGGGCTCTGCGGGGCTGAGATCCCGGCCGAGCTGCAGCACCGGCTGGAGGCGGCCGGCGCCGATCCGGAGGCCGCGGCCGAGGTTGGGGTGGACTGGTGCATCGAGCAGTGCTCGGGTCTCCTGGAGGCCGGTGTCGAGGGAATTCACTACTACGTGCTCAACAAGGCCCGGGTCATGGAGAAGGTCATTGCCGGTCTGCGCGCACGGGAATTTCTTATATAAGAAGGACCCATGCGACGCTCGCCGGTGGCTGTGAACACGGAGGGTTGGCTTCGGGGGTTCACGTCAGGGCGCCGATGGGTCCGGCCAGGAAAGGCTATTGGATTGGCTGAAGGGTTGAAATTCCCGGGCGGCCGGAGCCGCCCGGAATAGAGAAACGGTATCGAGGTTCCCAGTTCAGAGTTGTTAGAAGATTCAGCCGAGCGCTTTTCCGGCCGACAAGGCCGGGCCGCCTGAGGCTGATGATCCTTCTCCTAACTCCCGTAACAAGTACTCTTCGTGGGAGCGCCTTTCTTTAATCGCAATTGCTGTTCCGTTTGGGAGGAAATCGTCACGCTGACCTAAATCACAGTTTTAAAAGGTCTTAGACGCGCGGCGTATGGACTCCCAGTCTCCCTGTGATGTAAAGAGCGCTTGGCATCGTGTCATGCCCGCCCGACTCGGCGGAACGCTGGAGAGCCGGCGGCTTCCATCTGGAGCGCGTGCAGACATTCGACCCCGTGCTGAATATAATCTTTTTCCCCGGTTTCCGCTGTTGAGGGAACCAGCGTATTTTTTTTAGAGGTAAGAGCCTGGAAGATGAAGCAGGTTGAACTCGAAATTCCTTCTGAAGCGGCGGGCTTCCTCCGCGAAGCCATCGCCCAGGCTCGCGGGAACGAGGTCTATTTCCTCGGGAAGGTACGCTGGGACGAGTCCCAGGCGGTTGCCAGCCTTGTTGAGGTCGAGGTTTTCGCGCGCGGAAACAACGTCTCGGCGCCTGCCATTCTCGCCGGGGCGGAGAGCTGGGACCTGGCGATCCACAACCATCCGAGCGGAGACCTGCAGCCCAGCCAGGCCGATCTGGCTGTGGCCTCCGAGCTGGGCAACCGGCAGGTTGGTTTTGTCATCATCGACAATGAGGCGACACGGAATTACCTCGTGGTCAAGCCGTTCGTTCGCGACGAGCACCAGCCGGTCGATATCGAGGAGGTGCGCGGCATTCTCGGTCCCGGGGGAGTGCTCTCGAAACATCTCGATGGTTTTGAGAGCCGTGAGGGCCAGGTAGAGATGGCTGTCGAGGTGGCCCGCTCGCTGAACGAGAACCGGGTGGTCGCCACGGAGGCCGGCACCGGAATTGGCAAGAGCTTCGCCTACCTGGTGCCGAGTATTCTCTGGGCGGTCAAGAACAGGCAGCGGGTGATCGTTTCCACCGGCACCATCAACCTGCAGGAGCAGCTGGTGTCGAAGGACCTTCCCTTTCTCGCGGGAATCCTGCCTGTCGAGTTCGAGTTCGCGCTCATCAAGGGCCGCTCCAACTACGCCTGCAAGCGCAGGGTCAAGGAGGCTCCCGAGCAATTCGACCTGGTCCCGGAGGATACGGAGGACCAGGAGCTGCTTCGCGATCTCATCGAGTGGGCCAATACCTCCGGGGATGGCAGCCTCGCGGATCTCTCCTGGAAGCCGCCCCGGCAGGTCTGGGAGAAGATTCTTTCAGAGACCGACAAGTCCCTCAAGGTCAACTGCGAGTTCTACCAGGAGTGCTTCTATTACCAGGCAAGGCGGAAGGCGAGCCGTTGCCAGGTGGTGGTCGCCAACCATCATCTCTTCTTCGCCGATCTCGCGGTGAGGAGGCAGACCGGGGATTACCAGCTCGACCTGATCCTGCCGGGCTATTCCAGGGTGGTTTTTGACGAGGCCCAGCATCTCGAAGATGTCGCCAGCCAGCATCTCGGCGCCCGGTTCTCCAGGCGCGGTATTCGCCAGCGCCTGGGGCGGATGAGGGCCATGCGAAAGGACCGGGGCACCCTGGTGCTGCTGGCGAGAAAGCTGCGTCAGAACAGCGATCCCGTCGCTGCCGAGTCCATTGAGAAGGACTACGCTGTTCAGCTGCGCGATATCGCCATTTCAATCGATGACCAGTTTGGCGACCTGGAGGAATTGCTGAAGGCCCAGTGGCTGTCCCTGGAGCAAAGCTCCGGGGGGGGCTCGAGCCGGACAATGCGCTACCAGCCCGATCCTGAGCGGTGGGACCTCTGGAATTCCATCCGGGACTACCTGCTTGGAATCCGCGGTGACCTCGAGCAGATCTGCCGCCTGAACGACAAGGCGCGCGCGACCGTCGAGAACTCGACTGTCCACGAGGATGTCCAGAGGAGTGTCCTGCTCGAGCTGGAGAGCTTCGGTAACCGCATGGCCGCGACACTCGCTGGTTTTTCCCGCTTCAACGATCTCAAGGATGATTCCCAGGTACGCTGGCTCGACTACCGCGAGGCCCGGGGGCGGGAGGATGGCGCAGCCCTTGGGTTCTCTGTCGCCCCGATCTCGATTGCCGACGACCTGCGCGACGCGCTCTTCGATGTGCTGGATGCCGTGGTGCTCACCTCAGCCACGCTCTCGGTCGCCGGGCGTCCTGATTTTCTCGGTGAGAGGCTGGGCTTTCTCGAGCTCCCCGCCGACCGCTTCTCCTTCAAGCGCTTCGAGTCTCCCTTCGATTTCAAGCGCCAGGCCCTGATGGTGGTTCCAACTGATCTGCCCGCTCCTGACCAGGGGGGCTACGAGGAGGGGCTGCCGGAGGTCCTCTTTGACCTGTTGAAGGCCAGCAAGGGAAGAGCCTTTGTGCTCTTCACCTCCTACGCCCTGCTTGGCAGGATGTACAAGCGTCTCGAGAAGCCCCTCATGGAGCTGGGCTTTCATCCCATGGCCCAGGGGCAGACCCAGCGCTCCGAGCTGCTCGAGAGATTCTCCAGCAGCGACAATGGAGTGCTTTTTGGAACCGACAGCTTCTGGGAGGGAGTCGATGTCAGGGGGAGCGCGCTCGAGCAGGTCATCATCACCCGGCTGCCGTTCAGGGTTCCGACCGAACCCCTGCAGGAGGCTCGTCTCGAGGAGCTGACCGCGAAGGGAATCAACGCCTTCAAGAACTATACGATTCCCCAGGCTGTTCTTCGTTTCAAGCAGGGCTTCGGCCGCCTGGTTCGCTCGAAGACGGACCTGGGAGTGATCTCGGTTCTTGACCAGAGAATCCTCACCCGGCGCTACGGAAAGACCTTCATGGAGTCCCTGCCGCCGGTTGACTGCTTCGCCTCATCCAGCGCGGCGGTGGTGGAGAGGGTGGAAGAATTTTTTCGCGTTACCAGGGGAGGGGAGGCTTGAAACCATGATGGACCAGGGAGGAGCCGCGATACGTTTCGGGAGGGTCATACTCGCCGCCGGGCAGGCGGCGCGGATGGGGCAGCCGAAGGCGCTGCTGCCCTTCGGAGAGCAAAACGTGATTGAGCTGGTTTTCGCGGCGGGGGCGGCCGTGACCGGGACCAGCGTGGTGGTGGTGAACCCCGCCCTGGCTGACGTGATGGAGGCCTTCCTGCCTGCGGGGGAGCGGGGTGTCGAGCTGGTGGTGAACGCGGATCCGGCCAGCGAGCAGATCGATTCGCTCAAGATGGGACTTGAGAGGCTGGCCGCGCTGCCGGGAGAGGCGGTCGAGTGGTTCTTTATCCATCCGGTTGATTATCCTCTTGTGGACGAGGCCGACTATCGCGCCCTCGCCGAGGCCGCTGTCTCCGAGCAAGGTGAGGGAGCCGACCTCCTGCAGCCGGTCTGTGGGGAGCGCCGCGGCCACCCGATCCTCTGCCGCGGCGCCCTGGCCGGCAGCTTTCTCGAGCTGGAGGCCGGCCAGACGGCCCGCGACGTGGTTCGCTCCGCGAAGGTGCAGTACGTTCCCTCGGCCAACCCGGGGGTGGTGGAGGATCTCGACACTCCGGAAGATTACTCCCGGCTGCTCGCCGTGCTGGAGAGAGGGGATCAGGCCTGATCCCGCGTCTCCTCTTCTTTTCGCAGCGCGTCAAACTTTTCCAGCAGCGTCTCTACTGGAGCGGCATCGATGGGTGAGGATCCCGTGCGGCTGTGGCGGACAAAGCCGCAGCGGTCGATGATGAAGCTCGCCGGCCGCGCGACATTGACGGCTCCCCAGGAGAATTTCTGGAAGACTCCGAAGGCCTGGCTCGTTTCAAGATGAGCATCGATGAGCAGGCTGAAGGGACAGGTTCCCGCGTCGAGGAACTTGCCTGCGCCCTCGGTGTCCTCGCAGGAAACGACCAGGGGAGTTCCCTTGAGCTCGCGGAATCGATCCCTGGAGGCGGCCAGCTCTGCGATCCGTTCCCTGGAGGCGGGGTCCCAGGTACCGCGGATGAACTCCAGCAGGACAGCTCCCTTCAGGAGGGTCGGGTGCAGCGAGATCTCGACATCATGGGGGGTCTTGAGGGTAAAGTCCGGGGCGGGATCCCCCTGTACTAGATGTTGCCGCATTGAGAGTCTCTCCTTTCCTGCTTCTCTCCAAGGATAGACAGATGCGGTTCCTGTCTCAATCGCTTATCGCCGAAAGACTCTTCAGATGATGGCGCTGGCGGCGAGGCGCGCTCCGCAGTACTCCCCGGCTGTCCGGGTGATCTCTTCGAGTACGGAGTTGATATAACGGCGAGGGTTCTCGGAGGGGGACCAGCAGATCGCGAGCGCTCGCCTGGTTTCGGAGGTGACCCGTGTCCTGTGAGAATCATGGCTGGGATTGCCGAAGGGACCTTCCCGGTCGACGCAGACGAAGCGGCCCTCCAGGTTCATAGAACGGTCATGGATCGCCTTGAACTCTTCACCTGGCCGGCCGACCCGCACGGCCACCGGCGGACTGATCGTGTCCCAGTCATAGAGCCCCAGGGGGCATTGCAGCTTGAGACTGACCAGGTTGATGCAGTCAACCAGCCTGTTGATCCTGGGGAGGGGCTGCTCTTTGAGAGCTCTGCGCAGGAGCCGTTCAGAGCTTGGGCGGTCCCTGGTGGGATCGATTCCAATACGGCGATAGAGCTTCCTGGTGCGCGCGACAGCCTCGAGCTCTGCGGGCTTGCGATTCGCGCAGCTGAGCCGCAGCTCCTCGCAGAGCTCCTCCAATTCAAGAGCCAGCCCGGCCGCGGGGGGGCCATTCGTTATGTCTTCGAGAAAGACCACGCCGAGGCGAAGGAAGTTCCGGAGGGTCCCGGAAAGCTCTAATTGTTCAGGTTGCATGGATGGAAGGCTCCGATCTCGCGGCATTTTACTCCTCACCCGCATTTCGATCGGGAAAATCCAGCAAATAAACCAGCTTTGTTCCGCGCGCCCGCGAGGTGGAGGAATCTCCTTTTGAGTTCTCGAACCCGGGCAGGAAAAAAGGTAAAAAGTGAATCATGAGCACAGAGGATGACATCGAGACGGATTCCGGTACGGCTGGTAACACCCCCCGCACCCGGACCGAGGCGCTGATTCATCTTCTTGGAGATGATGACATCGATATCCGCTCCCAGGTCTGGGGCCATCTCGAGAAGCTGGGCAAGGAGGCGCTCGAGAGCGCTGAGGCGGCGGCGGAGGCCTCTGATGATCCGGAGGTGAAGAGGCAGGCAGGGCGTTTCGCGCTGGAATACCATCGCCGGGAAGTGTTCAAGGAGTGGCTTCAGTTCTGCCGGGATCCCGCTCCGGATCTCGAGACAGGAGCTCTTCTCATAGCTCGAAGTGAATACCCCGAGCTTGACCCGGGGGTCTGCTCCAGGGCCCTGGATGAATTTGCCGCCGCGCTCGAGAGCCGTTCGGAGGCGGCGGGCGGCATCGATGTTCGCCTGGCATCCCTCGTCGAGCTCTTGTCGAAGGATGCCGGCTTCAAGGGTAACGAGGAGGGCTACTACGAGGCGGACAACAGCTACCTGAACAGGATCCTCGAGACGAAGCAGGGCATTCCCATCAGCCTCTCGGTGCTGTACATGCTCGTCGCCCGCCGTTGCGGCCTGCCCCTTCACGGGGTCGCCCTTCCAGGGCATTTCATTCTGAAGTTCGATTCCGCGGAGACCGGCAAGCAGGCGGAGAAGTTCCTCGACCCCTTTCATGGCGGCCGCCTGCTCACCGTCAGGGAATGCGTCGAGCTGCTCGCATCCAGCGGCGAGAGCTTCCGCGATGAGCTTCTTGAGGCGGTAGACGACCGGGTGATTCTCTGTCGAATGCTTGGCAACCTGCTCAATATCTACCATGGCGGCAGTGACAGTCGGCGCATGAACCGGGTTGCCGCGATGCTCAAGCTTCTGCAGGATCCGCGCGATTGAGGGGTGCCGGAGGGCCCGGCGTCTCAGATCTCGAAGGTCTCAGGTCCCTTGGGGAAGCTCGTCAGGTTGTGATGCCCATCATCGGTAACAACCAGGAGATCCTCGATGCGAACTCCGCCGACGCCGGGGTAGTAGAGTCCGGGCTCGATGGTGATGACGTGGCCTGCCTTGAGCTCGTGGCCGACCTTTCCAAGCCGCGGGTTTTCGTGGATATCGAGTCCTACGCCATGGCCCGTTCCATGGAAGAAGCCTACCTTGCTGCCATCGCGCTCCTCGGTTCTGCTGCCGCGCTCTTCAAACAGCTCGACGATGCCCTGGTGGATCCGCTTTCCACAGGCGCCGTCCTTGAGCTCCTTGATGGCCCAGTCCTGGGCGGCAAATACGTCCTGGTAGAGCTTCCTTGCCTCTTCGGATGCCTCGCCCCGGACCACCGTGCGCGTCATGTCGCCCCAGTAGCGGGTCTCGGCCGACTGGGGAAAGATATCGATGATGATCGTCTGGTTGGCCGGTATGGGACCCGTTCCGCGGTTGTGGGGGTCGCAGCACTGGTCCCCGGCCGCGATGATGATGTCCTCCGCCTGGCAGCTCCTGTCGAGCAGCAGCTTCTGGGCCATTACGCGCAACCGCTCCGAGGTCACCACCTCACCGTCGTGATAGAGCAGCTCCTCCCTGATCTCGCTCGCGCGCAGGGTCTCGATGACGAGCCCCATCGCCTCTTCACCGGCCCTCTGGCTGCTCGCGATGTACTCGATCTCTTCAGGTGTCTTGATCCAGCGGTCGAGGTGAACCGGGTCTTCCCGGCATTCGAGTTCATAGCCCAGCTCACCGAGCTGTCTTGCCTGGATGTAGGGCATGCTGGCGGGAACGGAGAGCTTTCGCGTTCCGCCTCGTGATTGCAGGAACAGGTCGGCGATCGAGGTCAGCCGGGCCGCCTTTCCCTCTTCTCGAAGTTTCGCCTCCAGTTCCGCTGTGCCGACAACCTCGTCTACATCCGCTTCTTTTTCGGCGCGGCCGTACTCGAGATCGCTGACCAGGAGGAACCTGCGGTCGCCATGTTCGATGTAGATCAGCGGATCACCCACGAGAAAGCGGGTGGCGTAGAACAGGTCCGAATCCTTCTTGCTGTCGTTGATGACCAGGAACGTTTCGTCGTTGGATGTTCTCAGGCTGGGCATTGGCTTGTTATTTATCGAGCGTGCAGTCGACGGTTTCGATCGTTCTGCGGATGCTCTCCATGAACTGGTCGGCCACGGCGCCGTCGATCAGGCGATGGTCGAAGGTGAGGGTCAGGTAGGACATATTGCGAACTCCGATGGAGTCGGTTCCGGGTACGACGACCACCCTCTTCTGCACCGCTCCGAAGCAGAGAATCCCGGACTGGGGCTGGTTGATGATCGGGGTGCCGATCAGGGTGCCAAAGCCCCCTGGGTTGGTGATGGTGAAGGTGCCTCCCTGGACCTCTCCAGGTTTCAGGGTCTTGTTGCGGGCACGGTCTGCCAGGTCGCTCACCCCGGCGGCGATCTCGGCGATGCTCAGCTTGTCGGCGTGATGCAGTACGGGTACGACGAGCCCGTTCTCCAGGGCAACCGCCAGCCCGATGTTGACCTCTCCCTTGTAGTGGATCTTGTCGTCGATGAGAGAGGCATTGAGGTCCGGATATGCGATCAGCGCCCTGGCCACGGCCTGGGTCAGGAAGGGGAGATAGGTCAGCTTGACCCCGCGTTCCTGCCATTCGGCCCGGTGTTTCTTGCGGAACTCATCGACATCAGTGAAATCGACCTCGTGGACCGTCGAGACATGGGGCGAGGTGCTCTTGGAGTGCACCATGTGTTCTGCAATCTTGCGGCGCATGACCGACATGGGCTCAACCCGGTCGACACCGGGGATGGCGACCGGCTCTTCACCGCTCCCCTCTGCGCTGGCTGAAGGGGATCCTTTGCGGCTCTCGATGTAGTTGAGCACATCTTTTCTGCTCAGCCGTCCTCCCTCACCGCTCCCCTGGATTTCGGATGCGTCGATTCCATGTTCGCGCACCAGCTTGCGCACGGCGGGAGACAGCCAGGTTTTATCCTCCCCTTCGCTTGCGGCTCCGAGGGCGGGCGAGGCAGCTTCTCCCGCTCCGGCTGTTTCACCGGTTGCCGCGGCAGATGTGTTTTTCAATTCGGAGGGATCAGGTTTTTCCTCGGTCAGGATGCAGACCAGGGTGTCGACGGGAACAGTCTCTCCCACCTGGACCAGGACCTCGGCAATGTAGCCGCTGGCCGGCGATGGGATCTCGGTATCAACCTTGTCGGTTGATATCTCGAAAAGGGGTTCATCCCGCTTGATGGGGTCGCCTGCGGATACAAACCACTTGATAACGGTCCCCTCGGTGATGCTCTCACCCATCTGGGGCATCTTGATTTCCACCGGCATGGAGGAGTTCCTTTCCACTCGCTCTGAGAGCACGAATAGTAAGGAATCAGGACCGGTTTGTCACCTTCGCATCTGGAGTCCGGGGAGGAGACGCAAGGGCAGGATTGTTGTCAGGAGATGGCGCCTACGGAGACCAGGTTCCGGGCGTCGAGCTTCTGTTCGCCATTCCATCTATAGGCGCAGAGAGCGCCTCCCCTGGCGACGCTGTAGTCCACGCAGGCGACGTTGGCTGCGAGCAGCTCGGGCTCTCCCCTGAGCCAGTAGTGCCCGACGAAGACGGGTGGATTGTCCGGGGCGTAGGGCTGGCAGGCTCGCCGGCCTTGCCGCATCATCTCCGCGGTCAATGGAGCCGGGTTCGGTCCCGGGGGCAGGGCGTAGCTGCCGCAGGTCTCCTTCTGCCGCGGAGATCTGTACCACTGGATACGAAACATGTTCCGAGCGGTTCCATCCGGGTCAAGATTCTCCTGTCCGGACGGCAAGCGAAGCTCCGGGCCCTTGAGGATGCATTCGACAGCCTCGTAGAGCGGAGAGTCTTCCCTGCTCGCCTCGGCCAGGAACCCGGTCGTGACGCCATCGTACTTTTTCAGGCAACTGGAGATGGCCTGGAGCTGTCGGTCATCCCAGGAGGCGTGGGCGATTCGGAGGGGGTTTCCATCGTCATCTTGCAGCTCGAGCCACATGGGCAGCGTACGGAACCATTCGACAGCGTCTTCGATTTCTCCATCAAGCTGATCGATGGTGTCCTGGTGCTGGTTGTTGTTTTTCCGGTTGTGCTTGCGCAGATGCTTGCCGGGCTGCCCGGGATCTTCAGTATGGTAGGCCAGCGCGTTGAACTCATGGTTGCCCATGACGGCCTTCGCCTCTCCTGAATCGATCATCGGCCGAACGAGCTGGAGCACCTCGAGGATTTCCGGGCCCCTGTCGATAAAGTCACCGAGGAAGATGACCTCTCGCTCCGGGTGGCGATAGATGTCCTCTTCAAGCGTATAGCCGAGCTTTTCCAGCAGCTGTTTGAGCTCGGTGGCGTGCCCGTGGATGTCGCCGATGAGGTCATACATATCCGAAGGGATCCGAAGAGAAAAAATGGCGGGAGTGCATGGGAATCGAACCCACCTACCGTGTTGTTCGCACGATACCTAGGATTTGAAGTCCCGGAGGCCCACCAGGTGCCTATTCACTCCCGCGCGATAATTCATTCTAACCCATAGAAGGGTTCCTTGCAGGGGGTTCCAGCCTCTTCCGGATGACTTCTCAGTCAAAGAAGCCCATGTCCTTGGCGCAGGTATGGACCATGAGAGCCGAGCTTCTCGACAGGTCACGGGCTGTGGTGTCCTTCGGCTTGAGCTTGAGGAGCTTTTGTGAAGCTTCACGCGCCACCTCGAAATGGTCGCGAGCGAGTTTTTTGTTCGCTAAGGCGTTGTCCATTCCCGGGAGAGAACGGGCCAGGTACTCGCGACCTTTTCGGTAGTGCGTGAGTCCATGGTCCAGCAGGGCCTTGGGAGCGCCTGGCAGGGGGGTGTTCGTGGCGAGCTCCTTGACGGGCTGGCCGCCGCCGCGACCGGGTTTTTCTTCAGGCTTTTCCTCCGGCGGTTTTTTCGCCACGGCAGATTTCGCAAAGGGGTCTGTCCGCCCGGTGCCTTTCTTCCAGAAGCGCGTAAGGCGCTCGGCATCGTCGGGAAAATAGGTTCCCAGCAGCCAGCCGAAGTTGGCGCTCGAGAAGGCCAGGTCGAGGAATTTCGTGCCATCGGCATTCAACCTGTTGGTCTTGGCGAAGAGGGCCAGTGAGAAGAGGTCATTGAGGTAGCCGTATTGTCCGCTTTTATCAAGCTCGCCGCCTCTTTTTCGGAGCTCCTGTTGCTTGCCTTCGAGCCATTCCTCAGGGGTACGGGATCTCTCCTGCTGGATGCCCGACCTCGGCAGCCGGGCCTGCTCTCCATATCCGGACTGGATCCAGACATGTTCCTTGTCCCGCCGCAGGATCCTGACGGTTCGCTTCATCAACTCCCCGGCGGAGTTGCGGTAGTTGATCTCGTAGAGATCCCTGGCGCCGACCAACTGGCTGACCGGTGTCTGGCGGGTCAGCGCATGCATGAGAGCGATCCGGTAGCGTTGTCGCCGCAGCCGTCTCAGGTGCTCGCGGTTCTCGGGGATCTCCTCAAGCTTCTTGTAGCATTTTCCAGCCAATACATAGTCCATCGACAGAAGTGCTTTGCCGGCAAGCTCTTCGAGGGCCGTCGTGCCGGCGGGGAGAATGATGGCTGGCCTGGTCGGGACGGATTGGTCGGTCGACCGCGTTCCGGAATGAACAACGAGCTTGCCGGTGTCTTCGCTTCGCAGGCGGCTGAGCACCAGCTTGACGTCTTCTGCCTGGCTGCGGGTTATTTTCCTGCTGAAGACAACCTTTCCTTCATCCCAGTACCAGCGTGTTCCGAGGCTCCTGGAGATCCTGTCGATGAGGAGTCCGATGGTGCAGCCTTTCGCTTCGAAGTTCAGCCTGCCGTCGCCCGGGATCCCCTTCAGCTGAACTCGAATTCCAAACCAGCGCAGGAAATTACCGAGCTTTCGAATCTCGAGCGAGGGGAAGGAGATCTCCACAGGCTCTCGCAGGATGCTGTACATCTCTTCCTGCCGCGGGCTGAAGCCGATCTCAAGGTCCCAGATCTCGAACCAGTTTCTCGGATGGCCGAGCGGATTTCTGAGGAACCGGCCGACGAGGGTCACCTTGTGTCCCCGCGGCGCGGCCGCGAGCTTCCTGTGGATGTCGAATGGGTAATACTTGGGAAGTCCCCCGACCTTCAGCAGCCAGCCATTCGCGGCCAGGTGCTGGAGTTCCTTCTTCGCTTCCGGGCGCCAGATGAAGAAGTTCACGTTGTGTTGGATGGCTCCCTTGATCGACAGCCTCGACTTGTTTTTTCCGCTGGGGTCCAGCTCGTGCCCATCAAGGAGCCCCGTGACGGTGAGCCACTTCCTGGTGTTCGCATCCGGGAAGGCGGAAAGGAGCTCCGGGCTGAGCACGGTCGGGGGCGGCGAGCGCAGCGATGGCGCCTCGGAAAAGTTGCTGACCTTGTTCCGTGCCCGCAGCATGTCGTAGCTTGTGAGCCAGGATGTGAATTCGCAGGTGAACGCGAGCATGAAGTTGGCCTTGAGCGGGAGCTTGTACTTGGCGGCCTCCCAGTGGCTGCTCGCCTCCTTGACCGCCTCCGTCGAGGTTGGCAGGGGGCCCAGCTGGTTGCGCAGACGGTGAGAGAGAGAGTACTTGGGAGTTATCGCCCGGAAATAATCGAGGGTCGCGGCCTCCCTGGTGTTGAGAACCAGTTTCTGAACCGTCTTGATCGCCTGGGACAGGGGGCGTTCGAGCACCTTCTTCTCACGCACCTGGGTCAGAACCCTGGTGAGAGCCTCCTGCTCCTTGGCTGTGATCTTGTAGCTCTGGGTCTTGTATTGCATGCCCTTACAGTCCGGACAGAAGGTGTAGCCGACTCCGGTACAGCGCCTGCAGGCGACCTTGATCGGTTTTCCGCGTAAGGTTGCGTCCTGCGCCCCGGTGGCGAGACAGGTCGTGCATTTGAGGAACCCTCCATGGCGGGCGCAGCGTTCGCAGGCGCGAATGCTCCGCTTCTTGGGCTGAAAGATCTCCTTGAAGTGTTCATCATCGATCTTGTCCGCGCACAGCGCCAGCCTCTCGAGAACCTTGTTACGTGGAATGAAGTCGGCGCTCGAAGAATCCTCGGGCAGGAGGGCGAAGGCTTCTGTATATTTCACGCGCGCCTCGGCAAGTTCAGCCGCGATGTAGAGCTTGTCTCCTTCAGAGACAAGGGCTCGCTGTTTGCGGCTCGTCTCGGTCTGGGCCTTTTTGAGCAGGGCGCTGGCTGCCGGATGGCTGAAGCGGCCGGTGAGCTCTCTGAGTCTCTTGTAGGCCCGGGTGTAGAGCTTGTTTTCGATCTCGATCCGGGCGAGGCGGTAGACTGCCTCCGGGTAGTTTTTTTCTTTGGCGCCAAGGTCAGCGACCATGCGGTAGCAGCGCTCGGCCCAGTTGGAGCGCTTTTGCTGCTCACACCATCCACCGAGAGAAATCAGGGCGGCGCCATTGGCCGGGTCGGTTTTTGCCAGCCGGGTGCGAAATTCAACATCCGGGTCAGCCTGTGGATGTGCGAGAAGTAGTAGGCAGAACAGCGCCCTGGTCATCGGTTTGTTGTCGTCCTGAGGCTGAGGATAAGATGAGATCCTGAAACTGCATTGTAGCCCTGAGGCCGGGGACTTGCCTGAATTTATTGCCCGGAACGGATGGAGGTGAGGCGTCAGCTCAGGATCGAGAGCTTCAGCAGGAAGCTCTCATCGGCCTCCGGTTCAGGCTGCCTGGCGACGATGATGATCTTGTCGCCGGAGCCGACAACGCCGTCGTCTCGAAGCTTCTTCAGGGCCTGGGGCACCAATTCATCGAGCCTGTTTTCGTGCGGCATCGTGGTCAGGTTGGGGCCCCGGTAGAGCAGGAGCTGGCGCAGGTTGGAGCGGTCGACAAGGACACCGTACAGCGGCACCGTAGGCGATGCTGTCGACAGGGCGCGATGGGTCGTGCCCTCGATGGAGAAGGCGAGAATGCAATCCGCGGCCATATGCTCAGCGAAGATGACCGCCGAGGCCGCCAGGAGATCGTTGATACCTTCCTTGCCGGTTACGGGGGTGTGAACGCCGCGGTTTCTGTGGTTCAACTCGAGCTCGGCCTCTCGGGCTATGCGGTCCATTTCCGCGACGGATTCTTCCGGGTATTTTCCCATCGCTGTTTCCGCTGACAGCATGATCGCGTGGCTGCCATCAAGGACGGCGCTGTAGACATCGTTGACCTCCGCCCGGGTCGGCTGGGGATGGTCGATCATCGATTCGAGCATCTGGGTGGCGGTGATGGATGGAACTCCCATGGAGTTGGCCTTCGAGATGATCGATTTCTGGGCTCCAGGGACTTTTTCGCGCGGCAGGGTTACTCCGAGGTCTCCCCGGGCGATGAGCACGGCGTTGGCGGCCTTCAGGATCTCCTCGAGGTTTTGCAGGCCCGTGCCGTCCTCGATCTTGGCGACGATGAACGATTTTTTTTGTCCACAGGACCCGAGGTGTTTGCGCATCCTGGTGATCTCATCGGAAGATCGAACGAAGGACATGGCGACCATGTCGACTCCCATGTCCGCGCCAAATCGGGCATCCTCGAGGTCCTTCTCGTTAAGAATGGGGAACTCGATCTCAGAGTCGGGAAAGATGACTCCTTTGCGGCTTGAAACCGCGGCCCCCTTACGCACCTTGCAAAGCAGCTCCGCTTCCTGGCAGGAGATCACCTCGAGTTCAATCCTGGCATCGTCGAGAAAGACCCTGTGTCCGGGTTCTACAAAGCGCTCAGCCCCGAGATAATCGATCCCCAGGCGTTCGGATGTGATCTCTTCTCCTTGGCCAATGAAGATCTCATCTCCCTGCTTCAGTAAAATGGATTTCGAGGCGTTCGCGTGTCCGAGACGTACCTTGTGTCCCTGAAGATCCTGCATGATGGCGATCGGGCGTCCTGTCTTTGACGATGCCGAGCGAATCTTCCGGATGAGTTTCTCGTGGGTCTCCCGGGTGCCATGGGAGAAGTTCAGGCGCGCAACGTTCATTCCAGCCTTGATGAGTCCTTCAATCACCTCCGGGCTCGAGCTCGCGGGACCCAGGGTGCAGACGATTCTGCAGGCCCGCGGGTCTTTCTCGAATTTGATGTCTTTCAGCTCTGGGCTGCCCGGGGTGTTTTCGTTTGTCATCAAAGATCATCCCGCCGTGCGGCAGGAACTGTTTTCAGTTGGTCGCTGAGAAGCGGCGCGCTCTCCTGGCGACTGCCAGCGGCTCATAAATGGTGCAGGGATACAGTAACGGATACGCTTCAAGAGAGCGAGAGGGGAGCGGTCGCGGCCGCGCTGGTAGCTGAAGATGGGCTTCTCTTCTGTGAGAGAGTAATTATTGGCTGACCAGCGAATTTCGACGATGACGACCGCGGGGTCTGTGCTTAATTGGACAGTATATAACGCCACAGGTGGGCGATTTTGACCTGTTGGACGACAAGAAAGGATTGCGTGAAAGATGAGCCTGGCGGGAAGCATCGCGGTTGTCACCGGAGCGTCGAGCGGAATCGGTGAGGCCATCGCCCTGGAGCTGGCTTCGCGGGGGGCGCGTCTGACGCTCACCGCTCGCAGGATGGATCGCCTCGAGACTCTCAGCGCGCGGATCACCGGGGATGGAGGAGAGGAGCCCCTGCTGGTCTCCGCCGATCTGCGCAAGGACCAGGACATAGCGGCAATCTTTGAGCAGACACGAGCTCGCTGGGGAGGGCTGGATATTCTTATCAACAACGCCGGCCTCGGGCGCAAGGCGAGCTTCCATGATGGCGCTACGGAGGACTGGCGAGAGATGTTGGAGGTGAATGTCCTGGCGCTGACGGTGGCCTGCCGCGAGGCGCTCGGGTCATTCGATGAGAAACGAGGCGGTCATATCGTGAATGTCTCAAGCATGGCCGGACACCGGATACCGCCTCGGGGCGGCTTTTACGCCGCCACCAAGTTCGCGGTACGCGCCATCACCGAATGCCTGCGCCAGGAATTGCGCGCCCTGGGCAGCCCCTCGCGTGTCAGCGAGATTTCCCCCGGGTTTGTGACCACCGAGTTTCACGAGGTCTTCTACCGCGGTGACGCGGAGCAGGTGGCTGCCGGACTGCCGGATTACAGGGTCCTGGATCCCCGCGATGTCGCCGCCTCCGTCATTCATATACTCGAGGCTCCCGATCATGTGGCGATACACGATGTTCTCATCCGGTCCAATGAGCAGGAGAGCTGACGTGCGTTCTTTTTTCGCGTCTTTCCTCGCGGCACTCTGTTTCTTCCTGCCCGGCTGCCGGGAGGAGGGAGACGCGGTCCAGCGGGTCTCCAGGGAGAGCAGGCTCCCTCCATCTGCGGGGGACAGCGATCCCCGCCTGGAGCAGGCGCTGTTGAAGATCACCGCGGGCTCGTATGACGAGGCCCGGGAGATCATCGCCGCTGTACTGTCGGACCACCCCGATTCCTACCGCGGCCGATTCCTGGAGGCGTTTACCTGGCATCGGCAGAAACGCTATGAGAAGGCTCGCAAGGGCTTCGAGGTTGTTCTGAGTTCGCGGGCGGGCTTTGCCGGCAGCGAGAGCGTTCATCATTTTTATGGCTGGGCACTCTATCACCTCGGCCGGCTGGGTGAGGCGGAGGAGGCCTTCCGGGAGCACGCGAAGAAGGCTCCCCGGGTCGCCTCGACCTGGTTCGCGCTGGGGTTGATTGCGCTTGAGAACCATCGTCTTGGCGAGGCAGAGTCCCTCCTCGACAATGCCCGAAGGATCCAGGATGCGAATTCGAAGAAGCAGAAGGAGCTGGCGAAGACGATAGCCAGGCTTGGCGAGGTTCACATCCTGCAGGGCCGGCTCGAGCTGGCGAGGAAAGATCTCGAAGAGGCTGTGAGGATCTGGCCCGGACACTTCAACGCCCACTACAAGCTTTACCGTGTGCTTTTGCGGTTGGGAGAGAAGGAGGCCGCGCAGGCTGCCCTGAAACGGCACCAGGCGCTTGCCGGGGCTTCCGGGAAGAGGAGGACGGGATCTTGAGGCTCTTTCTCTCTCTGCTTTGCATCTTCTGGCTTGGCGGCTGCGCTGAGCGTAATTCGCCGGTCGGCGAGGGCGGCATTCGCATGCGTGAGCTCGATGCCGGCTCAACTGGGCTCGACCTGTCGCTGACCTCAGGCGGCACGCCCTCCAGGGAGATTCTCGAGGTGAAGGGGTGTGGGTTGGCTCTCATCGATTTTGATTCAGACGGCGATCTCGATGTTTTCGCTCCCAACGGGGCGACCCTCGAAGCTCCCGAGAAGGGGCCGGGCTGCAGGATGTTTGAGAATCGAGGGGGGTTGAGATTTGTCGATGCGACGGCCCGGCTCGGGCTTGGCCTGAGACGCTGGAGCTTCGGCGTGGCGGTGGGGGACTACGATGGGGATGGCCATGACGATCTCTTCGTCGCCTGCTACGGACCCAATGTCCTGCTGCGCAATAAGGCGGGTGAGGGCTTCGAGGATGTCTCCGGGGAAGCCGGTGTCTCCGATGGGGGCTGGGGCACAGGCTGCGCCTTTGCCGATACCGATGGAGATGGGGATCTCGATCTCTATGTCTGCAATTATCTCGCCTTCGACCCGGCGAATCCGCCGCCGCGGGCGACTTTCAAAAAGACCGAGGTTCTCGGCGGCCCTCTCGGGCTCGCGGCCCAGCATGACATCCTCTACGAGAACCTGGGAGCTGGGCGGTTCAGGGATTCGAGTGAGAGTTCCGGCATCCATTCGGTGCGGCCCGCCTACGCGTTGAACGTCGCCATCCTGGATCTCAACGGAGACTCGCGACAGGATATTTTCGTCGGCAACGACTCGATGGGAAATTACCTGTTCAGCAACCAGGGCGGCGGACGGTTCCGCGAGGTGGGAATCGAGAGCGGCGTCTCGGCTAATTCAGATGGCGCCTCCCAGGCGACAATGGGGATCGCGGTGGGCGATGTCGACGGCAACGGCTTCCCTGATCTCTTCACAACCAACTTCTCAGGCGACACCAACACCCTGCATCTGAATCTTGATGGCTCCTTCTTCGCCGACAGGACTCGTGCCTGGGGGCTTGGCAGGGTCTCGATGACCAGCCTTGGCTGGGCCTGCGATTTCAGCGACCTTGACCAGGACGGGGATGAGGACCTCGTGGTCTTCAACGGGCATGTCTTCCCGCAGGCTACTCCCGAGAGCATGGATTCGCCCTACCTGCAGCGTCCGCTGCTCTTTGAGCAGGATCAAGGACGCTTCTCGCTTGTCGATAAATCTTCGACGGCCGGCTCCTGGATAGATGAGGCTCACCGTGATCGTACCGCCGTTCGCGGCGATCTCGATGGAGATGGGGATCTCGACTTTATCGTTGGGGGACTGAACGAACCTCTGCGCCTGCTGCGAAATGAACAGGGGGAGGGGAATCGCTGGCTCCTCGTAGAGCTGCGGGATGATCGTCCCGGTTCGATGAATCGCCGGGGACTTGGAAGCCTGGTCGAGCTGCGGCATGGAGGGCGGTCAGCGAGGCGCTGGCTGCGCGGCGGCGGACCCTTTCAGTCGGCCAACTCCCACCGTGTTCATTTCGGGTTGGGCGCGGGGACGGCCGAGGCGCGTCTCGTCATCACCTGGCCCGATGGAGTGGAGCAGGATTGCGGGACCGTGCCGCTGGACTCACTCTATACCGCTCGCCGGGACAGTGACTGAATTTCAGCGTTGCTTCCCGGTAGAGTTTGAGGGCGATAGAGGGTAAATATATAGTCTGCTCGGGACTATTGTTTTGCCTGCGAATGGAATTCAGCCTGAGGAGTCTCCAGTTTGAGTAAAGAAACCAAGCGCCCGTTGGGCGGATTATTGGTCACGCAGTTCTTCGGGGCGTTTAACGACAATGCCTGGAAGCAGCTCGTGCTGTTGCTTGGCATGAACAGCGTCTACATTGCCGGGCAGGGGAACGAAACCGCCAACCTGAACTGGGTCACCTGGAGTTTTCTCGCCCTGACCTCGGCGCTGTTCATTTTCACTCTTCCGTCCGCCTATATTGCCGATCGCTTCAGCAAGCGCTCGGTGATCATCTCGATGAAGTTCCTGGAGCTGGCCTTGATGGCAACCGGGTTGTTCTTCCTGTGGAAGAACCCGGAGGCCCACATGATGATCTTTATCCTGGTGCTCATCGGGCTCGGTGCCCAGAGCGCCCTGTTCAGTCCGGCCAAGTACGGTATCGTTCCCCAGCTGGTTTCCCATCGGGGACTGTCCCACGCCAATGGCCTGCTGGAGCTTTTTACGATCACGGCGATCGTAGGAGGTACCCTGGCCATGGGCTCCATGGTGCCTTACCTGGGGGTCGCCAAGGGAAATTGGCTGGTTGATGGAAAGAACATGGTCTGGATTGCCGGTGGAGTGATGGCGCTCTTTTCGGTGGTGGGATTGTTGACCAGCTTCACCATCCCCCGCGTTCCTCCCGCCGGATCTCCCGCCGGTATCGGCTTGATCCTGCGTACAGCCTGGCGGGATATTCGCTCCAAGCGGCCACTCTGGCTGGCGATTCTCGGCCTCGCTTTTTACTGGGGCATAGCGAGTTTTCTCGGACCGGTGGCCATCGTCAAGGGTGAAGAACTGGTCAGTGATCTTGAAGGGGTCTGGAGGAACAATGGCCTGCTGATGGGATGTTTCGCCATCGGTATCGCGATCGGAAGCTACATCTGCGGCCGGGGATCCAAGGGAAAGGTCGAGTACGGATTTATTCCACTCGGCGCCCTGGGCATGGCTTTTTTCACCCTGCTGATGGGACTCCTGTCTCCGGGTTTCAAGGGCTCGCTCTTCTGCTTCTTTATGGTTGGTATCAGCAGCGGCTTCATCCTGATTCCGCTCAATGCGCTTCTGCAGTGGCAGGCATCCAAGGAGCATCGCGGCTCGGTGATCGCCGTCAGCAATCTCTTCACCTTCGCCGGCTGCATCATTGGAAACCTGCTGGGGATCCTGCTGGCCAACCTGGGTTCCATCGCCCCGGAGTGGATCGTTGGCGCCGAGCCCGAGACACTCAAGGTCGGTGTTGACGGGCTCTTCATCGGAGCCGGGTTGTTGACCACCGCCGCGACGGTGTGGTCCCTCTTCCAGGTTCCGGACGCCTTCATTCGCCTGCTGCTTATTTTCTTCTCCTGCACCTTCTACAGGCTGCGAGTCGTCGGAGGGGCTAACGTGCCTTCTGAGGGCGGCGCCCTGCTGGTTCCAAACCATGTTTCCTTTGTTGATGGGCTTTTCCTGGTCGCCAGCATCGATCGTCCGATTCGCTTCATCGTCGAGTCTTCCTATTTCCAACATCCCATCTACGGCCCCTTCCTCAGAGCCTTCAAGGCCATCGAGGTTTCCTCTTCCGGTGGTCCGAGGGTGATCCTCAAGGCCATGCGGGATGCGGGGCAGCATATTGACGATGGTCACCTCGTCTGTATTTTCGGTGAGGGCCAGATCACCCGTACCGGCCAGATGCAGCCCTTCAAGCGCGGTCTCGAGCGCATCGTCAAGGGCAGAGACGCTCCCATCATCCCGGTGAACCTCGACGGTGTCTGGGGCAGCATCTTCAGCCGCTCCGGCGGTCGCTTCCTGACCAAGATTCCCAAGAAGATTCCCTACCCGGTGACGATCAGCTTTGGAGAGCCGATGGAGCCGGATACATCGGTTACAGCGGTTCGCAAGGCCGTCCAGGATCTCGGCAGCGATGCCTGGAATACGCATCGCGGGGGAGTGAAGCCGCTCCATCATAACTTTATCCGCAGTTGTCGGCCGCTTGTGCGGATTTTCTCC
>DCKY01000127.1 GCA_002320775.1 Planctomycetes bacterium UBA1662
CATCAGGAAGTGCATCTTGCGGATAGCGAAATAGTGAAACTGGAAACAGAGATCGGGGGAAATATAGGAATTAGGCGCCTGTTCATGGGGCAGGACGATATTGAGCCCTATGCTCTTGGCTGAGACGTCGTGCGCTCCCAGGTTACCGGCCTCCATGATACCCGGGCCGCCTCCGGTGATGACCACCAGGTCCAGATGACTGTCTTCCTGGCTGTGCTGCGATACGACCTGCGCAAGCTCGCGCGCCTGCTCGTAGTAAACGGCCTTGTCCGCGACATTGCGGGCAATTTCCGCCTGTCTCTGGAGCTTCTCGTCTTCCGGATTCTCCGCGAGCGCTGCTTCCGCCTGGGCGGCCTTCATCTCTCCAGTTTCCCGGTCGGGAATCCTGGCGCTGCCGAAGATAACCACGGTTGAGCGGATATTCTGTTCCTGCTGGATGAGCTCTGGTTTCAGCAATTCCAGCTGCAGCCTGACGGGCCGCAGCTCTTCGCGCAGCATGAAGTCTTCATCCAGGAAAGAGAGCCGGTAGGCATGGGACCGTGTCTGCGGAATGTCCTGGGAAGATTTGGAAGCCTCGGCATCGTGTCGAGCGCTAGGGAAGGGATCTTTTTCGGGTGGAATCAGCATGAGAGGGTCCGTTTGTCAGTCTTTTTTCTGGTCAACAAGATCGATGATATAAGCGGCCCGGGCGCCGTAGTCGCCATCGGGATCCAGGGCGAGAACCTTGCGCAGATCGGCAAGCGCCTTGCCGTCGCGGTCGAGCACCGAGTAGGCATAGCTCCTGAGGAAGAAAGCCTCGACCATGCCGGGGTCTTTTTTCTCCTGTCCGGTATACGCTGTCAGGATTTGGATGGCTCCCTGGTAATCTTTTTTTCCAAGCAGAATTTTAGCCAGGGGCAGGTGGGCTCTGCGGAAGCTGTCGCCGGCTTTTCCCGCTCCCTGGGCCAGGATCTGGTCATAGAGCTTGCGCGCGGCGGCCGGCTGGCCGCCAGCCTTCTTGATGTCGGCAATCTCGAGGAGAATGGCTGCGTCGCCCGGGTTCTTCTGAAGAGCATCCGCAAGGATGGTTTCGGCCCGATCCTCGTCCCCTGAGGCGAACACGGCCCTTGCCCAGGCCCGGATCGCGCCAAGGTCGGCCGGGTTCTTTTTTACGGCCTTCTCGAGTTCCCCCAGGGAGCTCGCCGTCTTGATGGTCTGGCGTAATTCACCGAGGAATTTCTCGGCGGGACGGAACCCGCTCAGGCGTTGAAGCTCCTTCTCATTCGGGCTGAGGAGCAGGATCGTCGGAAGGCCCTTGACCGCGAACTTTGCCGCGAGCCCAGGCTCGTGGTCTGTGTCGATCCGGACGGGGACAAAGAGCTTCTCTACGAGCTGGATGACCTGGCCGTTTCCGAAGGTCTCTCGGTCAAGCTTCTTACACCATCCACACCAGTCGGCCTCAAAATCTATGAGCAGGGGCCTTGTGGTGCTCCTGGATTCCTCCAGGGCCTTGGCATAGCTCTCTCTCCAGCGGATCGAGCGAGCCGCCTTCTTATCAGTGTCCGCTGGATCCTGGGCCTGGACTGAAGCGGTGCCCGCCAGGAACATCAGTGTATAGATTGTAGCTTTCATGATTTCAGATTATGGCTGCTGGTTGTCATTTTGTCAGCCTTGCGTTGGCCCAGTCGGCGTGATCTCCGAGATCGAGCTGGTCGGATCCGTAATCCACCAGCAGGGTGAGCTTCCTGGCTCCGGAGACCGGAAATGATATCGGCAGGGGGGCCCTGCTGGAATCGAAGTTTTCACGCAGGAGTTCTTTTCCATCGGTTGACACCACAAATGTGACAGAACCCTTTCCGCGCGAAGAGTCATCTAATCCTATGATGGCGGCGAAGGTCGTGTAGTTGCCATTGAGCGCGTATTCAAGAACAGTGCGAGAATGTACACCTAGACCCCTTCGGTAGGTTTTTCCTTTCAGGCGCAGGGGAGCTCCACTTACGCTGAGGTCTTTGCGATAGGGGAAGCCTCTGCCCAGAACGGCTGTCTCCTTGACCCTGTCAGGCTTGATGCTCGAGAGAAATACGATCTTGTCGCTGGCGGGAAGTATCCTTGAGAGGGAAGAGAACGGAATCTTCTGCACTTCCCGCGGCGGCGAGAGGGGTAACCGGAAAAGAAGGAAGGTCTCCTCTTTCGTCCTCTCGATTCCCAGCAGGTAGGCCGGCAGCCGGCCCTGGCCGGGGATTTCCAGGCGCGCCGGGGGATCTGCCTCTTTTCTGTTTGCCGCAATCGGGGCGAGGATGACGCCATGGACCAACTGGCGTCGAACCCGGCTCTTCTTGTCGGCTATTTCGACCTGCAGGTAGTCCCTGTCGAGTCCGCGAAAGACCCCGGCCGCGCTGAGGAGGCCGGCTCTTCTGAGAATGAAAATATCCTGTTGTGGCGGGGGGGCCTCGAGAGTCTTTTCGAATACCGGGTCGTCAGGGTATTTTTCCCTGAGCCTGAAGCCTGCCAGGGAGGCGAGTCGTCCCGTTACCGGGGAGAACTTTTCACCCAGGCTGATGGTGGCTACAGGTCCGCCCGCTTCGTTGCCGATCTCTGTGACCCGTCCGAGAATTTTCTCTCCGCTTCCAAAAGCCACAATGGCTCCGGTAGAGAAGTCGGGTTCTTTTCCGGGAGGGGTGGAGCCGATGCGAATCTCGTGAATCTCGTAAAGCGGGATGGGGGCAGGATTGCCGTGAAGAGAGAGCTCCGATTCGGAGAAGTTCTCAAGCTCGCCCTCGATGTTTCTTCCATCGGCAAAGGCTACCTGGACGATGACGGCGGCGCGAGGCCTTGTCGGTGGATCCTCCGCCTCCAGAGGAGAGGAGAATGAATAAAGGATCGCAAACGCCAGGAGCGTAAGCTTTACGGGCGACCTGTGTCTCCCGGCTGCCTGGAAGGACAAATCAGGGTTCCTTTGAGAGGGCTTCGTAATATTCCTTAAGAAGCTTTTCGTAGCGGGGGGGGAGCTTCCCGCCGAAGCTCTTCAAGGCCCGGGAGGCATCCCTGTCCTTGAGAAGTCCCCAGATGGACCCCTTGCTTTTCTTCGCGGTGTTGCGAAGGTTGACGATGCCTTCGCCTCCCTCGGGCAGCTTGGACATCTTCGCCGGGTTGGCACTTTTTTGGCTCCCTCCCGGGGGGCCGTTGCCGCAGCCGCTTCAGCCGCCCTTGCCGCAATCGGGGCAGGTCTGTCGTTCAACAGCCTCCTGCAATTCGATGAGCTTGTCGAGGGCGGTGACAATGCCGCGTTCCTGTTTCTGGGTGGGAGCCTCACCGGTAACTTCCTTTGAGATGAGCTTTTCGACCCGGTTCATCCAGCCGGCCACTGTCTGCAGAGGTTTGCCGTTCTCGTCTTTTAATTGCCCCATCCGGGTTTCAGCCCGCTTCTTGATGGCATCCGGGAGGTTTTTATAATCAGTCAGCAGAAGGGCGTATTGGGAGAACTCAAGGAGTGATTCCCCGAGTCCGTTGAAGGAAAGAGCGATCAGTTCACAGACCCGGTAGTCAGCCAGGAGCAGGGTCCTGGCCTGGTGTGTGAGCAGGTTGCAGTTCTCGATGACCTTCGCATACCGTTTGCCGCGGAAATCGATCTCGGCCTGGAGCAGCAGGCCGTAGGCACGGAGATAGGGGTTCGGACGATCGCCAAGCGCCTTGTCGTCGATTTTACCTAAAAGAGCGAGGGCTTCGCTGTCGGCCGTGTTCTCAAACGCCTTGCAGGCCTTGTCGTAGCCGGCGTAGAGCTCGCGCAGGCTGTTCTGGATGAAGTCGGCGCTATCGAGATCAGCGGCAAGCTCTGGAGAGAAATCGCGCAGAGCCGATCCGATCTCGTATTCAAGAACCATGGCCCGGTACCTGGTCGGATCAAGCTTCATGGTCTTGACCAGGTGCTGGATAAAAATCTCGGTTTTGTCACGGCTGGTGAAGTCGCTGGGATGCTGCGCAAGCAGGGCACCGCCAGGTACTGACACCAGGAGCGCCAGCGCCAGGGTTATGAAGCGGAGCAGTTTTTCAGGGGACATGTTTTCACCGGAAAAAACCAGCCGTGAAGGCTACAAAACATTTGAACAGTTCTATTGTTGTACTGGGAAGCATAAGGTCAAAGAAAAAGACTGAGAAGAGCTCCAGGGACGCCTCCAGGCGGTCTATTGTCCGACCGAGCGGGCAATCTTGCGCAAAAGCTTCTCAACTTCTTTCTGCTTACGGCCGATCTCGCGAAGCTGGGACCGGGCCTCGCTTGACAGATCAACTGATTTCCGAGCGGTGTCAAACCTGCTGGTTCTCCTGTTGACCCTGAGCTGGAGAGCACGAACCATCTTCAGCTCAGCTGACTTGGCCAGGAGGGGCGCGGAGCTGTTCTGATTTTTCTTTTCTCTTCCCTTATTGGGGCTTGGCGGCGGCGGTTTCTTCGCGGCGTCCTCGAGGGCCGCGAGGATCTCGCTGACTGTGTCCTCGATGTCTTTCTGAATCATCCTGGTTGAATCACCCGTCTGAAGATTGTCGAGGAGCTCACTGGTCTGCTCGAGGTCCGCCTTGAGCTCGACCACGATCTCCGGGAAGACAAGGGTGGTTCCGTCCTCGCTCAGCACATCGAGGACATCGTCGCAGACGGCCGAGAGCTTGAGCTCCGAGGCTGCGAGTCGCTTGGCCAACTGGCGGTCCTTGATATCGATTTCGGGCTGTTCCCCTCCAGCGGCCAGCTTCAGGGCGCGGAGCTTCAGGTCGAGCGATCTGGTGGAGCTGGAGGCTGATTTCTGCTGGGCGAGCATGTAAGTGAATTTTTCCTTCAGGTAGGCGATAAGCTGGTTCCTGAAGGCCTCCTGGAGTGCTTCGAGGGTATCTTCCACTTTTTCACGACCCTTCTCGAGCTCCTCGACAGCCTCCTCCTGCTGGCCCGCGGCCTGACCCGCCTTTGCCCCGGAGAGGCTCTCGGATGCGCTCGACATCTTTTCAGAGGCCTTGGCGACATCTCCTTTTCCCGGAATTCCTCCCTCTGGCGAGAAAACTCCGGGTACCCGCTTGGAAAGTTTTTCCAGCAGGTCCTGGGTCTTCTGTTTCGTTCCATCCTGTTCTTTTTTCAGCGAGGGGAAGTCGCGGTTATTCCTGCTCTCCTCAAGCTCCTGGCGGGAAGACCCGATCGCCTCCTCAAGCGCCTTACGAGCCTCCGCGGCCCTGGCGGAGGCCTGGGCCTTGCCATCCTGTCCCTTGCCCGCCAGCGCGGCCTCAGCGCCCTTCATGGCCTCGATGGCCTGCTTCATCTTGCCCTGGTCGAGGATCTTGCCGGCCTCGGCCGGCTGCCTCTCATGCTTTTCTTCATCTTCATGCGGCTCGCCGGGTGGATGGTCATGATCATCATGGTCGTCCTCAAGGGCTCTCTCGAGCTCTTTACGGGCCCTCTCGAGATCTTCTTCAAGCAGCTCTCCGGTCTGTTTCCTGATGCCTGCCTGTCGGTTCCCAAGGTCCTTGCGCGCCTCCTGGTCCGCAGCCGCGGAAGAGTCCAGCTCGATTCCTTTTTCTTTTCGCACCAGCTCTTCGAGCCGGGCGATGGTCTTCTTCAGTGCGGCCGCATCCGCCCCGGCCTGCTCGGCCTCCTCCGAGTCGATCTTTTCACTGGTTTCCTCTTCGATGACCTGGTCGAGCTCCTCCAGTATTTTTCGCACCCGGCGAATCTCCTTGAGGAGCTTCCGCGGGTCGAGCTCCTTTTCAAGCAGCAGATCGAGGATCGCCTGCAGGTCTGATTCGACCTTTTTCTGCAGTTGGACCGCACGGTCGAGCTTGCCGGATTCGATGAAGGCCAGGATCTGTTGCATGGTCTCGCGGATCTGGATTTCCCTGGAGAGGGAAAAGGCCTCTCTGAGCCTGACGCTATTGGCCGGATCCCTGTCGTCGGGGCGGGCGGTCAGCTTCTGCATGATCGCCTCGAGGCGCTGGAGATTTCGCAAGGCCTCGGCCTGCTTCACCTTGCCAAGCTCCCGAACCCGGGCCTCTCCAGCTTTTTTGGCAGGGGTGTCCGTCGCCTTCCCGGAGCCTTCCTGGGCCAGCGAGTAGCCGGTGATGACCTGCAGGAGGACCACTGCAACGATGAGCGGCAGGGCGGGAAGATGAGCTGATGAGCGAGCATCGTGTTTGCTGCTTGGACTCCGGGGCTTCATTTGTTTCCTTCGCCGTTGTCCTCTTCGAAGAGGTCGTCCTCAAATATGTCGTCGATCAGGCTCTTGTAGGCCTCCCTGGTCGCGCTGGCCGACTCCGTCTGTGTCCTGATGATAGCCCGAAGGTGCTTCACTATCTCAGTAAATCCTTCGAGACGCTGCATCTGAACCAGGATTGTTTCCATCTCCTGGATCTTCGCGTCGATGGAGCGGCCGAGCTCAAGACCCGAGGCAATGCGGCTGCGCTCATCCGGAAATTCTCCGATGGAGGCGAGCTTCGCTATGATCTGCGGAAGGGCGACGTCCGCGAGGTTGCGAAGCGGTTCGATGATGAGCTTCGCAAGGCGCCTGAGATCGTCAGCCTCGCCGATCTTGTTGTTTTCCATCTCCAGCAGGATGTGCTCGATCGCCGAAGCGATGGATTCAAGCTGCCGCACGTGTTGACGTTCAGAACGTGAGATGTCCTGCATTTTTCTCAGGTCTTCACGACTGATTTCTCCGGGTTTGCTCCAGATATCATCGACCATGGAATAGGTCTGGTCACGGATGACGCGTTCCTGGGCTATCATGCGCTCCAGCATTCGGCGCTGCTCGAGCTCTCGCCTGAGGAACTCCTCTCCAAGCTTCTCCGGCGTAACCACCAGGAAGCTCATGATGCCGGAGTAACCCCTCTTGCTACCGGAGATCGCGTCATTGTCCGCAGCCCCAACCTGCAGATTGAGGCGTTTTTCCGGCTCGATCTTGAGCCGGGCGATATTCCACTCAGTTTCGGCATCAAGGGGCTTTCGCGTCGGCACCCCAGGCAGCTTGAGAGGCTCCTCTGCCGCGTTCTCGGAGCCCTCGGCATCCTGCAAGGTCCAGCGCAGGTGCATGGAATCGATTCCGTAGTCATCGCGGGCCTTGAGAACGAAGGGGATGCGGGCCTGGGCAGTGATCATCTGGCCGATTCCCTTTGGCGAAGCCTGTACGACCGGCGGCCGGTCTTCGACCATGTGGACTGAGAATGAGAAGGGCCTCTCCGGGGGGACGCCCTCTGTGTCCTCTAACCGAATCAGGCAGGTCCCGCCGAGTTTCGGTGTCCAGGTCCCGATGAAGGTGAGAGGTTCTCCGGGAGAGGGTTTGAGGACGAATTCCTGTCCCTCGGTTACCAGGATCGCGCGCTCAAGGGGCTTGGTGCTCAGCCCCCTGACACTGAGCTCTGATCCGACAGGCACCGCCAGCTCGCCGATGTCCCCCCTGGTTTCTCCTGTTCCGAGACCCGTATAGGGGGGAGCCTTGTTCGTGATCACCAACTGCTCAACCTCAGGGCGTTCAAGCACCCTCACCATGTAGCGCGGGGAATGGTAGTTGCTGAAAAAACCGCGGCCCTCCTCCTTGAGCTGGAAGGAGAAATTTTCAGTAATTGAGGGGTGCTCGTATTCAAATCGTCCGGGGCCATCCTTTCCGCCGCTGCGTTCCATGTATTGCCGGCTTTCTCCCGTTGGGTAATCGAAGCGAATCGAGACCAGGAGCGGGGTTTTCTTTCCCGCGGAGGTCTCGGCCACAATCCGGAGGGTGTCTCCGCGCGGGACCGCGTATTCGCCGTTTTTCAGGCCGAGGAGCCGGAGCTCCGCCTCGTATTCGTAGTCCGCTTCAGCGAGCAGAAGCTGGCGCCTCATCCAGATATTGAATGAATCACCGGCATAGTGAGCTACAAGACCGAGAATGCACGCGGCGCAGAGAGCGAGGACGCAGGCCTCTGATACCCGCTTGCTGTCGATCACCTCGGAGAGCTCGACCTTCTCGACCTTCGTCGCTGCTTCTTTTGTCACCTCCCGCTTGAGCAGCGCAGTGATCTCTTTTCCCTTGTTTGCAGCGGGGGGCTCGGCAAGAAAGCTGACCGCGCTGCGGAGGCTGTCGCGCAGCTCAGGAAAGCGGGCCTCCAGGATATCAGCCAGGACAGAATCGCTCAGGACTACGAGGGCCGGTCTGATGAGAATTTTCCAGCCGACCCAGGCGAGGGCGCAGAGGTAGAGACCCAGGGCGATAGATCGTCCGGTCAGCGAAAGCCTGAAGGCTCTGTCGATTCCGAATGACAGGCAGGCCAGGACAGCCATCGCTACGACAAGAAGGGCCAGGCCTCTTGTCCAGATAGAGGACCGCAGTGTCGTTCGCAGGATCTGGAGCTTGTCGTCAATTCGGCCGCCCGCTCCTCTCGCCTGTTTTTTCCGCTCTGCAGGGGTCAATGTCTATTCCTTCGGGTTCGTTCGTATCACAGCAGCTGGGCCAGCTTCCTCAGGATCCACTCCACTGTAAGCAGACCGGCAAGGAGGTAGAGACTCAGCCAATTGTCCCAGAGTGTAAGGGGCTCGTCTTTTGTGACGATGATCTCAGGCCGCTGGTCTATTTTTTCAGGAATTTCCCCAGAGCTCCAGAGCTGGCTGTAGGAGCCTCCGGTCTGTGCAGCCAGCTCCTTGAGGCTCTGTTCATCCAGCTGCGGTTCCCGGTATTCCAGCTCCGGGGGCTCAACTCGGAGGCTTGTTGTTGTTCCATTGTCCAGGCGCAGCTTGTAGGAGCCCAGGGCGCGCGGGATGTAGATGCCCCGGTACCAGCCGGGTGCCGCGGTGTCTTTCTCCAGCTGAACTTCAGCCGTGTCTCCATCGGGGCCCTCGATGATGACCGACTGGGTGTCGTCCTCGAGGGGCTTGAAATTTTCGTCCTGCAGCAGCGCGGAGAGACGGACGATGTCGCCAAAGCCGTAGGCCTGGCGGTCGGATTGGAGCACGCTGCGCCTGCCGCCGGAGAGCCTAGCCTCTGTAAGGTGCCGGATGGTCTGAAGCCAGAACTGGTCGTAGATTTCCTCGGTGGTCGCTCTCCAGCGCCAGGTTTCATCGCTGCCGAGGAAGATGGTGCGGCCCCCGGCGAAGTACTGCCAGGCCATGAGCGGTTGGGCTTTGCCTGAGAGCGCCCGGGATGGGTCGGAGTGAGTAAAGAGGACTGTCGCGCCGGGCTTCGCCTTGCGGACCCGCAGGGACCAGTAGATCCCGGGGAGCTCTTCCCAGCGAGCCCTGTTTCGCAGCGGATTTGAGGACAGCCTGGTGGAGTCGTGTGTCGCTGCCGCTCGTGTGGGCTGCAGGGGCCACTCCTTCAGGGAGAAGGTGGTGGTGCCGGGGAGCTCTCCGCCGCCGGAGAGTTCTGCCAGCACCGGGAGCATCTCGTGGACCGGTTTCAGGGTGTTGGAGGCGAAGAAGGACGGGGAGTATTTTTCGCCGGCGACAAAGATCAGTCCGCCGTTCTGTTCCGCGACAAAGCGTCGCAGCAGCCCTGGCAGCTCGCCCGGGAACTCTCCAGGTGCGGGGTCTATGAGGATGGCTACATCGTATTCAAACAGCTCCCTGGCGCTGGCCGGCAGCTTGTCGAGGCTCACATTACCGCCCTGGGGGAAGTCCGGGTCGGCGCTCATCAGCCAGCCGGATACCGATACACGGCGGTCACGTCGCAACAGGTTGAGGAGGAATCGGTATTCATAGCTTGGCGCCCCGGCGATGAGCAGGACCCTCGAGGCCTCCTCGATCACCTCCACCGCAGCGGAGGATTCGTTGTCGTCTTCAAAGGTCTCCTCCTCGCGCACGACAACGCGGGCGCTCAGTCTATGCGCTCCGGTTTCCTTGAGGTCGAGGGTGAATCGCGCGGTGGTGGTGTCTTTTCCGGGTTCGAAGCCGACCGTCGAGCTCTTCACCAGGCGCTCGGGACCATCGGTCTCACCGTCAGGAGAGAAGGCGTCAAAGAGCTGGACCTCGATGGATTCGTTGCCGTAGCCAAGGTGGCTGAGCTGTACATCGACGGCCAGTGGATCGCCAGCGAAGACCCGCTCGCTTGCGAGAATCGAGTCGACCCGAATGTTACGGGGCGCGGAGGGGTCGCCGACACCCACCGTGTGCGCGGGGATGTTGTTCTTCTTCAGGAAAGAGACGATCGACGGGACATCTTCGCCCGCAGTCAGGCGGCCATCGCTGATCACGACAACCGCGGCGATTTTTGATCCGGCCTGTTGCTCGACAGCCTTGTTCAGCGCGTCTGAGAGGTTGGTGACGGTTCCCTCGGGGGTGAGGGAGAGCTCCGTTTTCGCAGAGGCTTTCTCGGTGGATTCCGTGGCGTCCTCCTTTTCGAGCGTCGGGCGGCGGAGCTCATTCGAGAAGGTATAGATCTCGAGCCGGTTCTTCTCCTCGAGCAGTTCCAGCAGCTTCCGCTCAGGATCCCGGAGCAATCGATTGACCAGTTCGGCTCGAGTGAGCTCTGGAATTCGGGCAGGGTCGAGCTTGAGCCCTTCGGCCAGGGATTTCAGCGTGTCTGGAGATGACCGGTAGCCGTCTTTCAGGGTCAGGCTGAGAGAATTATCGAGGAGCAGTATCGTTGATTTACGAATCTCTTTTTCCCGGCTGACCTCGATGACGGGATAGAAGACGACCAGGGCCAGCAGCAATACGAGGAGAGCCCTGACGGCGGCGATAGAGTACTTCTTCCAGCGCGCCAGGGCTCCCTCGCGCGAATAGGTCAGGAAGACGATGGCGAGACCCGCGGCGACCGCGAGCAGAGCCAGCAGGCCGAGTTCTCCCTCGGGGAATCGCGCCAGGCGGAGGTTGGCCTCGCCGCCTTCGAGGGACGAAGGATCGATCGAGAGCCAGCGAAGGAGCCATTGGGGCAGGGGGAGATCGTTCATCTTGTCTCACTCCCGGCGGGTGTCTTGTGGCGTGCGAATCGGCAGGCGAGATAGCCTTCGAGAAACAGAAAGAGGATCAAGGTCAGCAGCAGGAGATCGGCAATCTCGAACTGCCCTCGGCCTGATTCGGAGAAGAGTTCCTCATTTCGTATCACCTCAAGATCGAGATCCGGATAGAGAGCCTTGATCTGTTCCGCAGTGACTCGCGCCGGGTTGGACTCCTCCGGGTCGCTTCGGATGGCGAGAGCCCGCCATTCCCGCTCAGTGCCGGCTACCCGGTCAAGGCCGATTCGGAAGAGGCCCGCCTGCAGGGTAAAGCGTTCACCTACCAGGAAACGGAATTCGGCCTTGCCCGTCTCACTCGTTTTGACCGGGGTTGCCTTGAGGGAACCTTCTGATCGTTCGTCAACGGCGAGATAGCGGGCTTCTGTCTTATGCTCGCTTACGTCGATGGGGACCTCGATCGGCTGGCCGGCCATGAATTCGGGCAGACGTCCGCGCTCCTTTCCGATGGTGTCCATGATCTGCCTGAGAAGGATGGGGAAGGTCGCGTTCGGCGGCCAGTCATGCCACTCATCATCTGCTGTAGTGGCGAAGAGGATGGTTCGTCCCTTGCCGAATGATTTTTCAACAATCGCCGGGCTTGAGTCCGGGTCGGAGAAGCCGGCGATGATTCTGCTCCCGGCGGCCGGCTGCAGCAGCCAGAACTTCTCGAAGAGAACCTGCTGCAGATAAGGCTCCGCATCCCCGCTCAGGAGGCGGAAGTAGGGATGGTTGAAGTCGGGACGCAGGTTCCAGCCATCGCCCGGGCTTCCGGCAGCCTTGCCCAGCTCTGCCGGGAGAAGGCCGCTCCAGGGGTTGTCCTCTCCCGCATCTCCCTTGCCCAGCTCACGAGACCAGACCGCAGGGTCAGCCTGGTCGCCCGGAAAGATCAGCAGGGTTCCTCCGCCGGCTACAAACCGTCCGAGGCTTCTGCGGAAATCTTCCGGCAGGCTGTAGGTGTTGGCGAGGAATACCGCGTTGTAGCGGTCGAGGGATGCCTGGGGGAGATTGTCCTCGGTGACGACCACCGGCAGGATTCCGAAGGATGACTCCGCTCCTGGAGACAGGGCGTTGGCTATGAAGTCGGTCTCGCCTTCCCACGGTTCGGAGGACGGTTCTCCATTCACGAGGAGAACCTCGGATGCCTCAACCACATCGATGACGAAGGTATAGAGGTTGTCTCCGGGCAGGGGATCCTTGACTCCCATGAGCTGAGCCTCTACCCAGTAACGGCCGGCCGAGCGGAAGGTCGAGGTCACCGTCGCCCGCGCTCTCGAGGCGCCTTCGATCACGGGGATCGGCTGGGCTACGGCTGTAGACGAGGTCGTTCGCTTGCCGCTGAGGGGGCCGAAGGTCAACTGGACACGCAGGTTCCTGACGGCCTCGGATGAGAAGTTGTCGATGCTGATATGGATCTCCGCCGGGATTCCCACGGTTGGCCGGCCGCCCTCGATGCTGACATCTGCGATGGAGAGGTTGGCGGTGTCCTCGGATCCGACATCATAGATGATGATTCTTGGGGGATTCTCCTGGGCCTGGGCGAGGCGTCCGAGCGCCTTTTTCAGGGAGTCGTTCGCGCCTCCGGCTCCATCTGTCCAGTCGATAGCCCGCAGGTCGGTGATGATCGAGAGAGAGCGGGGACGGGCGAGGCCTGTCTCCGAAGTTGAGCTGAGCTCTGCGAGGTTGTCGATCGTGGCACTGAGATCCATCCTGGTTCCGGTCGGCTGAAGCAGCCTGACGCTCTTGAGCAGCTTGCGAACACTCTCCTCATCCGCGAAGCTGCCCCGGATCGCAGCCCTGGGGCGCGATGGGCGAAGGATCAGCGCGTTGTCCCTGCTGCCGCCGCGGCCCAGCCGTTCCAATTCCCGTGCAAGGGCTTCGCGGCCCTTTCGGAAGGTCGTTCCATCCGCTTCGTTGCGGTTCATCGAGAGGGAATCATCGAGCACGAAGACTTTTTCTTCGCTCTTGAAGGCGCCCGCCAGCCAGGAATACTCGGTGTCCGAGAGCATGGGGCGCGCGAGAAAGAGGGCGAGCAGGATCATCATCAGGGTTCGAAGGATCAGCAGGATCAGGTGCTCCAGGCGAAGCCTGCGCCTGGTCTTCTTGAGGGCTGCCAGGAGGAACTCCATCGCGGCCCATTCCATTTTCCGCAGCTTGCGGCGGTTGAGCAGGTGGATGATGATGGGGATCGAGGCCAGCGCCAGGGCGGCCCAGGCAAGACCTGATGTCACAAAGCCGCTCATCGGTTCATTCCCCATCGTGCTGGATTGGAGGAGTGGTTCAACGTCGTATCCTTCGTATCCTGGAGCGGGCCGCTATCAAAGAAATAACAGCCGCGTCCAGTGGCTCGCTGGTGAGGGTTCGCTGGTAGTCGACGCCGCCGACCGAGACGATCCGCTCGATCTCCTGGAGGTATTCTTCGAAGACAGAGACATAGGCTTCCCGCAGTTGGCGTGGGTCGGCGTTGACCTCGGGGTATTCTTCGAGGCCCTCAAAGAGGGTGTTTCCCTCGAAGGGGAAGGTCAGCTCGGTTTCGTCAAGAACATGGAATACGGCCACATCGTGTCCTCGCAGGCTGAAGGCCTGCAGGCCGCTTGCCAGTTCGTCACGGGGCGCGAAGAGGTCGGAGATCACGATGACCAGACCTCGCCGGGGCAACTCTTCGGAGAGCTCTCCGAAGACCTGGTCGATCCCCGTCTTCTCCGCCGGGCTGGTCTCGTCCATGATTTCACCGATCAGGTTGAGAACGTTTTTCGCGGTGGAGGGGGGAACCCGCTTCCTGATCTTCGAGTCAAAAAGCGTGAGTCCGACCGAGTCCATCTGGCGGTTGAGGAGGTAGGCGAGCGAGGCGGCGAGAGTGCCTCCGTATTCGTACTTACTCATACCTTCTGCGTGGCTGAAGCGCATGCTCTCGGAACAGTCGAGCACGATATGCGCCCTGAGGTTGGTCTCCTCCTCGAATTTCTTGATGACGAAGCGTCCCAGGCGGCCATAGACCTTCCAGTCGATGTGACGCGGGTCATCACCGGCCACGTAGGCCCGGTGATCGGCGAACTCAACGGCTGCGCCGTGATAGGGGCTCTTGTGAAGGCCTGTGATGATCCCCTCGACGACCATCCTTGCCCGCAGCTCGAGTCGACCTATGCGGGCCAGGACCTCAGGATCGTAAAACCTTTCGAACTTCGCCATCGCCCAGGGCCTCGCTATCTTCGGCAGGAGTCGTTTCGATCAGCTCATCGATGATCTTGTCGACGGTATAACCTCTCGCTTCCGCATGGAAATTCGTCAGGATTCGATGCCTGAGAACAGGATGCGCCACCGCGTCGATGTCTTCGGTCGCGACATGGAAGCGGCCGGCCATCAGAGCCTTGGCCTTTCCCGCGGTCACGAGGCACTGGCAGGCGCGCGGGCCCGCTCCCCAGGCCACGTATTCCTTCACGAAGTCCGGCACCACCTCGTCGTCGGCTCCTTCGATACGCGTCTTCCTGACGAGGCTCATGGCATAGTTGACCACGGGGTCGGCGACAGGGACCCGCCTGACGATCTCTTGCACATCCGTGATGGCCTTCTTGCTGAAGACGGGGCGGACAGAGGCGGAGCTCTCCTCCGTGGTCTGGCGAATGATGTCGTATTCTTCATTCCGGCTGGGGTATTTGATGAAAATCTTGAAGAGGAAACGATCCTGCTGGGCTTCCGGAAGCGGATAGGTTCCCTCCTGCTCGATCGGGTTCTGCGTCGCCAGGACGAAGAAGGGGTCCGGCAGAGGGTTGCGATTGCCGCCAACGGTCACCTGGCCCTCCTGCATGGATTCGAGCAGGGCGGCCTGCGTTTTAGGCGGCGTTCTGTTGATCTCATCTGCGAGGATGATATTGGCGAAGATTGGCCCCTTGAGGAAGCGGAACTCTCTCTTTCGGCCGCCGGCGCTCTCGTGGATGACCTCCGTGCCGGTGATGTCGGTGGGCATGAGGTCGGGGGTGAACTGGATCCTGTTGAAATCCAGCCGCAGGCAGTCAGCCAGCGTTCGGATCAGGAGGGTCTTGGCGAGGCCGGGAACGCCCTCGATGATGCAGTGACCGCGAGCGAAGATAGCGATGAGAAGCTGCTCAACGACATCTTCCTGACCAACGATGACCTTGCCGATTTCTGCCCGGAGTTTGTCAAAGCTCTTCTGCATGCGTTTGACTTCAGCCAGGTCTGATTTTTTTGCCATCAGGGTAGCAATCCTTTCTGGGTTGGAGCCTCGCCGGGGAGCGGGTAGTTCGTTATTCCCGGTGGGCGGACAGCCGCGATGACGGTGTCTGTTTGTTCTGCTGCAGGTTCAGGCCTCAGCGTTGATAGGCGGGAACGGATTTGTACGGCAGCTGAAGAATGATCAGCGCGATAGCCGTTCCGTAGGTCGTTCCCACCTGGTCTCCCATCCAGCTTCCATCACTGGCCTGGGCCGACTTCAGCCTCCGGCTTATTGTACGGTAGTAATCAGCCCATTCCTTCTTTCCCCTCTGATATTTCGCCTGCGCCAGGTAGAGGTGGGTGTAGAAGTAATGACCCCAGGAGCGGTTGATCTCGGAATGAACCGATATCGTCCGGTCGCAATAGCGCAGGCATTTCAGGGCAAGGGGGCTGTCGTATTCACCGGCGTTGTACAGGGTCGCTACCGCGGCGGCTGTCAACGGAGGCCGAGAGCTTCCGGAGCCGATGCTATAGCGAATACCCCCATCCGGGTTGGCCGAGAGCTCGATGTAGCGAACCGCCCGGCGGATGGTGCTGGCGTTGACCCTGATCCCCGAGTTCTGGCAGGCGCGGAGTCCCTGGATCTGGGTAACCGTCACAGAACCCTCGTCACCATCCTGGTTGGGAGTGTAGAGCCAGCCTCCAGCGCGGCTCTGGCTGCGCTCGGTCAGACGGACACCCCTGGCCAGCAGGTCGTGAATACGCTTCTGGCGGGCGACGTTGCCTTCCATGCCGTAGGTCTCGGCAAGAAAAAGGAGAGTGAAGCCATGTCCGTGCAGTGAGCGGCCCTGCTCCGCGGCGGTGGCGAAGAGCCCGCTTCTCTGCCCGGTTCGAAGCAGGAAGTCGGTGGCCTTACTGATGGACTTGGCGTAGGGGCCTCGGGTAGGGGTGCTGCCGGTGGCCAGCAGACCGGTTCCGGCCAGCGCCGTCATTGCCGTGGGGTAGCGGCCATAGCCTCCCTGGTTATTCCAGGATCCGTCAGGGTTCTGGGTCCGGGTGAGGTATTGCGCGCCGCGCTCGATCATCCGGACGATCTCGGGGGTTACGTGCTCCGGCAGGCGGCCGGGCTCTGCCGACACGGATTTCGGTAGAGCTCCACAGAGAAGAAGAGCGAGGACCAGGTGTTTCAGGCAAGGATGTTCGGCGGTCATGGAACGAAGCGCTACCTGGTTCGTTTCTCTAAAACAACCTTCAGCTTTCCCTGCACGACCCCGCTCTGAAGGGCGATGCCGAGAAAGAGCCGCCCCTTTTTTTCTACAACACCATCGTAATCAGTTCCGATCAGGAATGGTTTTCCGGTCTTACCGATTTTGCCCACAAGGCTGCCTGTTGGGAATTCCTTAAAGGCAGGAGGAGAGGTCCGCTTGATGGATCGTGTCCCATCCGGGCCGCACTTGGTGCCGTTGTGGGTCGCAAGGGTCAGTATTCCGCTCGCTTTCAGCCTGAACTCTTCACCTTCGGCAAGATCTGCCTGGGAGTCGAACCAGCTGTTCTTCTCAGCCAGGGTCGCTCCTGGAACATCAAAGGAGAGCCGGGTTACGAGGGGTTCCTGGAAAACGATGCTCAGGATATCCGCGCGCTTGAATCCCAGGGATCCGTAGCGGGTCTTGACCATGAAGCTCTGCTCCTCGATCCGGCCCTTGATCGTGAACTCGGCGGTCTCGACTTCATCCTCTTCTCCCTCGAGAGGAATCAGGTGGAGCTCGTCTTCATCCGGCTCCTCAACATTGCCCTCGAGTTGCGAGACGAGTTTTTCCGCCCGCGCTTTGATCTCTTCATCTTCTGATTGTTGCGCCTTCTCCAGGGCCTTGAGGGCGGGCAGGCCAATCGCTGTCAGCTTCTCGGTGGCCTCCTCGCGCAGGTCGAATTCCTCATGGCCAAGCTGCTGGATGAGCCCGGCTATTTTCTCAGAGAGGTTCGAGTCTACGCTCGAGCAGAAGCGAATCCGGACCAGTTCGCGCATTGGAACCGTCAGGGTCCCGTAGGCCGTCTTTACCTTGACTCCCTCGCCTTCCGGTATTCCGGCCAGGCGGGTTCCATCGCGCATGTGGAACATGGGGGGGCTGGGGCTGTTTTTTCGCACCTTGCCGGTCTCAGCAGAGGCTTTTTCCCCCTTCGCGGTCTTTTCAGCACCGCCCGAAACCGCTTTCTTGATCGCATCGACCAGGGGGATCTTCTTTCCATCCGCAGTTTTTATCTGGACCGGCTTAGCGGGCTTAACGATGGCCTGGACGGCTTTCTTTGCGGGAGGAGCTTTCTGGGCTTTCTTAGGGGCCTCCTTTTCCTGTGGAGCGGCAACAACCCAGGCGGAAGGGGCGAGAAAGATGATTGATATCAGCAGGATGCTCGAGATCCGGAAGCTTCCGGGCCGGGAGCAGTGGTTCCGTTCAGTCATGTTCGTGAGGCCTTGCATCCCGGGTTATTTGTTCTTTTCAGGGCCTTTATCCAGACCGTTTGCGCCGTCTTCGTCCTCGTCGGCCAGTCGGGCCGCGGTGAACCAGCCGTATCCTTCAGAATTCCCTACCGAAAGACCGCCGGCAACAGGGCTGATTCTCGGCAAGAGGCCCGTTCCCTTCCCCGAGATCTCCACCTGGATCCAGAGCTCGGACTTTCCAGAGGCGGGATCAATCGCCGACACCCGAGTGTACCATTTTTCGCTGCTGCTATCCTGCTCGTTGAAGACGAAAAGCCATCTTCCGTCCTCCAGCACGCGGCGGTTGCCATCGTAGTTGGATGCGCCGCCGGCGATTTTTGTTTTCCACCGGGTCTCGAGATCCTTGTCGATCTGCACCAGGGTGACCCCCTTGCTGCTGGATGCCGAGCTGGAGCCAGTGGTTCTCGTGTGCATACGGCCGCAGTTGGCGCAGTAATAGGAATTGCTCGCAGATGTGGTGCAGGCGAGCGTGATCCTTCCAGTGGCGGGATCCTCAAAACGGTAGGTCGCCTGCAGGTTGTCTGGAAGGCTGATCTGGTTGAGAGGACGGCCGCTTCTCAGCGAGACGATGCTCACCTCTCCCCGGGAGCTGAGCCAGACCGACTCAGCTGTGGCATGGAGCAGCTTCGGGCTGGACTTCCTGCTCCAGAGAATTCTTCCGGAGGTTGTGGATCTCACCTCGAGCGACTGACCCGACATAACATCGGCTACACCCGGAACCAGCTGGGAGCCTGACATGCCTTTTGGCCCCGGCACTAATTCCCAGTCCCGCAGTTTTCGAATGCCCTTGCCGGCGAGGGAAAAGCGGAGCATTCCCGGCGGCGAGGTTGACTGGGAGAGGAAGTTTCGTCCGTCGAGCCTCAGCTCTCCCTTGACGGAGGCTTCACCGGGGCCGGCGCGCCAGAGGTATTTTCCCGTGTCGCGGTCTATGCAGACCAGGTGGCCGGTCGGCAGCAGAACGACCACGTCACCTTCGCTGGAGAAATGAGCTTTCGGGAAGAGATTCTTCGTTCTGGAGGAGCGGATCGAGCCGAAGAAGGCCCGCCTCTGGGTGTACCGTTCGAGGGCGTGCGGGTAGTTTTGCGTCCATGCGAGGTTGAACCCGGCGGCGTTGAAGGCTTCTTGTTTTTCAGCTGGATGATCCGGTCTGCCCGGCTCCGGGCTTGCCGGGATGGGCAGCTCGAAGGCGTAGCAGCCCGCCGCGGTAAAGAGGACCATCCGGTCGCCGCTGATATGGCCGACAGCGGGTTCCTCCACGTGGCTCTGCAGGCGATTCTTGATGGTGTCGATCTCGGGGAAGCCGGGCAGGCGCCGTTCAAGAACCACAGCTCCCTGCCGATCAGTCGCCCTGAGCCGGTTTCCCTTGAGCGAGAAGGTTACCGGGAAGGGGTCTGTTCCCGGAGCCGCCGCGACCAGGCTCCCGTGGTCTTCGTCCAGCCAGTAGACCTGTCTCCAGGCCGCGTCTTCGCCTGGTTCCTTGATTCCGCGCAGGCGAGGCTGGTCATGATCCTCTGGCGTTGTGCGTTTTAGCAGGGCGGCGATCTCCGGCAGCCTGGCCAGGGCAGGATAGTCTTCGCAGAGCATCAGGAGATGGCTGCGGGCATTCTGCGGATGGCCTGCAGCCATCTCGATGACCGCAAGGCGCGCCTCAGCCTCCGCTGCGCTGGGAGTGTGGGCACCGAAGAGGGCGACCTTCTGAAGGGACTGCTCGCCGGGGGCTTCGGACAGTGATTCTCTGTAGCGGGTATCTTCGGCTGCAAGCAACTCGTCGAGGAGCTTCTTCAGCTCCTGCTGAGCGGCTTCCGCTTCTTCTGCAGGCTCGTGGCCGTAGCGCAACCGGCGGAGAACATCGGCCGCGTAGAGCCGTACGTCGACCATATTGCCTTCACTGGAGGTCGCGAATTTCCCATCCTCGGGCAGGAGGGCTGCGTAAGCTTTCGCCGCCAGGGCGGGGGATTTCTTCAGGAGCAGGTCGGCTTCCCTCAGGCGCCAGTCGAGGTATTCCTGGCGTTTTCTGATGAGGGGGGGCTTTTTCCCGGTCCTGCCGTAGCTGAGCATTCGGTCGATGTGTTGCGGATCTTTTCGCTCCACACAGAGCCGCCTGACGGTCGAGATGATCTCGGTCTCTACGAAACCTCTGAAGGATTTGCTCTGTGCGCCGTCGAGGAGTTCGTAGAAGATGTCGAGAGCCTCGGTGTATTTCCCTTCGGATTCAAGTAGGCGGGCGTTTTCGAACCGTTTGCCGCCGGGTTCCCGGGCGATGCGGTCCCAGGATTCCTGTTGAGGGAGGATGGCCGCGATTCCCCAGGACGCCACGTTCAGTAATTGATCATCGAGGGAGAAGAGGTTGCTCTTGTAGCCATCCGGAATCCGTTCGTCTCTGAATCGAAGCTTCTCGATGACCTTGCCGCTTTCGCGGTCGACCTTGGCGATTGTATTTCGGGTCCGCGGAAGGTAGAGATACCCGCCGACGAGGCATCCCATGCCGCCGGAGCCTGCCGCCAGCTCGGCCTTCCAGGCGTCTTCGCCGTTTTCGAGCGACACGGCCATGACTTCAGACCCGCCAATGTAGATTCGTTCGCGATCGGCTCCAAGGAGCTGGTGGTTTCCTGCCTGAAAGCTTCTCTCCCAGAGGAGCTTTCCCGAGACGGCATCGAAGCTGGTGAGGTAGTTGCTGTCCGGTGGGGCGGCGAGGAGCGCCGGGCGCTGAGCATCGGAGACAATGATGGGCTGGGGGTGAATCCAGGTGTGGCTTTTTTGCTCACGGTTTTCTGATCGGTAGCGGGTCATCCAGAGCAGGCGTCCGTCGCTGGCATTGACCGAGCAGATGATTCCATTGCCGGGAGCGGTGTAGACAATTCCGCCGCTGGCGGCGGGGCTGGAGCCGCCCAGTAAATTGTTTCCGTAGCGCTGGTAGTAGCTCGCGTTGAAGGAGTAGAGACGGGTCAGCCATTCGATGGAGCCTTCGTGGGTTATTCCCACGAGGTAAAATCCGCTCTCGCGAACCGCTGGGGCTACCAGCAATCCGCCAGCGGGCGTTGGCGGGGCGGTAAAGGCCAGCCCATAGGCGATGCTTCGGGTGTCCTGGGTCCGGCCGAGTCTCCAGACGAGCTTTCCGGAGCCGGCATCGAAGGCGAGGAGGCGATTCTGACGGTAGACCGCCTTGCCGGAGCGCAGAAAGCCGACCTCGGTGCTGTGGTCGAGCATGACGATCCGCGGCTCGCCTCCACCCCCTGGCTGGTAGGCGCACAGGCTCCTGGTTCCCAGGTCGCCGGCGCTCTCCTGGGACCTGTAGATCTTGCGGAATTGGGCCTGGGGATAGGAGGTCTTGTCAGGTTCACCGAGGACGTGGGTCCAACTTCGCTTGCCGGTACGGCTGTCGAGTGCCAGGAGACTGTTCGCCTGACGAACAAAGATATTCTCTTCGTTGGAGACAAGTTGCAGGGTCGGGTACCGGTTGCGGGAAGCCGAGCCGCTGATTTTTATCGCAGGCATGACGGACAGGACAGTGGGCCTGGCGGTGTTGAAGGCGGGGTTCCTGAACCGATGAATCCAGCGGGCTTCAGTTCCCAGCAGGGGCACCTTGTCCGGGTTCCCGGGAGAGCCTGCGTGGTCGTATCCTCCAAGCGGGGCGGGCCATTGCGATGGGGGAGTCGAGGCGGTCCGGGCGTATTCCCGGAAGCTCTTCAGCAGGGGGGCGTCCGCCAGGGAGTTTCCGAGCCTCGCCTCGCCCCTCAGCCGCACCGTTTCATCCGGGTAGGAGGTGAGGATTTCATCCAGGCGGCGCTGGCCGGACTCCAGGTTTCCGGCCATCAGGTTCAGGACTGCCGCCTGCGCGAGCAGTTCGGGCCGGGTGGAACTCTCCGGGTCGGCTGTGTCAAATGGCAGGGCAAGGCGAGTGTCGAGAGCCGCTGCCGCCTCGTTGAGTCGATGGCTGTCGGCGAGTCTTCCCGCCAGCCGTTCCCAGGCCTCCCGGCCGGCCCGGGTGAGTGGGTAACGTTCGGCAACGGCGCGCAGGAGATCATAGGATGCATCGAACGGAAGGAGGCGGGCCGCCTCGAGAGCCTGGCGCGCCGGGGCTTCATAGGTCGAGCGATAGGCCGCCTGCGCCGGCTCGGGCATCGAAAGCAGGAGCTCCCTGAGAGCGGAGGCGATGGGGAGATACCGGATGTGGTCGCTCGAATAGACCTCGATCGTTGGAATCCGCAGGTCTTCGCCCGATCCAGTCAGGTCTTTCCCCCCTGGGGCGTTCGCGCCGGGAGGCGTGGGGTTCTCTTTGTTTATCTTCACGCCCCGCTTTTCGTGCTCGCGCTGTTTGCGGGCCGCCTGGAGCAGACGTTTCTTCCTGTAGTCAGACGAGGTGACCGCGGCGAGAATTTCGTCGATCATCGCCTGGCCGGCGGCCCATTCTTTGGCCTTGAAGCGTTCGCTTGCCTGCTCAATTTTAGAGCGAAGCTCGAGCTCTTCCGCGGGTACGGCGCCGCTCTGGTATTCCTTGTCTATCTCTTCCCATCTTCCTGCGGCATCCTGTCCAGCGGGATTGTCAGCGGCTTCTTCCGCCGCGGCGTTTACGATGAGCTGCAGGGGAATGGCCTTTTGCCCGTTTGCGGTTGCCTGGAGAAGGATGAGTGCGGCCCAGAGGACGACTGAAGAGAGGCAAATCATCTTGCGGGTAAATTCGCGATAGCCGGCGGCTGGATGCGAGGCTGTCAGATTAGATTTCCCCATCGTTCTGGACAAAGACTCGGCCTCTTGTTGATCCAGGATCCTACGTATCTCTAACTTTGCCCTGAAACACACGCTTGCGGGCACATGGATGATCGTAAGTATAACGCCGGTCTTCAGAAAGAAAAATTTACCAGGGGCTTGTCCGGTTGGTTTCAGAGCGATGAGAGAAGGAGATGAGCCTTGTGTCGGAAACGGGAGCTCCCGAGGCGTAAGAATCCCGCAATCAGGCGGTTTGATGATACCGCCAGTGGGCCAGCTCTCCTGATCTCGATCGAGGTTGCCTGGATGAACGAGGAGCTCAGCTCCAGCCCCAGTGATGTTCACCGAAGTTGTAGACCGCCATGCCCAGGCTTGCGATCATTGCCAGGCCGGTAAGCCCGGCTGGGATTCGCCAGCGAATCGACGTTTTGCTGGTGGCGAAGTCAGTTACGGTGAGTCCGCAGATTCCGCCGATGAGGAAGCCGCCGAGGTGTCCGGCGTGATCAACGGCCGGAAGAAAATAGGTGATGAGCCCGATGAACAAAATCCAGCGCAACATGCCCGCTCGCAGGGCGGCATGGCGTTCTTTGATCGAGTAGACGAGCATCAATCCTATCAGTCCAGCCAGGGCGCCGGAGCAGCCCACCGACATGTGCCCGACGAATCTCCTGGTCGCCGCCCCGAGCCCGGTGACAGTATCCTGTCCCAGCAGGATGGACACCGTCTCTGGGAAGGAGGCCGTTTGCTGGGACAATGCAGGCCAGGAGTAGCTGGAGATGCTTCCGCCGAGAGCGCTGAGCATGTAGATCGAGAAAAACTTGGATTTAGAAAGCCGCGGTTCGCAGAAGCGGCCGAGATCGAGCAGCACCATGCAGTTCATTGCCACGTGGAGAACATTGCCATGGAGAAAGGTTCCGGAGATGAGCCGCCAGTAATCTCCGGTGTAAATGCTGCCGCCGTGAATGGCGCCCAGGTCCAGCATGACCCGTCCGGGCCCGAGTCCAAGCTTTCCCTCCGAGATACACTGGAGGGTGAAAAACCCCAGGTTGATGAGGATCAGGAAGGAGGTGACGGGGTAGAGGTTGGTGAAGGAGTGTCTGTTCATATTCAGGTGCCGCAGTTTCTTTGACTGGACGCATAATAGGGCGAGTCAGGGGCTCTCTACAAGTGGGTAGGATATTTTGAGGAAAGAATCCTGCCGCCGGCCTGATCTTGCGCAAAGGGCGGTGCCCGGCAGGGCTGGGGGCGTGGTATTCTGTTCACCATGTCTGGAAAGTCTATTCATCGCGAGCTGAACTCCATCCTGAAGGGCGTCAGCCGAAGCTTCTACCTGACCCTTCGGGTCCTGCCCGCGAGCGTCCGCTCTCAACTGGGTGTCGCCTATCTCTTCTGTCGGTGCGCCGATACGATCGCAGATACGGGCCTGCTGCCGGTTGAAGAGAGGCTGGAGCACCTCAAGATCTTTCGCCACCAGTTCGAGGCCGACAAGCCGGAAGTCGAAGCCCTCGCTGGAATGATGTCCCGTGTGGGAGCGCCCCAGGAGATTGAGGCGGAGCGGCAGCTTCTGCTGAGAATAGGAGAGTGTTTCGCGCTCTATGAGCAATTCAGCGCGAGCGATCGTAAGCTCATTCGCACCCTCGTTACCACGCTGAGCCATGGAATGGAAACGGACCTGTCGCGTTTTCCTTCCGCGGAGAGTGGTGAGGTCGAGGCGCTCAACGACGATGCCGAGCTCGGCCTCTACTGCTATCACGTGGCCGGCTGCGTGGGTGAATTCTGGACAGACCTGACGATGGGTCATATTCCTTCCCTTGGAAGTTGGCAGGCGGATGAAATGCGCCTGCTTGGCGAGCGCTTCGGCAAGGGGCTCCAGCTGACCAATATCCTGCGTGATATTGATGGCGATCTCAGCCGGGGGAGATGCTACCTGCCGCTGGAGAGGCTGGAGGCCGCCGGACTCAGTCTCGACAGCTTGCTGGATGCAGAGAACAGGACATCGTTCAGGCCGGTGATGCACGGGCTCATCAGGGAGACCCTGGCGCACTACAGAGCCGGCTGGAAGTACACGCTCTCCATACCCAGGCGCCAGGCGCGCCTGCGCCTCGCCTGTGCCTGGCCGCTCCTGATCGGTCTGAGAACTCTTGCGCTGCTGGCGGGTCTGGATGATCCCTGCGCTGCCGGGGTCGTGACCCGCATTCCTCGCATCGAGGTTTACTGGATCATGGGGAGAACCACCGATATGGTTTATTTCAATTCATGGCTTGAACGATATTACAGCAAGCTGGAGAGGAAGGTGTTGGAGCGATTGCTGCCGGAGACGGGCGGGTAGGCCGCTCGGAGCGGGTCAGTGACTCAGAAGGGAAGGGGAGGGGGGTCTTCCGATGGGGACGCACCCGGCGTTTCCGCAGCGGGTGTTTCTTCTGGTGCGGTTGGCGTTTCATCTGTTGAAGATTCAACCGCAGCTTTTTTAGCGGCCTTCTTCTTTGTCTTCTTCTTGGCCTTTTTCTTGGCCTTCTTCTTTCCTGCCGGCGCCTTCTCGGCGCGTTTCCTGATCAGCTCGATGGCTTCCTCCAGGGTGAGCTTCTCCGCATCCATTCCCTTGGGAACCGATGCGTTGATGTCACCATCTGTGACGTAGGGGCCGTAGCGGCCGGCTCTCAGGGAGATCTCCGTGCCGGCTTCCTTATTGGCACCCAGCTCCTTGAGAACCTTGGGTTTCCTGCCCCAGCCGCCGCTGCTCTTTTCTTCCCGCAGCAACTCCCGGGCTCTCTCGATGGTGATGGTGAAGAGATCGTCTTCAGACTTGAGGCTCCGGGTCTCTTTGGCGCATTTGATGTACGCGCCAAAGCGGCCGTGATGGGCAAAGACTTCATTGTCGTCGTTGCCCGGGTCGGTGCCAAGCAGGCGCGGCAGCGATAGAAGCTTGAGGGCATCCTCCAGCGTGACATCTTCCGCCTTCATTCCGTCTAACAGGCTGGAAGTCTTGAATACGGCCTCGGCCTTCCGGGCCTCTTTTTCGGCCTCCTCCTGGCCCGGCTCGGTTTTCTCCTGGAGCAGCCCCTTTTCAATCAAGGCCTTGAGGCTCTGAGCATTCCCCTTGGAGTCTTTCAATAGCTGGGCTCGTTCCATGATCAGCTCTTCTTCACCGCATTCCGCCATTGTCTTCAGGATGCGTACCTGGACCGCGGCCCGTTTTCCAATCTTCCTGGCCGCCGTGCGCAGCTGCGCCGCGGTCTTGAGCGATATGATCTCGCGAGGTTTCTTATCCTTCTTCGTTCTCGGCGGTTTTTCTCCCAATTGTACGTAGGGACCGAAACGGCCCGCCTTGAGATAGACAGGGAGCCCGGTCTCGGGATCGTATCCCATGGGTTCTTCGTTGGAGCTCATATCGAGAAGCTCTTCCGCCTTCTCCAGGGTGAGCTCATCCGGGGGAGTTTCTTCAGGAATGTTGGCCTTGGCCTGCTCAGGATCGCCGTCCTCTCCTCTCTGCAGGTAGGGTCCGAATCGTCCGACACGTACCTGGATGTCGCGGCCCTTTGAATCTTTTCCCCAGTGGAGGGCCCGGGCTTCGCCTGGGTCGATCTCCTGCTTGACCAGGTCGGAGAGACCTTCGGATTCATCATTGCCGAAGTAAAAGTCCTTGAGATAAGGAAGGGACTCTCTCTCTCCGCGGGAGATCTGGTCGAGATCTTCTTCCATCTGCGCTGTGAACTGGATGTCGATGAGCTGGCTGAATTTTTTGACCATCAGGGCGTCAACGGCGAAGGCCGTGAAGCTGGGTACCAGGGCGTTTCCTTTCTTGAAGACGTAGCCCCTGTAGATGATCTTGTCGATGATGCTGGCGTAGGTGCTGGGGCGACCGATTCCTTTCTCCTCGAGCTCTTTCACCAGGCTGGCCTCGGTATACCGGGCCGGAGGCCTGGTTCTGTGTTCTTTGCATTCCAGTTCGGAGCAGGTCATGGGATTGCCCTCCTCAACTTTCGGCAGGACAGCCTCCTTGTCGGCGAGCTCCGCATCGGGATCGTCCGAGCCCTCTACATACGCTCTCCTGAAGCCGGGGAACTCGATGGTCTTGCCGCTGGCCTGGAAGACGGCGTCTCCATCGCTGATCTGGAGGCTGGTGTTGAAGCCGCGCTCATTTTCCATTTGGCAGGCGACGGTGCGTTTCCAGATCAGGTCGTAGAGCCTGAGGTCATCTCCTTCGAGTTGAGTTTTGAGCTCTTCGGGACGCCTGAACTCGGTCGATGGCCGGATGGCCTCGTGGGCCTCCTGGGCGTTCTTGACCTTATTCTTGTAGAAACGGGGTTCGGCGGGAAGGTTTTCCGCTCCGTAGAGTTCTGTCACCAGTCCGCGAACACTCGTGATAGCCTCCTGGGCCAGGCTGACCGAGTCGGTACGCATGTAGGTGATGTGTCCGTTCTGGTACAGCCTCTGGGCCGCACTCATGGTCCGTTTTGCCGACATGCCAAGCTTCCGGTTAGCATCCTGCTGCAGGGTGCTGGTGGTGAAGGGGGGGGCCGGGCGCCTGGTATAAGGTTTGCTCTCAACCTTGCTGACCTTCCAGTCGGCGGACTTGAGCCTGGAGCGCAGATCCTGCGCAGCCTGTTCATTCAGCAGGGCGACCTTGCCCTCCGCCGAGGATTTGAGCTTGCCGGTGTCGCTGTCGAAAGATTTCCCGCTGGCGATCCGCTTACCGCCGAGCTCGGTGAGTGTGGCTTCGAAGCTCTGGCCGGTAGCAGCTCCGAAGGTCGCAACCAGGTCCCAATAGTCCGAGATCACGAAGGCAAGCCGGGCCTTCTCCCGGGCTACGATGATATGTACCGTTACGCTTTGTACCCGGCCGGCCGATCTTGCAGGGCCGATCTTTCTCCAGAGAACGGGTGAGATCTGGTAGCCGTAGAGGCGATCGAGCAAGCGGCGGGTTTCCTGGGCCTGCACCAGCCGGCTGTCGATCTCTCGTGGATTCTCGATGGCCTTCTGGATGGCCTCCCGGGTGATCTCGTGGAAGACAAGCCTGCTCGTGGGGATTGTCGGCTTGAGCTCTTCTACCAGGTGCCAGCTGATGGCCTCTCCCTCGCGGTCTTCATCTGTGGCGAGATAGAGCTCGTCAACCTCCGCCAGCATTTTTTTGAGTTTGGCGACGTGCTTCTTTTTTTCCCGGGTCTTGATGATGTACAGGGGGGCGAAGTTGTCTTCTATGTTGATGCCGGGAATGTCGCCGCCGTATTGATCCTTAAACTTGGCGGGTACGTCCTTGGCGGTGCCGGGAAGATCCCGGATGTGTCCGACACTGGATTCGACCAGGTAGTTGTCGTCCAGGAACCTGGACAGAGTTTTTGCCTTGGTTGGCGATTCGACTATGACGAGAGTTTTAGACACTTGATGCTCCTGTGGCCGTCGCCATGATTCGGCGCGGCCGGTAACAATCACCAGATCACGATATTTGCTAACCGAGATCCGATGGGCGGAAAAATATACGAACAGAGGTACTGTCTGCAAGTACCTTGTGAAAAAATAAGCTTATAAGTTCCTTTGCATGTTCAAGTTAAGGGGTCATATTTCTTCTCTCCTGTATTGCCTTCTTGGGGGTTCATCGGCTTCATATGTCCTTTCAGCGTTGATTCCCTCCTCTCTTTTTTCTTCTTCACCCTTCGGGTGAAGAAAAAAGAGAGGGGTTCCACCGGGGTTTTCAGAACTCCGAAGATCGGGCCGGATAGTTCTGCTGAGACGGCCCTGTCTTTGTGATAAAATCGCGGTCCCTGACCGGCAGGGGAGCGTTTGAAAAAGTCGGGAGAAGCTTGAATATGGGAAAGAATCTTTTACAGAAGGCCTGGGAGCAGCACACGGTTCGTGAGCTTCCCACGGGGCAGACCCAGCTTTTCATAGGCCTGCACCTGATTCATGAAGTCACGAGTCCACAGGCTTTTGAGGAGCTTCGAGTTCGCGGCCTGGATGTTCGCTATCCCTCGCGGACCTTCGCCACCGTAGACCACATTGTTCCTACCCATTCCCAGGAGCGCCCCTTTGTCGATACCCTGGCTGAAGAGATGATGGTGGCTATCGAGACGAACTGCCGCGAGTTTGGTGTTCAGCTCTTCGGTCTTGACGATGACCGGCAGGGGATTGTTCACGTGGTTGGACCGGAGCAGGGTTTGACCCAGCCCGGGATGACGATCGCCTGCGGCGACAGCCACACATCGACCCATGGAGCGTTCGGGGCGATCGCTTTCGGGATCGGCACCAGCCAGGTTCGCGACGTGTTGTGCAGCCAGTGCCTGGCGATGGATCCTCTGAAGGTGCGGCGCATAGAGGTTACCGGATCGCTTGCGCCAGGCGTCTACGCCAAGGACGTGATCCTCGCGATCATTCGCGAGCTTGGTGTGAAGGGCGGGACGGGTTTCGCCTACGAGTACAGCGGGGAGGTGATCTCCTCGATGAGCATGGAAGAGCGAATGTCGATCTGCAATATGTCCATCGAGGGCGGCGCGCGAGTTGGCTATGTGAACCCCGACGAGACAACCTATGAATATCTTCGCGGGCGCCCCTTCGCTCCATCTGAGGAAGGCTGGGAAGATGCGGTGAAATACTGGGAGTCTTTCGCCTCTGATGAAGATGCGGAGTTCGATGATGAGATCAGCCTCGATGGTTCCGCGCTCGGGCCCAATGTCACGTGGGGCATCAATCCGGGACAGAGTGTCCAGGTCGACGGACGGCTTCCAACGGTCTCGGAGCTTCCGGAGGGAGAGAGGGAGTCCGCCAGCGAAGCCCTGGAGTTCATGGAGTTTGAACAGGGGGCGTCCATCGCGGGGACCGGGATCGACGTCGCCTTCATCGGCTCCTGCACCAATGGGCGCATCAGCGACCTTCGCGAGGCGGCAAAGGTTGCACTGGGAAGAAAAGTTTCTCCAGGAGTGAAGGCCCTCGTGGTTCCGGGCTCCAGGCTTGTCAGTGAGCAGGCCGAGAGCGAGGGGTTGCACGAGGTGTTCATGGAGGCCGGATTCGAGTGGCGCAAGGCCGGCTGCTCCATGTGCCTGGCGATGAATCCTGACAAGCTCAAGGGGCGCGAACTCTCAGCCTCCTCCAGCAACCGTAATTTCAAGGGTCGCCAGGGTAGCCCATTGGGCCGAACCCTTCTGATGAGTCCGGTGATGGTCGCCGCTGCCGCCATAGCGGGTGAAGTTGTGGATGCCCGAGAGATGCTTGGAGACTGAGAGAGAAGATGAGCGAGTCAAGAATAACCGGAGCGGCAGGTCGCGGAATACCCGTCAGGGGAGATGATATTGATACAGACCGCATCATCCCCGCGCGCTTTCTTCGCTGCGTTTCCTTCGAGGGGCTCGGTGAGCATGCCTTTGAAGATGATCGTAAGAACTTCTCCGATGGGGTCCATTCTTTTGACAGGGAGGAGTTCCAGGGAGCTTCGATCCTGGTGGTCAATGACAACTTCGGCTGCGGGTCATCAAGGGAGCACGCTCCCCAGAGCCTGATGCGTTGGGGAATTACGGGGATCATCGGGGTTTCGTTCGCCGAGATCTTCTTCGGAAATTGTGTGGCTAACGGAGTACCCTGCCTGACCCTCGATTCTTCCCAGGTTGATGAAATCCAGGGTCTGATCGAGGGTGATCCCGGTTGCCTGCTGAAGCTCGATGTTGAGAATCGCAGCGTCCATGCAGGTGAAAACACCTATCCTGCGGGTCTTCCCGATGGAGTTCAGAGAGCCTTCCTGGAGGGCCTCTGGGACTCCGCCACGCTTCTCCTTGAGGCCTCTGCTGCCATCGACGAGGTGAATGCACGCATCCTTCCGATCCAGGAGCAGTCCTGAACCTTCAAGCTCTTACTTGCCGGCCGTCCTGCTGAGCGAGTATGCTTTGGCGGGAAGGGCGAATTGAACTCCCTGCACGGGTTGCGTCGCCTGTTTCTTTATTTGCAGCGGAAGAGCCGGGTTCAGTAGGGCTTCCTGATGGAATTTTCGCAATACATTCTGCTGGCGATCATAGCGCTCGGTGGATTCCTTTACGTTAGCCAGATCCTCGCGATCGAGACGACATCGATTCTCATCATCGCCTGCCTGGCCCTCGTTCCCGGGCTGCTTGATAGTCCAGAGGCTGTCTTTAGCGGTTTCGCTAATGAGGCAACGCTCACCATTGCCTCCATGTTTGTTCTCTCCCGGGCTCTTATCAGGACAGGCGCTCTCGATTTTCTCGCCATCAGGATGGGCCGAGCCGCCGCCGGCAGCCTGCCCCAGCTTCTGTTGCTCACCGCGCTGGTGGTGGTTCCAAGCAGTGCCTTTTTGAACAACACCCCGATCGTTATCATGATGGTTCCGATTTTGCTGTCGCTATGCCGACAGTTCGAGATCAAGCCATCGAAGGTGCTGATCCCCCTGAGCTTTTTTTCGATCCTTGGCGGCACCTGTACACTGATGGGGACGAGTACCAATATCCTGGTCAACAGTCTCTACCGGAATTTCGCGGCGAAAACCGAGGGCTTTGAGATGTATGCCAACGGCTTCAGCCTCTTTTCATTCTCCCAGATGGGACTGATCTACCTCGCGATCGGTGTGGTGTTTATCCTGGCGTTTTCCAGGAGGCTTCTTCCCGAACGTTCCTCGCTATCGGGGATGGCCCATCCTGAGCGCAAGGCGGCCTTTGTCACGGAGGTTGTCGTTCCCGAGGGATCGCGGCTGGTCGGGAGAACGGTCTCCGAAGTTTTCAGCGATACGGATCTGACGATCCTCGAATTGGTTCGCGGGGAGGCGATTATTCTCCCGGCGTCCGCGGGGGAGCTTGCTCTTCTTGCCGACGATGCTCTCATTATCGAGGGGCGTCCCCAGGAGATCGACTCCTTCCTGACGAAGTCCCAGGCCGCCCTGGCCTCCGTGGTTGAGGACGATACGCGGGTGCCGATGAAGACGGTTGAGATGAAGCTTGCTGAGGCGGTTGTGCTGCCGGATTCCCCCTTTGAGGGCAGAACGGTCAGCGGGCTGAGACTCAACGCCCACTATGGAGTCAAGGTGATGGCCGTTCAGCGCCATGGCCGTCAGCATCTCTACCACATTCGCCGTATGCGGGTTCATGCGGGGGACGTCCTGCTGATCCAGGCCGATGATGCGGGTCTCAACGAATTACGTGAGAGCGAGGCCGTGCTCGTGGTGGAGGAGGTAGACCAGACGCGTGTCAATAAGCGCAAGGCGCCATTGGTCATGTTGACACTGCTGGGGGTCGTCGCGGCGGCGGCGGTAACCTCTTCTACCCCGGGCGCGCCTTCCCTGGCGCACCTCGCCATCATGGGGGTGGCCCTGGTGCTCGTCACTCGCTGCATTCGCGTTGACGAGGCACTTCGATCTCTTGATACAACGGTGCTGCTTCTGCTGGCGGCTGCCATTCCGCTTGCCGGAGCGATTCACCACACCAAGCTGGACTCCGTTGGAGTGGAAGGGATCCTTGGACTGGTGGGAGGGGCAGACGTTAATCCGTACATCTTCCTGTCAGTTTTTTACCTGCTGACATCGGTGCTGACGACCTTCCTTTCAAACAGCGCCGTAGCGGTCCTGCTCTTTCCCATTGCGATGGGGCTTGCCCAGGAGACCGGGATCAACCACGAATCCCTCCTGGTGGCCATCTGTTTCGGAGCGAGCGCGAGCTTCGCCTCTCCCCTGGGCTACCAGACCAACCTGATCGTGATGGGACCCGGCGGCTATACCTTCCGTGACTACCTCAAGGTCGGGCTCCCCTTGAACCTTCTGATGTGGGTCGCGGCGACGGTCTTCATACCCTTGTTCTGGCCGCTGAAGGAAGCTGCCTGAGGCCTCTCGCTTTCCGTGGTATGACCTATCCCTCCTCGGCGCAGCCGCTGCTGGTGCAGTCGCCAAGAGTGTCCTCTGTGGGATCCTCGCCGCATTCAAGAAAACCGGGAGGCTGAGGAGCCGGACCAGCCCGGAAGAGATGGTTGAGCAGGCTGACTCCGTCCGTCAGGTTCAGGAAGCCGTTGTCGTCGATGTCAGTCGAGTCGAGGCAGCTGGGTTCATTTCCCTGCTGGAACAGGTAGAGCAGCAGGGAAACCGCATCTGTGAGGTTGACGAAGCCGTTGTCATCGACATCGCCTCTGAGGAAAAGATCTCCAGCTCCGGGGCCGGGGCCTCCGCCTTTGCCGCTGGGGATTTGTATGAGCGTCGGGACGAAGGTCAGGTCGCTGCTGTTGAGCGTGGCGTTGTGTACGCTGATGGCGATGACGTTGTTGCCCTCAACCAGCAGGTCTCCGGGAACAGCGATTTCTACCGGGACGTAATCGGGATCCACCGGCTCACCCTGTGGGTTGGCGGTGATTGCGGTGGTGTCGTTGTTCACCTCTCCCTCGGCGACATTGAAACGACCGATTTCTTCGCCATTAAAGTAGGCGACAAAACCGTCGTCGACCGCGCAGGACAAGACGAGTGATTCAATCGCCGCGAGCTCGAGCTGAACGACCTTCCTTGCGTAGATCGCGACGTAGCTGTTACGCATGTCCTCGATCACAGTGGCATCGTCGTCATCTCCGTAGCCGATGCTGGTCGGGCCGAGCTCCCATTCAATGTCATCAAAGTCGGCGCTGGTCCATTCCGGGTCGGGGCCTCCAGCGGCCCCGGTGAGAAAGCTCCACTCATCGCCGGGCGCTACCAGGATGTCAGCCTCATCGAAGATGATCATCGTACATTCAATGGGCTCACATTCCGCGCAGGCCGCCGCGGGATCGACGGCCACGATCGCGTAGGTGATCTCACCGCTGAGTGGGCTGTCATCGATATACATCTCCTGGTCGCCACCAATGTTCTCCTCGATCATTTCGCCGTTACGCCACACCTGGATCGCCTCGTAGCCGCCATCCTGGTTGGTCCAGTTGAGCATGATCTCACCGGTGATTCCGTCCTGGGAACAGGCCATTCCACTGGGGCATTCCAGTCCGTCGTCGGGATTGGCGATCACCTCGATTCTGAGGTGAAGGTCGCTGCTGCTCCAGGTGGTGTTGTGTACCTGGATCGCCAGGATATTTTCACCTTCTTCAAGGGAGTCGATGTCGAGCAACGGGATGGATTCGAAGGCGCCTGTCGATTCGTGGTTGGTCCCGGCCAGCTCATTGAAAGGGGGAGGGGAGCCTTCAAGGTTACGGCGGGCGACCTCGACTCCGTTGATATAGGCGACGAAGGAGTCATCGTAGTCCATGTTGAAGGCCATGGAGTTGATCCCTGCGAGATTCTCGATTTCAAAAGTATGTCGCAGGTAAACGCTTACGTAGGATTCTTCCATGTCGTCAAGGACCGTTCCGATGATGTCGAGGCGATCGCCATAGCCGAAACCGGAGGGGGCAACCTCCCAGTCGCTGGCGTCAAAGTCCTCGAGGGTCCACCCGAGAGTCGGGGCTCCGTTTTCGTCAGGAGAGGGTTCATTCGAACGGTCGGGGATGCCATCTCCGTCTTCATCCAGGTTCAGGGGTTCAAGGTCAGAACCAACAGCGCCGCCTTTGAGCATCGAGAAATCGACTCCATCCGCAACGAGTACAGTCGAGCAATTCTCCTGCGCAAACGAAGCTCTTGTGGCAAAAAGAACGAAGAGAACAGCAAAACAGCGTAAAACTCTCATGGTGTTCCACCTGGAATGAAAATTATTTAAAAGCGACACGTTTTTTACCTCGACCCTTGGCTACCGAATTATGCCAATTCAACGACTACAGCTAATCATTAGATTCTTTTCGAAGAAAATGCGCAGGCGAACCGGGTTTAAATACTCGGCAATAAAACCCCCAAAGACATTCTCCTGGCGGGTCGAAAAACTTCGGTAGAGCCTGCATTTCTTTATTTTCCAGGAAGAGAAGACCCGGAATCAGGACTTTTTTACCCTGCGAGATGCGCTTTTTCCGATCCTTTGGGATCCCCAAAGAATATCGACCAGAATCCAGTGTAAGGGCGGGTTTTGCGCTACGCAAGGTTTGCATCGATCGCGAATATATTTCTTTCGAGCGAGGTCACGAAGGAAAACAGGTCGCCGTTTGGACTGCCACTGAGGCGATCGCCAGTTATAGAAAAGAGCCCCGGTCAGCACCAGGCCGTCGGCGACAGGGGCATAAAAAAAGCGGGCCCGAATCCGGTTAAGGATTCGGGCCCGCTGACCTTGAGAGTCTCGGTGACTCTCGCTGTCAGGTTCAGCAGCCTCCGCTGGCACAACCCAGGGCCTCGTCTCCCGCCGCTTCGGAGTTTCCACACTCCGAAGGCGCCGGCGGAGCGCTTCCGCCGAGGAAGAGGAAGTTCAGGAGATGTGTCGGGTCGGAGATGTTGACGACTCCGTCACCGTTGGAGTCGGTCGAGGCGACACAGCCAGGCTCCGCCGCGCCGAGGAAGAGCCAGTTCAGCATGGTGGTCGCGTCAGAGATATCGACGGTCGAATCTCCATTAGCGTCACCACGGATGAACGGCCCGACGCCAGGCGCCGGAGGCGCCTCCTGGTCGACCGTCAGAGTGAAGTCGCCGGAGCGGGTGCTGAAGCCGTGTACCAGGATGAGGTAGGTGACTCCATCTTCAGAGTCCCAACCGGCCACTGACTGCAGGCCGCAGGAATCGTCATTGTTGGCGACACAGGTCAGGGCTCCGCAGTCGCCGCTGAAGACACTGATCCTGGTGTCGTAGGTGCTGCCGCAGAGGCCGGCACTCATGGGGGCGCCGTTTCCGACGGCGCTGTACCAGAGGCCGGGCGCGGTGCTGGCGCCACAGTCGCCGCTTTCGGCGTCGGTCGTAGCTCCGGAAGCAGTCGAGCCTGCGACCACATCCTGGCCGTCGGCCAGGTCGAGGGCAATGGCTCCGCTACAGTCATCGTTGTCCTGCATGGAAACAGTGGCTTCAACCGTAAGGGTGAAGTCACCAGAGTTGCTGCCAAAGCCGTGGACCAGGATGAGGTAGGTTGTGCCTTCCTCGGGTACCCAGTCGGCCACTGACTGCAGGCCGCAGGAGTCGTCGTTGCTGGCGACGCAGGTGACACCTCCACAGTCGCCGCTGAAGACGCTGATTTTGGTGTCGTAGGTGCTGCCGCAGAGCGAAGCTGACATCGCACCGCCGAGTCCTGTCACGCTGTACCAGAGTCCAGGTGCAGTACTGGAACTGCAGTCAGCGTTTTCGGCATCGGGAGTGGCTCTTTCAGCCGTAGAGCCGTCAACGCTAGCACTCAGCACGTCGGCGCTAAGAGCTATCGCGATCGCTCCGTCGCAATCGTCGTTAGCCTGAGGCGGCTGAGGGCCAGCCACACTGACACCAGCGGCGTTTGCGCCGCCAAGGGCCAGTACCTCATCGCTGCTCATGGAGCGATTTACGATTCCGGCACTGTTGATCAGGACTTCGCCCATTTCACCGGCACCGCTGTCGTCGGCGAAAAGCAGGAACCAGTCGTAGGCGGAAGCATCGGCCTCGCTATAGAGAGCGAATCTTCCGTCAAGCGAGATCGCATCGACGTTCTGCTGCACCAGGTTTCCGTCGATATAACTGGTGTAGAGACCGGTAGCGCTATCGTTGGTAAGTACAAGACGGTGCCAGGTATTAGCCTGGACAGTGCCTCCGTAGTTACCGCTGATTCCGATACCTCCGTCACTTCGGACAAACCAGTCGCCATCGTTGGCGCAGGCCAGTTCATCCGTCTCGCCGCATCCATTGGTCTGGTAAAGCGACATCCACTCACCGGTATTCGGGAAGAGTACATCGATGAGGATCGTGTAGTCGTTCACGTATCCGCCTCCGCCATTGGGGGCGAGCCCGTGATTCACACGAAGAGCGCCGCCATCATTCACGCGGGCAACGGTAGCATCAGCTCCGTTGATCACGGCTGCCTCGTAGGAAACCCCGCGATCGACGCCTGCAATGGCGACTTCGTGAAGGTCGGATTGTCCTGTCGAGGAGGAGAGATCGTTATCGAACTCCCAGTAGCCGGCTTCGTAGAAGGTGGGGCCGGGTTCACCAAGCTCATACAGCGTGATGT
>DCKY01000150.1:0-10942 GCA_002320775.1 Planctomycetes bacterium UBA1662
GAATTTGCGTCCATTGCCGAAGAAGTCCGGGCGGGTCAGGGGATGGCCCGCCTGGCGGCCGCTTCGATGGGGGTCCGAGGTGCAGAAGTAGAGGAAGAAGGGCTTGTCAGTCTTCTCGCCGAGCCAGGCCCTGCATTTCTGCGCCATGCTGACGGCGTTGCGGGAGCCGCCCTGGTTGCCCTTGAGATAGGTGTCGAAATGGTAGACCTCTTCGGGCTGGACGTGGTACTTGCCGATGCTGGCGGTACGGTAGCCGGCCTCAGACAGGAGAACCGGCAGGCTCCGGACACTCTTGCGGGTATGGAAGTTGTGGTAGGAGTGCTGGTGGCCGTACTGGCCGTTGGAGTGGTTGTGCAGTCCCGTGAGGATCACCGACCGGCTGGCGGAGCAGCTCGCGGTGGTGCAGTAGGCGTGCTGGAAGACCGTTCCATCGGCGGCGAGCTTATCGAGGTTGGGCGTCTTGATCGCCTTGTTGCCGTAGCAGCCGGCATCGCGTCCCTGGTCGTCGACCACGAACATGACAATGTTGCCCCTGGCGGCCTCCAGGGCATCGGCGGTCCCGACCAGCAGGATGAGCAGGCAGGATGTGAAAAACAGGCGATGGTTCATCTATAGGCTCCTGTCAGGATGGTTGCTTCGCTGGAAGACGAGGAGACCCGGGTCCCCGCGCGAGGCATCAGGGTATCACCGCCCGTCCGGGTAGACAACCGTCCTGATTCACGCCGGGCGGGGGGAGCCTGTCGCCGCCGCCGTCGGGGATTTCAGGCCTCAGGCCTGGATAAAGCCCATCTTTTTACCGACGACGTAGAAGCCGGCAAGGTGGGGGGCCAGGACTCCGAGGAAAACGACCATGAAGGCCTGGGCCTTCTGGATCTCGAAGATCTGGGGAATGAAGCGCAGGCTGAGGAGGACATGGAGTCCCAGCAGGCAGCAGGCTATCGCCAGCATTCCAACCGGTCTTCCCAGGTAGTCTTCGACCAGCGGGAAGAGCTGTGAGGAAGGGCCTTCGACAGCGTTCTCTGTGCCTACGTAGAGCATCATGATGGCGACCACGCCAACGATCAGGAGAGTGCAGAGCGTGATCATCTCCGTGAGGAAGGTCGCCTTGAAAGATTTTCTGATCGAGGCCTCGCGGACAAAGGTGATATGGGTGGTGATCCAGACGATCAGGCCCTGCAGGATCGCATGCCCCAGGCAAAAGAGAAGCACGTAGCAGGCGAACAGCTCGAGGCTGAATCCGAAGAAGGTCTTCGACTGGATCCGGCTTTGCAGGGTGTTCCAGACGGAGGTTTTCTTTTCTGCTCCCTGGGCCGGATCGGAGTGCGTAACGATCTCGGGCGGCAGGACGCCGTCGACCTCTTCGCCAGCGCCTGCCGTTTCCCCGGCAGGAGCGGGTTCGATCATTGCGGGGGCTTCGATGGATGCCGGCTCAGCAAGAGTCCCGGCTTCCGCGATCTCCTCCTCGATGCTCTCGGGGGGGAGCGGTCCAATCGGCCGGGCCATCGCGGGTATCTCGATGAGCTTCCCGGGAATCAGCCTGTCGGGTTCGATCCATGGGTTCGCCTCGAGGATACGGTAATAGTCGAAGCCGTTGCCGTAGGCTCGCTCCGCGATCCGGAAGAGATTGTCGTGTTCACGGATGATGTACGCCTCGCCGGCACGGGGCAGATCTTCGGCATGCGCCCTGGGCGCCGAGTTGAAGGCGTCGACCAGGAGGAAGGAGGCCGTGAGTAATAGTAATAAGATGAGTTTTCGTTTCATTGAAATACCGCGCTCCGCTGCGAGTTGAAGAAGTTTTTCTCGCTCTACGGACTAGTCTACTCATCGGCAGTTTCCCCGGGTTGAATTGAGTTCATTTACGGCGAATCCGCCGCCAGGTAATTCTCTTTCTACTTATCGGCCCCGCCGAGGCGGAGGTGCCGCGAGTTTCATGATTACCGGCAGTTGCCCGGGGTGGAGGGTTGAAGCAGACTCTCTCCTGCTGCTATGCTCGGTCGGATCAATATTGGTCTTAACCTGGAGATATAGCAGGGTGGAGCAGAAACAGCGGGAAACAGTCCTGGTGTCAGCATCGGGCAGGGATCAGCCCGGCATTGTCGATTCCGTGTCAGGTGTAATTTTCGATGCCGGGGCGAACCTGGAGGATTCCAGGATGGCGATCCTTGGCGGAGAGTTTGCCCTCTTCGTTCTGGTGGTCGGCGATGCTGGCCAGCTCGAGTCCGTCAGGGAGGGGCTGGCCGCGGTCGCCTCGGAGCTCACCCTGGAATTGCAGATCAAGCCTGTGGCTTCGCCCAGCCCCTCATCTGCTGCTATCGGCTACAGCCTGCAGGCCGTGGCGCTTGATCACCCCGGCATCGTTCATCGGATCACCGGTATTCTCAGGGACCGGGGGGTGAACGTGGCGAGCCTTGACACCTCGCTCAACCAGGCGCCCATCACCGGCTCGCCTATCTTTTCCCTGGAGATGGAGGTCCAGGTCCCTGTCGACCAGGCAGTCAACGAGCTCCGGGCCGAGCTGCAGGCCGCCGCCGCGGAAGAGAACATCGACATTATTTTCCAGCCGACTTCCTGACATCCCGCCCCCGGCTCTTTTTCGGCTTCTTCTTCGGTTCCTCGCTCGAGCGAAAGAGGTCCGAGGTCCAGAAGACCAGCAGGTAGAGGTATCCCGCCAGGCCTGCGAAAAGAGAGGCGCCTCCTACGGCCAGGGGTAGAACGAGGATGGCAGCCTGCTGTCCGGCGGTAACAGGCCGCGTCCCGCCGGCAGCACTGAAGAGCTCCCTGCCGACCTCCTCCAGCCGGAGATGGTTCAGCCAGGTGCCGAGCAGACCGAAGGCGAACGCCAGGCCGCTGGTTCCCAGCAGCAGGAGGGTGACGTGTTTGCGCTGGGGGATGAGATGGAACATCGACAGGAAGAAGATCGTCGCCGCCGCCACCGAGAGTACGAAGACGATCAGTCCGCAAGAGCCGCTGTTGTAGAGGTCAAGGCCGAGATCCCGTTCCTGCAGGAAGCGGTAGTCCGCTTCCAGGACATAGCCGAGGAAACCGGACTTCTCTGCGGAGTCATTCATTCGTCGTTCTGCGGTCAGTCCGCGGAGGGACCCAGGTAGCGCTCCTCAATGCCGAGAACTTTTTCGTAGCGTCGCTGGTGACGGCCCTCTGCCGCGAAGTCTGCTCCCAGGAAGGCCTCGACGACCTCACGAGCCAACGCCGGTCCAACAACCCGCTCCCCAATGCATAGGACATTCATATTGTCATGCTCGACACCCTGAGCCGCGGAATAGGTGTCGTGGCAGATTCCTGCACGCAGACCTGGATGCTTGTTGACGGCGATACATACCCCGACGCCGCTTCCGCAGATCAGGATTCCCTTGTCCGCCTTGCCTTCCATCACCGCCTCCGCCAGGAGCCTGGCGAAATCGGGATAATCGTCTTCGCCATCGTATTCGAGGGCTCCTACGTCGAGAATCTCGTGGCCGGATTCGCTGAGGTGACCGGAGATGAACTTTTTAAGCTCGAATCCGGCATGGTCGCCGCCGATTGCTATCTTCAAGGTCTTCCTTTCTTGGTGCGAGACCGGCTCTTCGAGGCCCGGCCGCCTGATGAAATATAACTTCCCTGTTAGTGAAAAGGAAAGCTTCACAGCCCGAGTCTAGAGGATTTTTACCCCCGAAATGAGGTGATTGCTCGCCAGATGTTTGGTTTGAGGGGGGCGCGCCTGTCTTTCCACAGGTGTTTTTTCACAACCAGGGCAGGGGAAGAATAGAGCTCTTACGAGACACCCGGTTGCACGGTTAAGGTCCGATGGGGAGCTGAAATTGAAAAGGATCGGTTCGCTTAGGAAATCACCTAAGGAGTGCTATAATCGAATCTTGGTGTCATTAGTAGGATGACGCTCTCAGTAGAGTCGCATGCGGGGTGTTGCGGTTGGGTGTTGATCGTGTTGTGCCGTGGGCCGCGCTTTTCTTTCGTTTCGTCTGAGTTAAATGTCCTATGAATAGAATTCGACGTTTTCACTGTAGATCACGAAAGACAGCCCCTCTTTTTTTTGTCATGGTCTTGCTGGTTCTAACCGGCTGCTCCGGTGGATCTGTACGGAATTCTTCCGGAAGCTCCGAGGTGTTTCCCTACAGTGTTGGAGTTTTCCTGAAGGCTTCCGCAGCCAGGGAGCCCGCCGGCGCCGAGGCCGCTCTTGGGCGGATCTGCGCTGCGCTGGAATCTGACGATGCATTGGTCAGCAGGGCGCTCGCGCTCAGCTCGACAACGACATCGTCGGCTTTGCGAGAGGGGCGCAACCTGGATTTCCTGGTTGGTGTCAGCCTGGAGACGGAAGAAGTCCTTCCTGAGCCCCGGATCTCCTCAGGAGCTGCGGCTCTGGAGATTGCCACCTGGCTTTTTGGGGGGCTGCCATCCTGGTTTGTAGCGACGCACGAATACCGGCTTACTGGCGGAATGGAATTCGAGGTCATCGATCTGAATGACCAGAAGGTCAGAGCCTGGCTGAAGCTCTCGGCTGAGAGCCCGGTTCCGACCCCGGCCTATAAGCTCCGCTCAAGTGGCGGCTCCCGCTCCCTGAGCCTTGTTGATCGGAGCCCCGGCGATGGCGCGATGGACAACTACCTTCAGAGCATCGTGATGCCGCCCATGTACATTCCAGGTGAGTCGGCTGCGGTGATCAATGTCTTGAATGAAGAGGCTGTTGCCGGCTTCCTGGAAGAGCTCAAAGGAGAGCTGCGCGGCCACCTGGGCCGGGATGAGAAGGAGAGGCCCCTGAGGATTATTCTTTCAGGCAGGTCCGACCCTTCGACCTTCGCCTTTGAGCTGCTAAGCGCCGCTGACCGGCTTGATCCCGGCCTTCGTGTTCTCGACCTGCATCGTCTCGCCGAGGGAGTTGACCGTTATCGCTGGGTGCTCAGAGGGGATGAGCTGGTGCGGGTTAACCAGGAACTGGAGACGAAAGGCCGGGCCCGGATCGAGCTGGCGGATGGGCTGCCGGTCGTGCCGGGCAGAAACCTGGTCAAGGTTCGCGCCCTGGGAACCGACGGCGTCAGGATCTCGCGAACCGTGGTGATTTTTGCGGATTAAATAGAAATGAACCTTCGGTGTAAGAAAGAATTGAGACGATTAACCGCCCTTGCGGCCCTGTTGCTGGCCCCGGTCTTTTTCAGCGGCTGCAACTCCGGAACGGCTCTACTCTCCTATCTCTTCGAGGGGGACGATGACGCCGCGAATCGCGGAGCGGCTACCGGTGTCAGGGTCGAATTCGATGGTTTCGAAGATGAGAGCCATCGCAGGGATCCCCGCCAGGCAGTCATTCGCTTCAAGGTTAAGAGCGATTCAGGCGGCCTGGCCAACGTGAATATCACCTGGTCGACAGATGGAGCTGTTTTCCAGCCGTTGACCTTCGTCGATCCCTCGCCGGCCCGCTTCGAGCTTGCCGAGGGCGAGGAATACGCTGATTCCGAGGACAACTATCCCGCCCCCCTCAGGGGCCTGGAGACCACGCGCGGCGGCAAGCTTCATCGTGTCGGCTGGAACGCATTCGCGGACCTGGGCGGCTCCAGTCTTCGCCAGGTGACCCTCAGGTTCGAGGCCGATGCCCAGGTCGATGTCGAGGTTGAGGTGGGCAACGATGCTCCGGCCATCGACAGCATCTCTTCGGAGGGATCGAGTACGGGACGGCTCGGATTGAGCGTTGTGATCTCGGATCTCACCTCTGACCTCGTGGACCTGGCTATGGAGGTCTCGACCGTTACGGAGAATCCGACCGCCACCGATTTCAGGGAGATGCGTACGGTTCAGTCGCAGAGCTCTCTGGCGTCTTCACCCGGGGGAGTGGTTCATCGTTTCGACTGGCGCGCGGCCGAGGACCTGGGAAATATCGACCGTGCCGTGCTGGTGCGCATGACGCCGCGAGACCTGGTCGGCGAGTTTACCGAGGCGGTGGGCGAGACCGTTACCGCGCTGATTGTCCTCGAGCTCAACGAGGCTCCCGCGGTGCAGATCCTCGGTGCTCCCGGGATAGGCCCCGATGGCTTCGCGAATGGTGATGTTGGAATTGATTTCATGGCCCAGGATCCCGAGGGAGACAATATTGACGTGCTCCTCCAATGGGCTCACCAGGATGGTGATTTTCCGGACCTGCCCCAGGAGCTGGGGGCGGATCCGATCGCGCGCCGGGAGCTGCTGTATTCTGCTGACCTGGCGGCTGAACGTTCGCGCCTTCGGATCGCCACTCTGTCTAAGGATCTGCTGAGCGGTCCGGTGGAGCTTCCCGCGGGCGCCGGACTTTCCAGCCAGGAGCTGCTCGCGACGTGGATTCGCCGAAAAGGCGAGCTGCGGGCGCTTGGAAAAATGTCGAGACGCCCCATCGAGCTCGTCAAGCGGGAGGGGCAGCCGGCCCAGAACAGGCTGGTCTGCTCCTATGCCGCAGCCGCCGGGATCCTGACCCTTGCGGCGCCTTTCGACCCGCCTGCGGAAGCCGGCGATACACTCCAGGTGGATCTCGCCGCGGCGCTCAATCTTGGCGCAACGAGAGCCGGTGTGGAGTACCGGGTGATCTGGGCAAGCGATGTCGATGTTCCGGGCGGTGGAAACGTCAAGCTCCGCATGACGCCGTTTGACAGGGTCCGCGGCCTGGGGGCCAAGTCGGCAGGGTGCGCGGGCGACCCGGATGGCTTCGATGAAAATCTGCTTCCCGGCAGCCGAGGCACCCCTGATATACTGGAGTTCACCATCCCGGCAAGTATCGGTTTCACTCCCGAGCCGGTATGGCTGGCGCCCCTGGCGGAGGTTGACGACCCTGTCTCGGTCGCGGCCGGCGATCTTGACCAGGATGGCATGCTGGATCTCGCCGCCATCTCCAGGGGGGCCCGCTCGCTGGTGCTCTCGTTCCAGAGAAACTCGGGCACCTTTGATCAGCTTCGATTGCTCGACGACCGCATCGGTGAACCCGCGGATCTCGAGCTTGGAGATCTCGATGGTGATGGAGACCTTGACGCCGTTATCGTGACGAGCCATTTCCACACCCCGGCCTTCCCCGATGAGGAGGTTCCCGCCATAGAGAAGGCGGGCTCGCTGATGATCTACTTCCAGGGAGAGGATGCGGATTATATACGCAACCGAGCCTCCCTGAAGGCCGCAGGCGTCTTTCTCGACCCCACCGCGCTGGCGCTGGCTGATTTTGACGGCGATGGCGATCAGGATATCGCTGTGGCGGAAGGCGTGACCATGGATACCGCCCTGACGGTTTTCTACCGTGGAGAGAACGGGTTGGCTGGTTGCGATGGACGGGAAGGAGACTATTCCTACTGCACTTTTTCCGGTCCGGCGAACGCGCCCGCGGCGGCGGTGGGAGAGACGGGCCTCACGGACCTGGCCGCCGGGGATGTTGATGGAGATGGCGATACGGACATTGTCGCTTCCTTCCTTGCCGGACTGGTGGTTTTCGAGAACCGTGGAGCGGCGGGTTTCCAGGCCCGGGAGCCGATCCCGGCAGCGGGCTCGCGGATCCGGTCGGTCGGCGTTCTCGATCTTGATCACGATGGCCGCCTGGACATCCTGGCCATTGACCGGGAACAGGACAATCTCATCGTCGCCTGGCAGCTTGCCGGCGGCTCTTTTGAGCTTGGCCGGTTCGCGCCCGGGAGTCTTGAGAGACCGGCTTCGATGCTGATTGCCGACCTGACCCTGAATGGATCTGATGATCTTCTCATCGCTGATTCCGGCCTTCCCGGAGGAAATGGCGGGCGGGTGCTGGTCTGCCTGGCGGATGCGGCCGGGCTCTCCGGCTGCGAAATCCTCAGGCGAACGGACCAGATCGCGCGTCCCCAGCATGTAGCGGTCGGTGATTTCGATGGAGATGGCCGCCACGATGTGGCCTCGGTAGATGAGGGCTCCCGGGATGTTGCCATCTACCAGCAGGATGCGTTGAATGTGCTGGAGAGCCCGGCGCAGACGCTGGCCTCCCTGCAGGATGGAGCGCGGCCCTCCTCTTTCGCCGTGGCTGACCTGGATGCCGACGGCGACCTTGACCTGGCTGTGGCCAGCCCTTTCTCCAACAGCCTGACCCTGCTTTTACGGCGCGCGAACTCGTCCTATGCCAGGCAGGCTCTCAACTTCTTCGGGGATGCATCGAGCACCCGCGGAGCTTCCCAGGTCATCAGCGCCGATCTTGATGGAGACGGCCTTGCCGACCTGGTGACGGCCAATACCGAATCGGACAATCTTCTTGTCCTGCTGCAGGACTCCAGGGGACGCTTCGACAGGAGAACCAACATTCTCTCGCTCGATGGCGGGCTGGATGGACCTCGCACGGTTGCGGCGGGCGATCTCGATGGAGATGGCCGGCTGGACCTGGTTACGGCCGGCGGCTTCTCCGATGATCTGCTCTGGTTCCGCCAGTCGGGGCCGGGAGTTTTCGCTCCTGCCGAGCTGATCGATACCGGCGGCCTGCTTGAAGATCCTCTCCAGCTCTTAGCTGAGGATATCAACCAGGATGGGATGATCGACCTGGTGGCCACAGGTAACGAGTCGGACAATGTCGTGGTGCTGATCCAGCGCCCCGATCGCGCGGCTTTCTTCCTCTACAACCTGCCTCTGCCCGGGGGCAGCGCGCCGGTCGCGGTCGTCTCCGGACAACTTCTTGGGGATGCGCGTGCTGATATCGCCGTGGCCTCCCTGGCCGGAGTGTTCATCTTCGAGCAGCAGGAGAAGGATTTCTTGCTTCACGAGGTTGGTTCTGGCAGCGAGGAATATTCACCGACTGCCCTGCTGACCACCGATTTCGCCGGCAATGGCCGGGTGGACCTGGTTCTTGCCCAGGCTCTGCCTCCGGGGGCTATCGAGGTCTTCTCGGCGAGAATCGGGGGGGGCTTCTCCAGCTCCCAGCTGCTTTCGGGCTCCGAGGTACAGACGGATGCCGAGAGCTTTCTTCCGGCGGCCATGGTGCATGTGGATCTCAATGGAGATGGGGAAAAAGATTTCGTTGTCGCTAATCGTTCCGGAGATGAAATGACCATATTCTGGGGGGGAATAAGATGAGCAGGATCTGTTCCGTGAATAAATCTGAGTCCGCCGATCGGCGGCGTTTTGCACCGGCTCGGGTCTTTGCAGGCTGGTTGTGTCTGGTTGCCTTCTTCGCGGCTCCCCTTGGGGCCCAGCAGGTCGGAGGCGAGGTTCTCTCTGCCATCTCGGAGATGAGGATCACGCAGAAGACCTATGGCGAGCGTTCCGGCCTGCTGCTTCTCGATTGGACCAATGGCACCCGCTACACTCTTCTCGAGCTCTTTATCGATGACACGAAGGTGGCGGAGCTGGATGGAGAGCTGAACGAATACCAGGCTGAGGATGTCGCAGTTGGCGATCATGTGTTTGGCCTGCGCGGCCAGTCCGGAGATCTCGTATCGGAGCTGGTGACAGTGTTTTTCACGGTACGCGCCTCGACTCCTCTCGGCGAGCCGGTTGCGGGTATCTCCTGCAGCTATTTTTCCCGCGGCGGGGGAACGATCGAGGTGAGCTGGAGTGAGGGGGAGGACAGCTGGGCCTCCGGGCTCCTGGAGCTTGCCGATGGCGAGAGCCTTCAAATCGAGAGAGGCGCCGCCTCGATTGCGGCCGAGGGGGTTGGCCCGGAGGTGCCTGAATTCGCGGTCTATTTCCTGGATGCCGAGGGTTATTATTCCGACCGCATCGTCCCGGTCTGCTCGCCGCAGCCCACGCTTTTTCGCCGGGGAGATTGCAATTCCGATGGTGCCATCAGTGTCAGCGACGCGATCTTCCAGCTCAACCATCTCTACCTCGGGCGTGAGCGCTGGTATTGTGATGACGCCTGTGATGCCAACGATGATGGTCGCACCAATCTCTCCGATGCCATCACCATCATCGGCTATGTCTTTCTTGGAGAGATCGAGCCAATCGGCATGGATCAAACCTGCCGTCCGGATGAAACCGAAGACTTTCTCGGCGGCATCTGTGAGTGCCCACTTTGATCCCGGGCAGGCGCTCTCCTGCCTAACCGTATTTTTCCGATGGGGCCGTTGGTCGCCGGGCGTAAAATAACTCTGAAATAAGCGCGGAAACCGAGGCGGCCGGACCGTCGGCTTCCTCTTCCGAATCGTCGACCAACATCTATCGAAGGAATATTCCCCATGTTTTCAAGGCTCCGACTCATAGCCCTGGCTCTTGTTGTCGTTGTTACTCTTCTGCTGAGCAATCTTACCTTGGATACAGAGACGCGAACCGCCAGGGCTTATGGGCTCTCCAGCTTGACAGCGGCGGCGGAGGTTGAAGAGGACGAGGAAGACGAAGAGGGAAATGACGAAGATGAAGAAGCCGAGCTCGATGAAGAAATCGAGGAGGTGACAGGGCGTCTCGAGGAAATCGAGGAGGAGCTCCAGGGCCTGGAGCGTGAGTACAAAGAGACCCTCATGGAGCTCAGGGTGCTCAAGTTGGAGAGGGAGGCTCTGCGGCTGGCTCGCAAGGGAGAAGAGGCTGAGGAGGCCGGTGACGAAGAGACCGCCGAAAAATATTTTGAGCAGGCCGAGAGGCTTGAGCGTGAGGTGGAGAAGTTTATCGAAGAAAGGGAGCAGCTGGGTCGCGAGCGAGAAGAGGAAGAGGGCGGGGATGAGGATGAGGAAGAGGATGAAGAAAACCTCGAAGAGGAGATAAGCGAGCTGAAGAGAAATCTCGATGAGCTCGAGGAAGAGCTGAGAGAGGCTCGGCGTGAGGGAGATGAGGAGGGCATCGAGGAGATCGAGGGAGAGCGAGAGGAGATCCTGAAGCATCTTGAGATGCTTGAACTGCGCAGGAATATCGAGGAGCTTCATCGCCTGGGGGAAAAAGCCGAAGAAGCCGGCCGTGAGGATGAGGCTGAAGAGTATTTCGAGCGCGCTGAAGACCTCGAAGCCGCGCTGGAGAAGTACGAAGAAGAAGAGGAAGATGAAGAAGA
>DCKY01000150.1:11354-11652 GCA_002320775.1 Planctomycetes bacterium UBA1662
ACACAACATCGAAGAGGACCTCGAGGAAGTGAAGGAGCGGCTCGAGAGAATCGAAGGGTCGATCGAGGAGATCAGCCGCCTCCTGAGAAAGCTTCTCAAGTAGAGGCGGTCCTCCGGCGGTTCATAAGATACGAACAGGGGACGCGGCTTCTGGCAAGCCGCGTCCCCTTTTGTTTTAATAGGGGCTCTTGCCGCGAGCGCGGCGGTCTGCAGAACCACAGGAACAAGGAATCAATTCGATGAAGATCGTTCGTTTTCTGGATGGCTCCTCCCGGGAGCGCTACGGTGAATGGGTCAG
>DCKY01000135.1:0-1380 GCA_002320775.1 Planctomycetes bacterium UBA1662
CAGGAACACGTCTTCACCTTTTGGGACCATCTGGAGGCTCCGGCCCGCCGCCGTCTGTTGAATCAATGCGAAGAACTCGAGCTCGAGCTGCTGGAAAATCTCCCGGTCCTTGACGCCCGCAGAGCCGCAGCCGGGATGGGTGAACTGCTTCCCGCTCCCTGCCTTCGACTCGAAGCGGAACCTGAAAATGGAACCAGGGCCGAGGCGCGAGAGAGAGGTGAAGACCTGCTGGCCGAAGGAAAGGTAGCCCTGCTCCTGGTCGCAGGCGGCCGGGGCAGCCGCCTGGGCTGGGATGGGCCCAAGGGCTGCTTTCCCCTCGCGCCCCTTTCAGGTAAATCGCTCTTCGAGATCCACGCGGCGAAGATTCTCCGTCTCCGCTCGATCTACGGCGCCCCCCTGCCCTGGTACATCATGACCAGCTCGGCGACGGACGCAGTGACCCGTGACTACTTCGAGAGGCACGACCACTTCGGCCTCCCTCCCGGAGATATCATCTTCATGCGGCAGGCATCCCTGCCCGTCCTCGACGAGAGGGGCAAGCTCATCCTGGAGACACCCGGCAGCATCCTCCTCAGCCCCAACGGACATGGCGGCTGCTACAGCGCGCTGCGGGATTCCGGAGCCCTCGCCGATGCGCTTACCAGGGAGATAGAGCATCTCTTCTACTTCCAGGTCGACAACCCGCTCGTCGACCTGGCGGACCCGGTATTTACCGGCCTCCACGATCTCTCCAGAAGCGACATGAGCCTGAAGGTGCTGAAGAAAACCGGGCCCGGAGAGAAGATCGGCGTGGTGGCGACCCGGGATGGCCGGCCGGAGGTCATCGAATACTCCAACCTGCCGCCGGACAAGGCGGAGCTTACGGAGCCCGGGGGAGAGCTCCTTTTCTCCTTCGGCAGCATCGGAATCCACCTGCTGCGCAGAGGCTTCATCGAAGAGCTTCTCGCGGCTCCCTCCCCCCTGCCCCTGCACCCGGTAAAAAAACGGGTGCTGGGGATCGATGAACACGGCCGGGAGCTTGAGCTCGAGGCGACCCAATTCGAATCCTTCGTCTTTGATGCCCTGCCACTGACCCGGCGGCAGCTGAACATTGAGACCAGACGCGAGCGGGAATTCGCTCCTGCCAAGAATCTTGAGGGCGTCGACTCGGTCCAGACCTCGCGAGCCCTGCTGCTGGACGAGCATCGGCGCTGGCTCTCCAGCGCCGGTATCACCGCCCGGGGCCAGCTCGAGATCGACCCCCTGGCGGGCATCTCTGCTGATGATCTCGCGGAGGACCTTGCCCCCTGGAAAGGCAAGGTCTTTGAAGGGGCGCTCCTCATCTCCAGAGCCGACGACGGAGGGCTCACTGTCGATGAGAACCCGGCTGAACGGGGCTCA
>DCKY01000135.1:1706-6266 GCA_002320775.1 Planctomycetes bacterium UBA1662
ACGGGGCTCAGCTGACCGATGAAATCAACAGGTTGCGGGGAGTCACCGAGGGCGGGCAGAAGGTGCCTACCCGGGCCTGCCGTCCCGCCTCCTCGATAAAGAGCGCTCGGTCAAGGGCGATCCACACCTCGAGAGGACGGCGAAAAAGCGACCTGAAGATTCCCAGGCCCCTTGCCTGCAGAGCCCGTTCCCGCCCCGCCCTCTCGGCCATGGCATCATCCCAGGAAACCGGAAGCTCGAGAGAAGCCTCGGCGCTGACGCGGCGGCAGAAATCGCCGAAGGACAAATCGAAATAACGGCGCGGCAGCGCACCCTGGGTCGTATACCGCTGAGTAGATTTCTCGCTGCGGACCAGCAGGTCTAACCCCAGCCTCCAGGCCAGCTCCCGGCGTCTCGATCCCCGTTCACGCGGACTCGCGACCCATTCGTCCTGGCACGCCAATCGCAGGCCGTGTCGATCGATCTCCAGCCCGGCCTGCCGCCCCCTTGCCGAGAGAGGCCGGTAGCTCGAGCCCGACCGCAGCTTGTTGTAGCAGCAGGATGAGACCGCCAGAGACCGAACCCTTCGAGAAACGCACTTCTCGAGCAGCTCATCGGTAAGACTTCCGCAGGCATGCAACCCGACCACCGCCGTATCCTCTCCGAGCAGGAGCGCGGCCTGATCGTCAAAAACATCAAGCGGCGTAAAGGAGCAGTTCGCGCCGGATTTTGTCGCCGCCTCAAGCGCCTGCTCGCGAAGGGCCTCACGGCGCTCAAGCAGCAGGGCCGGAAGGCCGCTCAGGAAAGAGACCGTTCGCCCCAGGCACCCCTTCCCGGCGCACCAGTCGATAACCCGAACGACGTCGCCAGGCAAGAGCTCCATCACCGCCGCGGCGAAATATTCCACCTGGCGCCACTTCCGTCCGGGAACGCTCCGGCGCAGCTCGCCCTGCCTCGACAGGAGCTCGGCGCTCACCTCAGCCCCTCCCACAGCTCCCAGCGCCGTCAGGCGGCGGGCCTCATCCTGAAAGCGGACCAGCTCCCGTGGAGCTCCCGGAAAATCTGCCAGGGATCTGCCGTTCATAATCTCGATGCTCAGCTCATCGACCTGCCTCTCCTCCAGGCGCCTGAGCCAGGACGCGAGACCGCCGAATTCCTCTTCCCAGGGAAGCTCCTCCAGGATGAAGGGCCGGGGCTTCCAGATCTCGCTGGCAGAAGTGAGAAACCCGGTGAGGTCGGTGAAACGATCAGCTACAGCAGCCCCCTCGAGGGTGGATAAAGCGCCTGGATTGTAATCTCCCGCCTGCAAAAAACACCTCGCCTCTCTGCCACAGGAAAACTTAGCAGAAAGTCGTGCTCCACAGAAGCTCTCTCATGCGCTTTGACTTGTTGCCAAGAAGGCCTCGCTGAGAGAAGATGTCCCCTTGCACCTCCGGGGCCCTTGCCAGGAAAGCGCCTGGGAGAAAACAGAATTCAAGCTCCTGTTCTTATTGAAACCAGCAAGCTGTGAGGATGACCGCAATGATGCCCAAACCCGCGACATTCATCGGATGTGTATTGACGCTGCTACTGGCCGTGACGAACGATGGTCCGGCGCAGGACACCGGGAAAGAAACAAAGCTCGAGCTGAAGGTCCGCGAACGCAAGGAGACAGCCGACGGCAGCGGACGCTACCACGCTCTTCAGCGCCAGGAGAGCTGGTCACCGACGAACTCGGCGGTCGTGGTCTGCGATATGTGGGACCTGCACCACTGCCTCAACGCGACCCTGAGAGGTGGTGAGCTGGCTCCCCGTATGAACCAGGTGATCAACAAGGCCCGAAAGCTCGGTTTCACCATCATCCATGCCCCCAGCAGCTGCATCGAACCCTATAAAAACCATCCGGCCCGCAAGCGGGTGCTCTCGACTCCCAGGTCGAAAAATCTCCCCAAGGACATCGACGCCTGGTGCAGCCGCATCCCCGAGGAAAATGCCGGAAAATACCCGATCGATCAATCAGATGGCGGAGAGGACGACGATCCCGAGGCGCACCGAAAATGGGCCGAGGAGCTCAAAAGCAGGGGCCGCAACCCGCGTGCTCCCTGGAAATCACAGACCGACAAGATCGACATCCACGACATCGACTACATCAGCGACAACGGCTCCGAGATCTGGAGCGTCATGGAGGACCGGAAGGTCGAGAACGTCATCCTCCTGGGAGTCCACACCAATATGTGCGTCCTCGGACGCCCCTTCGGCCTGCGCCAGATGGCCCGCAACGGCAAGAACGTCGTCCTCATGCGCGACATGACCGACACGATGTACAACCCGGCCATGCCGCCCTTCGTCAGCCACTTCACCGGCAACGACCTCATCGTGGAGCATATCGAGAAGTTCGTCTGCCCGACGATCACCAGCGACAGCTTTCTCGGCGGAGGAACCTTCCGCTTCAAGAACGACAAGCGCCCCAACCTGCTGATCATCATGGCCGAGCAGGAATACAAGACCAACCAGACCCTGCCCACCTTCGCCGCGAAACATCTCGGCCACCTCTTCAAGGTGGACTACGTCCACGCCAGCGAGAAAGAGCGCAACGATCTGCCGGGCATAGAGGCCATCAAGAAGGCCGACATCATACTGGTCAGCGTTCGCCGCCGGGTTCTCCCCCCCGCCAAGATGAAGCTCCTGCGCGACTTTGCCGCCAGCGGTAAGCCGATCGTCGGTATCCGCACCTCGAGCCATGCCTTCGCGCTGAGAAAGCCCGGGGAAGAAAAGAACCTCGCCGACTGGCCCGAGTTCGACCGCGACATCATTGGCGGCAACTATACCGGGCACCACGGCAACGGTCCCCGGGTCGCGCTCAGCTCCCGGGCTGGAACGAAGTCCCACCCCATCCTCAAAGGTGTCGACCTCGGCAAGCTGAAAGGATGCGGCTCGCTCTACAGGACCACCCCCCTGACAAAGAGCGCGACAGAGCTCATTCGCGGAACCATCGAGGGAAAGGCTCCCGAGGCCATCGCCTGGACCAACAAGACCGGCGCCGGCGGCCGCGTCTTCTACACCAGCCTCGGCCACATTGATGATTTCGCTCAACCGGGCATGAACACCCTGCTTCGAAACGCCCTGTGCTGGGCCGCCGGCCTGGATGTTCCCGAATGACCCCGAGCCGGCCCCTGGAAGTCCTGGTGATGGCAGCTCTCCTTGCCTTAACCGGCCGCACAGCCCTGCAGGCAGAAGAGAAACCCGCGCGGCCGCAGCTGCCGGGAAAGGCAGCCCCTGAATGGGACCGAATCTTCGCCCGCAAGAAGGGCTGGACCGGGGCGGATGGCTGCTATTCGGTCGAGCTGGGAGACGGACGCACCCTCTGGCTCTACTCCGACACCTGGGTCGGAACCGTGGCGAAAGGAAAGCACGCCGAGGGGTCGAGGCTGGTCAACAACTCGATCGGGATCCAGCCTGCCACCCCGGCAGGAAAGCCGCCGAAGCACGGGAGCCTGGAGTTCTTCTGGGGGAAGCCCGGCGAGGATGGCAGGCCGCGGGCATGGATTGAGCCGGAACTCCCTCTCAAGGCCGATGACCCGCAGGCAACGGGCAAGAGCTGGTACTGGCTTCTGGACGGCTGCATGATCAGCCCGCCCGGGGGCGGTAAGAAGCTCCTGGTCTTCCTCATGCACATGGGCAGAAAAAAAGAAGGCGGCGATGGCGTCTTCAACTTCAGGATGCTCGGGGGTGCCCTGGCTGTCATCTCCAACCCTCTCGATGCCCCCTCGCAGTGGAAAATCACCCAGGCGGTGAATCCCCACTCGCGCAGAAAAGGCAGCGACGATATCTCCTGGGCCACAGCGCTCTACCACTCGGAAGGAGAAGGCCCCGGAGAAACTGGGACCCTCTACATCTACGGCATCCGTGACGTCAAGGGGCTCAACAAGCAGGTGGTTCTCGCCAGGGCTCCCGCCGCCAGGGCGGATGATTTCTCCACCTGGCGTTTCTTCAACGGCAAGGGCTGGAGCCGGAAGAGCTCCGACTCGATAAAAATAACCGACCAGGCCGTCAACGAGCACACCGTCGAGACGGTCTCCTACGGAGGAAGAACCCACCTGGTCCTGGTGGAGAGCCAGCCGGTCTTCGGCAGACACGTCCTGGTGCGAACCGCCACGAATCCCGAGGGTCCCTGGAGCGAATTCAGGAAGGTCTTCCTGGTCACGAACCTGGAGAAGGGTGAGCACAAGCGCTTCACCTACGCCGGCAAGGGACACGCGCATCTTTCAGCTCCAGGAGAGCTGCTGATCTCCTACGTCATCAACTCCCACAATTTCTGGGACATGGTCGGCGACGCATCCATCTATCGCCCACGCTTCATCCGGGTTCCCCTCGACTCCATCTTCGATTGAAGCGGACTTTTCCACCGAGCCGCTGTTGGCTTCCAGCCGGAGCAATCGTTACATTATGGAGCTGCAACGATAACCTCGCGATGGAATCCGACGCCACCTGGAGCGGCGACGGGATCTCGCGAAACAACCCATCCTGCGTGGAGCGTTTATCCTGGTGAAAACTGTCATCACCTTTTCAGGCGGCCTTGACTCGACCACCCTGCTGTACCAG
>DCKY01000144.1 GCA_002320775.1 Planctomycetes bacterium UBA1662
CCAGGGCTTCCGGCCCGGGCTCCGAGGTGTTCTCAGCAAGCCTCACCGGCACGCCGGCACCGTCAAACCCCTCGACACCCTCAACCGCATCCCGGTCCGCTTCAGCCCGTTTCGCGATTTCCACGGCGACTGGGGAGACGGGCAACTCCTCGGCAAGGTTCTCCCGTGCAGCTCCAGGCCGGGCAACGTTGTCGGCCAGCTGGAGTGACGGCTCTTCAACCGAAGAAGGGAGCGCATCCCAGAACACCATGGCGATGAGAGCTATAGCGCCGGCAGCGCCAAGCATGCGCTGGAAAAGCTCAGTCTTATAGAAAGGAACCACGGGAGTGTCCGCCTCTATAGTCTCGCCGACCTTCGCTCCGAAATCGACTGGAACAGGCTTGTCGGGCAGGGCGGAAACCAGGGAGGTCGTCTTCTCGTAAGTTTCGAGAAGCTCACGGCAGGACTCCGACGAACGCGCCTGCTCGAGCAGCTCGAGACACTCCTCGGGCGAGAGCCTGGCATCCGGAAGTTCGGGCTCGAGCAGCTCCTGCAGATGCTCTTCCACCCGCTGGTAGAGATCGTCTTTCACCTTCTCTTCGGACATCGAATCGTACTCTTCCTGTAGGAACCCGCTCGCGCCTCAGCGGCGCAAACCCAATCCAGCCTCGGTATACTCCATCAGACCGGAAAAACGCTCCGAAGTTTCGTTCTCAACGGGAAAAAATCAAAAATCCGCGAAACCCGGAAATGGCTCATCCATGCCAGGAAACGGCAGCCAAACCCTCTCATCTCTGCCTGAGTTTTGACAACAGGCGCAGAATCTCAATGTAGAGCCAGACGAGGGTCACCAGCAAACCAAAAGCGGCAAACCACTCCATGTACTTAGGCGACCCGCGCTTAGCTCCCTCCTCGATGAGATCGAAGTCGAGCACCAGGTTCATGGCCGCGATCACCACGACGAAGAGGCTGAAGCCGATACCGACCAGTCCGGAACCGTGGATGTAAGGTACCTCTACACCGAACATACGAAGTATCCAGCTCAGCAGGTAGATCATCATGATCCCGAAGGTTGCCGCCATGATGCCGCGCCTGAAGGCGGGCGTGGCGCGAATCACACCGGTAGTGTAAAGGACCAGCATGGCGAAGAGAGTGCAGAAGGTCAGCCCAACGGCCTGGAAGGCGATCCCGGGATACTGCATCTCGACAAAAGCCGAGAGCGCTCCGAGGAACAAACCTTCGGCAAGAGCGTAGAGAGGACTGGTAAACGGAGCGGCCTTCGGCGCGAACATGGTGATCAACGCCAGCACCAGCCCGGCGATGAGCCCTCCCCAGAGCCAGGGCTGGATCGCGGCGGCATTCCCGGCCTCTACATATTGGAAGGTTTTATCCCACGTATACACCGCCGCGGCGCCAAGCAGGAGCGTCAGGAAGCCCGCCTTCAAAGCCGTACCTTCTACCGTCATCGCGGCCGAGTCGACCATTCCCTCGGCTCGGCCAAACATCTTGGAGTTCAGGGCCGGGTTAGCTGTTCTCATTTCTTCTCTCCTTTAACGAATGCGCAACCCCTGGGGGAGCTCGTTCACAAAATCCCATCTCCTGAAGAGACGCCTGCTATACTAAGCAAAGTTCGCAAGGCCGTCCAGATGCGGTCCGCAAGTCCGGGTTGAACCCAAAAGACGATCTCAATGACAGCAGAATTTATCGTGATCACCGGCGGCCCCTGCTCCGGCAAGACGACGATCATCCAGGCTCTCGCCGAGGCCGGCCACACGACTGTTCCAGAGGCCGCCACCGAGCTCATCGAAGACCCGGCCCTCGAAAACCTGCGCGCCGACCCGCTGGAATTCCAGCTGCAGGTGCTCAGGCGGCAGCTCGAGAACGAAAAACAAGCGGACGAGCGCGCCGAGACTCAATCGATCATCTTCCTAGACCGTGGAATCGGAGATGGCTTCGGCTACCTGAGCTACCACGGGCTGGAACCTTTCGAAGAGCTCCTCGATGCCTGGCCGGCGGCCCGCGAGCGAAGCCGCTGCGTGCTCTTCTTCGATTCCCGGCCGGACTACCAGGCGGCATCCCACCGGTCGGAGACGCCCGAGGAGGCCCGGCGTATTCACGAGATCCTGCTCGCAGACTATCGCTCACGCCACGACAGGGTCCTTCTCATCCCCTGGCTGCCTGTCGAGGAGCGCCTCGCCCTGGTTCTAGCGGAAGCCCGGGCCGCAGACAGGGAGGCCTGAATGCTGCTCGAAAACAGAATCGCCGTCGTTACCGGAGGAGCGCGGGGCATCGGCGCCGCGACCGCCAGCCTCTTTCGCTCCGAGGGAGCCCGCGTCGAGGTCTGGGATGCCGGCGGTGAGCACCCCGCGGCGCAAGACGATGAGGGAATCACCTGTCGAACCGTCGACGTCAGCGACACCGGCTCCGTCGAGGCCGCCCTCGAAGAGCTGATCTCCCGGGAAGGAGCACCCGACATCCTCGTAAACAACGCCGGTATCATCTCCGATGGGTTCGCCTCGGAACTCTCCGATGAGGACTGGAGCCGGGTTATCGAGGTCAACCTCACCGGCACCTTCATCCCCTGCCGGGCCCTCATCCCCCACCTGCGCGAGCGCGGCAGCGGAGTCATCACCAACACCTCCTCCATCTCCGCCCTCGGCAACAGGGGCCAGTCAAACTACGCGGCCAGCAAGGCCGGGGTCATCGGCCTGACGAAAACGCTCGCCCAGGAGCTCGCCGGCGACTCGGTGCGCGTCAACTGCGTAGCCCCGGGTGCCATCGAAACAGAGATGTTCGACGCGGTACCCGGGAAGGTAAAGGAGAAGTTCATTCGCCGCATCCCCCTCGGCCGGCTCGGAAGCCCCGCGGACGTCGCCCGCCTGCATCTCTTCCTCGCCAGCGACGAGGCCTCCTATATGACAGGCCAGACGGTCTTTTGCGACGGAGGCATCACCCTCTGATGCCTGCGATGAACGAATCTCCGAGAGCACACCAATGACCCTCCAGCTGATCGACCTCAGCCTTGAAAGCCCCGAAGAGAACCTCGCGCTCGATGAGGCGCTCCTGCTCGAAGCCGAGGCCGCCGCGGCCAAGGGCCGGGAGCTCGGCTACCTGCGCTTCTGGGAGAGCTCCAGGCCTTTCATCGTCCTGGGAGTCTCGAGCGCCCTGAAAGAGGATGCCGACGTGGAACGCTGCCGGAAGGACGGAATCCCCATCCTGCGGCGGGCCTCCGGCGGCGGAACCGTGCTGCAGGGGCCCGGCTGTCTCAACTTCACCCTGGTCCTGCCGCTGGGCTACACCGCGGGACTGCGCGACATCAACAGCTCCTACCGCATGATCCTCGACCCCTGCCTCGATGCGCTGGGCCTCGCCGACATCACCATGCGCGGCAGCTGTGACCTGGCTCTGGGCGACAGGAAGTTCAGCGGTAACGCGCAGAAGAGGAGCCGCTACTGTCTTCTGCACCAGGGCACTCTGCTCTGGGATTTCGACCTGGGCCTGATCCCGCACTATCTCAGGCAACCGGAAAAACAACCCGAGTACCGGGAGGCGCGCGGGCATCTCGACTTTGTCATCAACCTGCCGCTCGATGGAGCCGAGCTGCGACAGCGAATCACGGCGTCCTGGAAGGCCTCCCCCCCGGCGGACGGCTGGCGGCCGCCGTCCCTCGAGACGCTGCTCGAAGAAAAATACCTCAACCGCGAGTGGATCGAACGATTCTAAGGCGGCTCAGCGCTTGACCCGGTAGATCTTCAGGCTCCCCTTGCGATAGAGCCGCAAGGTAAACTCGTCGCCCTTTGAAAACCGGTTGAGCTCCTTGACCATCGCCTCCGGGGTGCTTACCGGATGCCGATCGATCGAGGTGATCACGTCGTAGCGCTCGAGTAGACGGAGATCTCCCCTGAGCTGGGTCAGGTTCCTGTCGACATCGAGGGCCAGCACCCCCTCGCGGGAGGTGATGGGCAGCTGGGCCCGCACCACCTCGGGAACCCTGGTGAGCACCAGCCCCATGTAGTCCTCGATGGCCGGACGGCCCCGGTCCACCGCGCGCCTAGGGCGCTGTATTGTTTTTCCCGCGGACTTCCCTTTGCCGACGACGATGATCGGCCGCGGCTTCAGTGGTCGCTGCTTGCCCTGGCCGGCGCTGACCTCAATCAGGCGTTTGCCGCCGGGCAGCTTACGCTCCCTTATCCGGAGACCCGCCGCCTCGAGATGCGCCTTGATGACCGCGTAGTCGGCCCCCTTCACATCGGAGGTGAAGGGCACCCGCACCGCCTCGAGGGCCTTGTCGCTCGAGTCGTGAATAATGGGAAGGCCCGTGTAATCAGCGAGAGACTGCAACAGCTCGAGCGCGGAGGCTGTGCCGGCAAGAAGATCGACGGGCTGGTTGCGCTTGTTCTCCCGGTCCGGCTCGATGCGACCGGCCGATGGCGGCGAGGCCTTCTCTAGCTCGAAGCGGCCAGCGAGACCTGGATGAGCCGCGAGCAGCTCGCTGAGGTTTTCAAAGCGCAGGGACTCCCTGCCGGCAAGCTTCAGCACCAGCCCGCCCCCTGACAGCTCAAGAACAGCGGCCGGGCTCTCCTCTGCCGCGAAAAGAGAACCCGCCGGGAAAATCAACCAGCAGGCCAGGATGGTAATTTTGAATGGCATGACATTGCCTCCGGAATATCTGGCTTATGAAAAAAAGGGGGAGAGCGGCCGCGACTCGGCCCGAACCCCTATTCGCCGCGCCCGGGCAGGCCGAGGAGAACAGAAGGAACATCGGTGATGATCCCATCGATGCCCCGCTCCATCAATAACCGCATGACCGCCGGGTCGTTGACCGTGTAGACCCAGACGAGGAAATCGTTGCGATGGATCTCCTCGATGTACGCGCGCTCGGCGAGCCTGTAGTTGCAGACCACCACAGAGGCGCCGGACTCCCTGGCGATGCGCAGGTGCTCGCGGGCGCGCTCAACGCCGTCGTCGGAGATCTTCTTTCCGGTCAGGTAGCCCGTCGTGACCCCGGGAAGGACCTTGTGAAAATCGCTGATGGCGCGAGCCGAGAAGCTCTGCACGAAGACCTCCTCCTCGATCCCGAGCTTCTGGACGACCCTGGCCACGTCCTCCCCGATATCCTCCGGCTTGATCTCGATAACAGGAGTGGCTCGGCCGCGGAGAAGCTCGAGCGCCTCCTCAAAGGTCGGCACCTTCTCGCCGGCATAGGCCGGAGAATACCAGCTTCCCGCGTCGAGCTCGCGCAGCTCGGCGAGGGTCAGCTCGGAAACCTTCGCGCTCCGGCCATCGGTAAACACGTCTTTGAAATTCGTGGTCCGCAACACATCCTTGTCGTGCATGAGAACCAGCCAGCCATCGCTGCTCTTGTAGACATCGAACTCCACTCCACCAGCACCCTGTTTCACGCCAAGCTCGATCGCGCCAAGAGTGTTCTCAGGAGCCTCCTTCGAGGAGCCCCGGTGGGCGATGGCCTTGAAGCCCTCCTTGTGAAAGCGCGCGCTCATCGAACAGCCCACGAGCAGCGGCAGGAACGCCAGGAGACCCTTAAAAAAGAATGCTTTCGACATCGGCTCTCACTCCTCATCAGGTCCGGCGCCCGCGGTCGCGAGCTTCGCTTCGGCGATGTCCGCTTCGCCGGCCCGCAGCAGATCCTCCGGACGAATAGGCTCGATAATACCGGGAATCCCCTCGTCGAGGATGACGAAGCGGAGAATGTAGACGATCACCGGAACGCCAAGCAGCAGCCCCCAGACACCGAAGAAATGTTCTCCGATGGCGAGGATCGCCAGTACCAGGACCGGGTGGAGGTGCAGCATGTCGCCGAGGATCTTGGGGTTGAGAATCCAGGCCTCCACCAGGTGAATCAACAGGATACCGACAACCGCCAGGAAGGCGAGCCAGACGCCTCCATCGGGCTGGGCGATAGCGATGATGGCGATGGGGACACTAGAGAGCACCACCCCGAGCACCGGAATAAAGCTGCAGAAAAAGACGATCACGCAGAGAAAGAGCGGGTTGTCGATGCCGAGAATACGAATCAGCAGGAAGGTCAGCACGGTATTGAAGAAGGCGATCACCGCCTGGGCCTGGAAAGCGCGGCCGATCAGGCGGCCGAAGCTGATCAACCCCGGAGCGATCTCGAGATAGAAGTCCTTCACCCGGCTGCCCTGGAGCCTCCTGACACCGCGCCGCATCTTGGTCAGATCGAAGACGATAAAAAAGCTCAACAGGAGCGACAGGCTCAGCCCCACGGCTACAAGAAGCCCCTGCTTGATGATTTCTGTAACGCTGGAGTACGCCTTGGCGCCTAGATCTTTGATGGTTGTCTTCAGGACATCACCGATCTCCTGGGCGATCTCCCCCTGTTTCCATTCCTCCAGCGCGTCAGTCCGGGCCTTGAGCTCGAAGCCGGCGCGCAGCTCCTCATCGGTGCGCTCACCCCCGGCGGCGTCGCCATCGTACGCCTTGGAAAAGGCCTGCAGCGGGTTGGCTGAATCGAGCGCGGCACTCAGCTCGGTAAATTTCTTATAGGCGGCCTCCGGATCATCCTCACCAGCCGACCCCTCGCCGGCCTTGTAGGTCGTCTTGTAGAAAGCTGCGAACTGATTCCTGTATTCTCCGGGATTCTCATTCTTCATCTTCCTGACGTAGTCGAGCCCCTGCACCTCGCGCCGCTTGCGCCATCTGTCCTGGTAGGGAGCCAGGGCCTTTTCATTCGCGAGGATCTCCTTCCTTACATAGTCCTCGACCAGGCTGCGCTGGTCCTCCGGCGACAGCTTGTCGAACGGCTCGATCTTGAGGCCCTCCTCCTCGCTGATCCTCTTGCGTTTGGCATCGTATTGACCGCGTTTCTTCTCGAGCACCGCGTCGTAGTCCTCATCCAGGATCCAGACCAGCAGGCGATCCTCCCGGCTGCCGGTGCTGAGCTCCCGCTCGAGCGCCTCCGCCGCCCGCTTCTTCACCAGGCCAGCCTCAAAGCGGGACTCGAGCCGTTGGAGCTCCTTCTGAAAAGCCCCGAACTCCTTGTAGTGAAGGCCCTGCTTCTTGTACTCCTCGAAGGCCTGGTCATAGGCCTCATCTCCGGGCGATCCGTACTTATCACTCGCTTCGTAATGACCAAGGGTGTCCCGAAGGACTTCGTCCAGCTTGCCAGCGGGATTGTCGGTAACCTCTTTCGCCAGGGGAAGAAGCTTGTCCTCCACCTGCTCCTTGAGCTTCGGCCAGAGGTAGCTCCCACTCCCGTAACCCGCCAGGAGGAGGCCCAGGAAGCAGCCCACCGTCAGCAGGCGGTGCAGCCAGGCCTTCTCGGCAGCGGGAGAAATCTTATTCGCCAGCCAATCCACCAGGCCCCTCATGCTGTAGGCGATGATGAAGGTCATGAAGATGATGAAGAAGAAGCTGCGCAGGCTGTAGACCAGGAGCAGGAAGACCGCCCAGATCGTGAGCTTTTCCCACGGCAGCCACTCAAGAAACTGGAAGCCGCCCCTGCCCTGTTTCGACTTCGCCCGCTTCTCTTTTGTCATCAGCACTGAACCTCGACTGGTATCTTTGTCCTAGAAGCTAATCGAATGCCGGTTTTCTGGCAACCGCAGGAACACATAGAAATTATCGCGCGAAAGCCTCTGGGTGGCTGCATACCCGGTTTCTTTGCGTTAAACTGCGCCCATCTCTGACCGGCTCGATCCGGTTCTTCAGCATCATTCCCTGCAAGGAGAGACTTCGATGGAAAAGGCCCCGAAGCTTGAAACACTCGATTTTTCAATCGTCGCGGTCTATCTCATAGCCACCATCTCGCTGGGAATCTACTTCGCCAGGCGCAAGCAGACTTCGCCCGAGGGTTATTTCCTCGCCGGGCGCGATCTCACCTGGCCCTTCATCGGCCTCTCGCTCTTTGCCACCAACATCTCAACCGAGCATTTCGTCGGCCTCGCCGCCGATGGGCACCGCCTCGGGCTGGTCGCCGGCGGCTGGGAATGGATGGCGAGTCTCTGCCTCATCATGCTCGCCTGCGTCTTCGCGCCGCAGTACCTGCGCCACAAGGTCTTCACCATCCCCGAATTCTTTGAGAAGCGCTACGGTTCGGCGATGCGCATGAGCCTGACGGTGTATTTCCTCGCCATGATCGTCCTGACCAAGGTGTCCCTCGCGCTCTTCAGCGGCAAGATGGTGCTTGAATATTTCACCGGTTTCTCAGGCGACTCCATCCTCTGGACGATCGGGATCCTGACGGCGGCCTACACCCTGATCGGCGGACTCCGAGCGGTGATCTACACGGACTTCGTGCAATCGATCATCCTCATCGGCGGCTCGGTCATCCTGACCTGGATCGGTCTCGATGCGGTGGGTGGCTGGGATGGCCTCACCGCGAAGCTCGCCGAAAAAGACAAGCTTGACATGCTGTCGATGGTCAAGGGCGTTGACCACGAGCTGCCCTTCACCGGCTATCTGCTGGGAAACTTCCTTATCGGCGGGATGTTCTACTGGTGCATGGACCAGGTGAACGTACAGCGGGTCCTCGGCGCGCGCAATCTCCACCATGCCACCTCCGGCGCCATCTTCGCCGGCTTCCTGAAGATCATTCCGGTGTTCATCTTCGTCCTGCCGGGAATCATCGGCTTCATCCTCTACAACGAACAGCTCACCGGCGAAGACGGCAAGGTCAAATACAACGACACCTACTCGATGCTGCTTGAGAACCTGCTCTCACCAGGCCTCAGAGGCGTGGTGCTGGCGGCCTTGCTGGCCGCGCTGATGTCCTCGTTGAGTTCGAGCTTCAATTCGGTAGCGACCCTGGTAGGACGCGACATCGTCGCCCGGTGGTCATCAACAGACAACACCTCCACCCAGATCTTCAGCGGCCGCGTTGCCCTGGTGGCGGTCATGGTGCTTGGTATCTTCGCCACACCGCTCATCGAGAGCCAGGAGACCCTCTGGAAATACCTGCAGGTCGTCACCGGCTACCTCTCGGTTCCCTTCGCAGTCGCCGGACTGCTGGGCATCTTCTCGAGCCGCATGAACCGCCAGGGCGCGCTCTGCGGAGTGGCGATGGGGATCATCGCGGGCACGGTCCTGCTGCTCGACTCGGAGATATACCAATGGCAGGTGTCCTTCCTGCGCCACGAGTACCTCGGCTCCTTCCTGCATCGGCACTTCCTCAGCGCCGTGCTCACAGCCGCGGCCATGATTATCGTCAGCCTGCTGACACCGCCTCCGTCAGAGGAAATCCAGCAGGGCTCCTTCAGCCTGGTTCGAGGCTGGGGAGAATTGAGCGACGCCCACAAGGGCTGGATCGGCGTCCTCTTCGCGACGATCTGCGCCCTGTGGTGGATCTTCCGTTAAGCGAAA
>DCKY01000016.1:0-12193 GCA_002320775.1 Planctomycetes bacterium UBA1662
CGACACCATGAAGAAGGAGTTCCCGGATATCGAGCTGATCTCGACGGACCAGCGCGCCGGCGCCACCGAGGAGCAGGCCTACCAGAAATCCCAGAACCTCTTGACCCGCTTCAAAGACGAAGTCAACGGGATCTTCTGCCCGAATGAATCATCCGCAGCCGGTATGCTGGGCGCCCTGCGGCAGGCCGGGCTCAACGGCAAGATCAAGTTCGTCGGCTTTGACGCCAGCGAGAAGCTGGTGCAGGCACTGTCCAAGGGTGATATCGACGGCCTCGTTTTACAGAACCCTATCAACATGGCCTACCTGGGGGTCATGTCAGTTGTAGACAGTATCAAGGGCGGGAAACTTGAATCCTACGTAGACACGGGCGTGCAGGTCGCTACTCCTGAGAATATGAATACTCCGCAGATGAAAGAGCTGCATTCGCCGGACCTTTCCAAGTGGCTGAAAAATTGACCCCCGGGCCAGGCAGTAAAACCGGCAGCCTGAAATTTGCCCGTATCTACCGGGCCCTGCTCCCCTTTCTCAGCCTGGCCGTTGTCCTGCTCGTCTTTCTCCTCGCCGACCTGTTCACCAACGGGGGGGTTGAGAAATTCAGCGAGATGATGAACCCGCTGAATCTCATGCTGGTGGCGAACCAGAACGTCATCGTTGCCCTTGGCGCCCTCGGGATGACGCTCATTATCATCAACGGAGGTATCGACCTGAGTCCGGGATCCTCCATAGCCCTCTCCACGGTGATGATCGCCCTGTGCCTGGAAAGCGGCTACGACCCGGCGGTCGCCCTGCTTGCAGGACTCGCAACCGGGGCCGCTATCGGCCTGCTCAATGGTGCCATCATCACCCGTTTCAAGATTGTTCCCTTCATCGCCACCCTGGGAATGATGAGCATCGCCCGCGGACTGGCAAAGCTGATGTCGAGCGAACAGAAGATCAATGCCCCGGAAACCTGGCTCAACGAGCTGCTTTACGGTGCAGGGCTCGGCCCTTTTTCAAGGGGGCTGATCGCCCTTGTGGTCCTCGCCCTGCTGCTATGGGCCATTCTGAAGTTCACGGTATTCGGCCGCTATGTATTCGCCATCGGCTCAAACGAAACTGCCGCCCGTCTCTGCGGCCTGCGAGTCGAGGGTCAGAAAATGCTGGTCTACATGCTGGCCGGCTTTTTCTTCGGCGCTGCGGCCGTCATGGAGTTCTCCACCCTGGGTAACGGCGACCCCAGCACAGCGATCGGCAAGGAGCTCGACATCATCGCCGCCGTCGTGATCGGGGGCGGAAGCCTCAGCGGTGGCAAGGGCAGCGTGGTGGGGTCCCTCGTGGGAGCTTACATCATCAGCCTGCTGCGCAACGGCTGCGTCCTCTACGACATACCCAACCCGGTCCAGGAGATCGTGACCGGCGTCATTATCATAGCCGCCGTGGCTATCGACCAGCTGCTGCTGAGAAGACGAAGCTGAGTGCCGTCAACCGGTGACTCCCGACCCCGGGCAGAACTCCAGGCCACCCGTCGCCTCGATCTCCCGGCGGAAGGTCTCCTCTTCCGCTTCAGAGAGAGGCCTGAGAGGAGCCCGTACCGGTCCGCAATCGAGTCCACAGATCTTCATCATGGCCTTCATCGCAGGATGGGCCCCGTTATATTTTCGATACACCGCCACCATCTCGGCTGAGAGCAGCTGCAGACGGTTCGCCTCCTCCATGTCGCCCCGGTCAAAAGCGGCGATAATTCCCTGGCTCAATGGCGCGGCGAAACCATAGGTGGTTCCAACCGCCGCCCTGCAACCGAGCGCGAGGGCTGCCAGCAGGGCCTCGTCCATCCCGAAAAGCACATCATAGCGACCATCTTCAAAAGCCAGGCATCTGCGAATATCCATCGGGTCAGGATGGGTAAACTTGATTCCAGCAAGACTGGCAATTCTGCCGCCGGCAAGCTCGAGGAAGTCGCGCATCGGGAGGACCACTCCCGACATGACAGGAATGTGATAGTAGTAGAAAGGTACATCCGGGGCGGCGGCGGCGACCTGTTCGCAATAGTCGACCAGCTCCTCAACTGAGGCAGGCCGGAAGAAATAAGGCGCCATCATGGCGATGCCATCGGCTCCAATCTCCGCCGCGTGAGCCGCCAGCTCCTTTGAATCGCCCAGGCAGGTGCCGCCCACGTGAACGATCACCCTGAATCGTCCCGCCGCGCCCCCCATCCAGCGCTCGGAAACCTGCCTGCGCTCAGAGAGGGCCAGGGAAGGAAACTCTCCCGTGGTCCCGCAGGGAAAAACCCCGGCCAGGGCTGTGGAGGCGGAGTGCTCAACCAGGTTGTCGATCTGCTCCAGGTGCAGGCTGCCATCGGGGTTGAAAGGTGTATAGGGCGCCGAGATCAGACCGGAAATAGGCTCCATCGATCAATCCCTGTCTCGAGCGGCCGCCAGAGACCGCATCGTGTGTAAAGAAAAACGCCGGTCCAGCCCCCCTTCGGCGCAGCTCCCCGCAAGGAAGATGCATCGCATCGGAGGACCCTCCAGCATGAGTCCCGGCTCCCCGGCCGATCTTTCAAGATGAAAAAACAGCCTTCCACCCACCAGGGCCAACACGGATCCCAGTATCCGCAAGGAAGGAAGTCCTGGGAGGAATATTCGGTAGACGAAATAGAAAATCCAGCTGGAAGAAGGTATTACTTCTTCTGACGCCGCTTCTTGCGGGCCCGGCGCTTTTTCTGCCCGAGCTTTCTTCTTCCGCGATGCTTTTTGCGCATCCAGTACTCCTGTGAGTGAATTGAGCCGTTTGGTTAGTCGGAAAAACGGGTGATTGTAGCCTTCCGCGGCCGCAAAGCAATCAGATTATGCCTTCAGGCTCTCCAACTCAAGCCCGTGGAAGAGAAGATACCACCAGGCCGCGTCCCGCGAGATACTCCTCAAGCTCGCTGGATTCACCATGACAGGTGATCACGTTGCTTGCTCCCGTTTCCTCGATGGTCTGCAGCAGCTCACTCCAGTCAGCGTGATCGGAAAGTGCGAAACCCTTGTCGTATCCTCTCTTACGTGAATCTTCAAGGGCCATCCAGCCGGAGGCGAAGGCCGTTTCTGTCTTCCCGAACCTGCGGTACCAGGAGGGCTGCAGGTATTTTGGCGGTGCCAGCACCAGGGCGCCCTCCAGGGACCAGCCATCGAGCTTCCTGGGAACGATCCGGGTTGGAGCCAACTGAATACCGGCCCTGCGATAGCAGTCGTTGTATGGTTCCGCATCCCTGTGAATAAAGACCTCACGCTCCCCATCGAGAGCACCGAGCCCGGCGAGGACCCGCTGAAGCTTGCCCAGAACATAACAGTAAAGAACGGAGACCTTCCCCTCGCGGCGGTTGTCCTCCCACCATTTCCCGACCTCTGCGATGACCTCTTCGCCCGGCCTCCAGGCCGCGCCGCTGCGAGCGAAGGTCGCCTCGGTGATGAAGGTATCACAGGGGACCACCTCAAACGGTTCACAGCTGGGGTCAGCCCCCCGCTTGTAATCACCCGATACCACGAAGACCTCTCCGGCCGCCTCGACCCTGACCTGGGCCGAGCCAAGAATATGCCCGGCGGGATGAAACGACACCTTCACATCCCCAAGCTCAACCTGCTCGCCGAACTCGAGCCCGGTCACCTGGGGGCTCCCCCGCAACCGAAGCCTCATCAAATCGAGGCTGGAGCTCGAGCAATAATATTCCCCGCAGCCGGGACGAAAGTGGTCCATGTGGGCATGGGTCACAACGGCTCTCGGGACCCTCCTGCGAGGATCGATATAAAAGCCCCCCGCCGGGCAGTAGACGCCAGCGGAGCTTTCAGTCAACACTGGTTTCAAGGTGTCATTCCTTTGCGCAAAAATACGCTTCCATCTGCCGACACAGAAGACAGTACTTTACTTGCACCCGCACCCTCTTCGTCGCATTATCTTGCAAGGTTTATTCAAGAGGTACATTATCGATGGATATCAAGAGAATCGATCCTGAAGAGGCAAAGGCGCTGCTCGACTCCGGGGAGAGCTATACCTATCTCGATGTCAGGTCGGAAGAAGAATTCGCCCAGGGGCATGTTCCCGGCTCCGTCAACATTCCCGTGGCGACCAGCAACCCGATGGGGCCGGGCCTCGTGCCGAATCCGGAATTCACCAGCCAGGTGGAAGAACAATTTGAAAAAGACAGCCGGATCATCACCGCCTGCCTGCGCGGCGGACGGTCCCTGAAGGCGGCAATGATGCTGATAGCCGGCGGATATACAGAGATTGTCGATATGCAGGGCGGCTACGATGCTGAGTTGGACGCCTTCGGCAACGTCATCGTTGAGGGCTGGGCAAGGCGAGGTTTCCCGACCACCACGGATTAAATGAGCCATCCATTCAAGAGCGAAGGACGATTCGTCCAGAAAATCGAGGCCACTCCGCTGGTCGAGGTGCGCCTCGATCCGGAAGGGGCCGGCATCTGGTGCAAGCTCGAATTCCTCAACCCCAGCGGCTCGACCAAGGACCGTATCGCCCGATATATGGTCGAGAAGGCCTGGCGCGATGGAAGAATCAGGGAGGGCGGCACCGTCGTCGAGGCTTCCAGCGGCTCAACCAGTATCGCCCTGGCAATGACCTGCGCCCAGATGGGACTCGAGTTCATCGCCGTCATGCCCGAGGGCGTGAGCACGGAGAGACAGCTGACCATCAGAGCCTACGGCGGCGAGGTCATCCTGGTCCCGGTGGAGGAGGGCATCCACGGCGCCCTGCGCAAGGCAGGCGAGATTGCCGATGATTCAGGGGCTCTCTACACCCGGCAATTTGAAAACCCGGACAATGCCGAGGCGCACCGGGTCTGGACCGGGCAGGAGATACTCAAGCAGATACCGGGAGGAACTGTCGATGGGCTCGTCAGTGGAGTAGGAACGGGCGGCACGATTGTTGGCCTCTATTCGGCCTTCGCTGAGGCCGGCTGCGAGGTCACTCCTTTCGCCGCTCGCCCGGTGCGCGGCTCAGCGGTACGGGAGCTCGAGTGCTGCAGCTTCAGCCCCTGCGTACCCGGCGTGGTGGAGGAGAGCGTCTCGAAGCTCTACAGCGAGGCGAAGCTCGATGGCCTGGTCGAGCTCGACATCGCCGACGAGGTAGTCTTCGATATCGCCCGGAAGCTCATCCGCCAGGGTTTCCCTGTCGGTCCGAGCTCCGGACTGAACTACGCCGCCTCGCTCAAAGCCCAGGAGGAGCTCGGACCCGGGGCCAAGATCGTCACCGTGATGCCTGACAGGATGGAGCGCTATTTCTCAACAGAGCTGTTTGATTCAATGAACTCGGAGAGCTGAAATGTCGAAAAAGATGCTCGCGGTGCGGAAGGTGGCAAGAGAGCCCGGGCTGGTTGTTGACGAGATTCCCGTACCGGTCCCCGGCAAAGAGGAGGTTCTCGTGGAGGTGCAGGCCGCTGGAATCTGCGGAACCGACCTGCACATCTGGAAGTGGGACAGTTGGAGCCGGCAGCGCATCAAGACCCCCCTGACCCTCGGCCATGAATTCTCCGGGACGGTCGTTGAGGTGGGCTCAAAGGTGGAACATGCCCGGGTCGGCGACTTCGTCTCAGCGGAATCTCACGTAACCTGCGGTATGTGCTACCAGTGCAGGACCGGGCAGGCCCATCTCTGCCCGCGCACCCAGATACTGGGAGTGGATCGCGAGGGCGCCTTCGCTGAATACGTCTGTGTGCCTGAAAAGGTCATCTGGCAAAACGACCCCGGCAAGATCTCCCCGGAGATCGCCGCCCTGCAGGAGCCTTTTGGCAACGCCGTCTTCGCCACCCTGAACCAGGATATCACGGGCAAGAGCGTAGGGATCCTCGGCTGCGGGCCCATCGGGCTCTTCAGCGTTGGCATCGCCAGGGCCAGCGGCGCCTCGCATGTCTTCGCCAGTGACCTCAACGAGACCCGGCTCGCTCTCGCCATGAAGATGGGCGCGGATGCGACCTTCAACCCCGCCGGCGGAGGCAATATGGTCGACGACCTCGTCGAGGCCAACGATGGACGCGGACTCGATGTAGTCCTCGAGATGAGCGGCTCACCGATCGCGATCAACACCGCCTTCCGATCCGCCCGCAATGGCGGCACCGTGGTGCTCTTCGGAATCCCGTCCGACCCGGTAGAAATCGACATCGCCGAGAACATGATCTTCAAAAATCTCCAGGTTACGGCGCTGAACGGACGAAGGATCTTCGACACCTGGTACAAGACGCGCTGGCTACTGGCCAATAAGGTGGTCGACCTCTCTCCCCTGATCACCAGGACCATCGGGTTCGAGGAGGTCAACGAGTGCATGCCGATGCTGGCGGAGGGCAACGCCTGCAAGCTGGTCCTGTTGCCAAACCATCGCTCACCCGCGGACGTGGAGAAGACCGAAGGCCTCTCGGAAATCGATGATTCCTCTACCCAGGGAACCGTAACCCATAGATAGGAAGGACCGGAAATGTACGGAAATATGGGAGAAGCCCTGAAAAGAGACCTCCAGGAGCTGCGAGATGCAGGGCTCTACAAGGAAGAGAGAATCATCCGGTCAAAGCAGGGAGCCCTGATCGAGGTCGAACATCCGCCCGGCGCTACCCCGCGAGAGGTCATCAACTTCTGCGCCAACAACTACCTTGGCCTCTCGAGCGACCCCGCCGTTATCGAGGCTGCACGGGAGAGCCTCAACGAGCAGGGGTTCGGGATGAGCAGTGTACGTTTCATCTGCGGCACCCAGGACCGTCACAAGCTGCTGGAGAGCCGGCTGGCGGAATTCCTGGAGACTGAAGACACGATTCTCTACGCGGCCTGCTTCGATGCCAACGGCGGCGTATTCGAACCCCTCCTCTCGGAGGAAGACGTGATCCTCACCGACCAGCTCAACCATGCGAGCATTATCGATGGGATCCGGCTCTGCAAGGCTCGGCGCGCCATCTACCAACACGCCGACATGGCCGACCTGGAGCAAAAGCTGAAGGAGGCGGCCGATGCCCGCTACCGGCTGATCGCCACCGATGGCGCCTTCAGCATGGACGGCGCTATCGCCCGGCTCGATGAAATCTGTGACCTGGCCGATCGCTACAACGCCCTGGTCATGGTCGATGACTGCCATGCCACAGGCTTCCTCGGTCCCAGGGGAAGAGGGTCACATGAATACCGCGGCGTGATGGGACGAGTCGACATCATCACCGGAACCTTCGGCAAGGCCCTTGGCGGAGCCTCCGGCGGCTTCGTCTCCGGACGCCGGGAGATCGTCGAGCTGCTGCGTCAGCGATCGAGACCTTACCTTTTCAGCAACACCCTGGCTCCGTCCATCACCGGCGCCACGCTCAAGGTGCTCGATCTGCTGGAGGAGTCGACCAGTCTGCGGGACAAGCTCGAGGCGAACACCCTTCGCTTCCGCGCGGCGATGATCGAGGCGGGTTTTCAGATCAAGGAAGGCGACCACCCCATCGTCCCCATCATGCTCTATGACGCGCGCCTGGCCCAGGCCATCGCCGCGGAGCTCTTCGACGAGGGGATCTACGTCATCGGCTTCTCCTTCCCCGTGGTCCCGGAGGGCGAGGCGAGGATTCGCGTGCAGCTCTCCGCCGGCCACGACTCTGGCCAGGTGGACCAGGCCGTCGCGGCCTTTACCCGGGTCGCTGAAAAACACGGCGTCCTCTCCTGATCGCAGAAGCTTCAGGGACCACCGCAATCGTAGTCATCCGCGGTCGGATCCAGCCCTGGCTCGGGAAACGGCGCGGCGGGACTCGATCCCTCACGAAACAGGAAGCTCAGCGCGAGAACCGGGTCGGTCAGCTGCAGGATTCCATTGTCGTCCACATCCCCATGATCCTCACAGGTAAGGATCTCGCTGCCCTGGAAAAGATAGAGCAGGGTCGCGACCGGGTCCGAGATGTCGAGTCGACCATCCCGGTTGGTGTCACCGCGGACAAAGGGCTCGGGGCCTCCCCCGAGTGAAGCCCTGGCGCTTTCCGCCGGGCCTTCTCCCTCCGGAACAAATTCAGGATCCCGGGTCAGGATGAGCTTGTCGATCGACAGCCCGCTCTCGCGAATCCACATGGAGAGGTAGTGGACCCCGGATTCCGAGACCGTCAAGACCTGGGGCTCATCGCGTCGCGAATTTCCAGACCAGCCAAAGCCTGACTCGTCGACGATAAACTCCTGGGCATCACGGCTGGCGCGGCCGGCCCCATCGAGCGCGAGATGGACGCTGTCGGACCGGGTGCCGGTCACATGCGCACGGACCCAGACCCGGTATTCGCCCGGCGTCTGAAACTCGATGGCGTAACGAAGCTCCGGGGAGATCCCGACGAAGCGGCTCAGGTAGGTTCGCCTGCTCCCGGTATCCATGGCCCTCATATAGGAAGCCCCGGATGCCCCCTCCAGCTCGGTCTCCTCATCCCACCAGGCGTTCTCATTACCAAAGCTTTCATTCATCCAGAAGCTCTCGGCCTCCATGACCACCACCCCGCCCCGCTCGCGAAAGGCCACCGCGGGAAGCTCGATAACCCTCACCGTACAGGTGTCGGTGAAACCAAGTCCGCGAACGGTGACCGTCAGCGTCACCTCGTACTCCCCGGGAGCATCGAAAACCGCCGTTGGGTAGGCCCCCGTCATCCCATTGTCCCACTCATAGGTCACACTCTCCGACGGCTCCGGCGTTGATTCGCGCCCATCGAACTGAACCACCTGCCCGACAAAAACCGTCTGGTCCGAACCGGCGTCCACATCCACCGAGGCGATCGTCCGATTGACGATATCATGCCGCTGGCGCGCGAAGCTCTTGAAGCTCGCCGCCCGCCCGGGAAAGCTGCAGGAGAGCCCGGCAGGAGCCGCGGCGGCCTCTACAGGGTTGGCCTCGGCTGTAACCTGGTCGACAAGCCGGTCGATATTCTCCGGCAGCAGCAGCGTGTTGTTGAGGGCAAAGAGCCGGTCGAGATATTCCTCGCGATAAGAGCGAAGGAAGGAATCCTTAACATAATGCCACCAGCCTGAGCGATTGCTCGAGTCTCCCTGCTGCCCCATGTACAGCGAGGAGGTCGCCCCCTGCCACTCACCAAAGTTGCGATCGAGATCCCACGGCGCCAACATCCACTTTCCATCACCCAGGCGCTGGTACCAGAAATGATTCTGGAACATGTCGTCGAAGGGAACCGACCAGTTCATGATGGCCACATAGTTGAGCAGGAGATCGATATCAAAATACCTCTCAAAGAACGCACGCTGGGCGGCGAGGCCACCGCGCCGGGCCGTGTTCAATTGCTCGATGAGAGTCTTGATCTCGTTGTGATCGTTCCATTCGTGGGTCTTCCTGGGGTAGGTCGCGGCGTACCTGGCCTCCGAGGGGTGCCCGCAGCGACTCGGCAGGAGGCGACCATCTCCCCAGCCATAGGGCCCCTCATCACAATTGCAGCCGACCGACTTGTAGAGGTTACCGACCAGCTCACGCGGCCTGTCAGGATACTTCTGCGCCTGCTCGCGGTTGTAGCGCCTGATGAGATTTTCATCCGGGCGCTCGTACTGCATCATGTAGTGATAGTAGCCCCCATTGATATGGAACCTGATGAAACGAGTCCGGGGAGAGGGGAGATCCGCCTCGGCGAACAGCCTGTAGCCCACCCCCGCGTTGTAGCCCGGGCAACCCTGGCTGAGCTTGTTGAGGGTGATTTCATCGGCTCCATCCACTCCCGCGTAACGCGGCAGGGAAATTCTCCAGCTGAGAGCTTTCAGGGGCCCTGAGCGCGGCCGGGGGCGGGTCCAGCGGCTGATGTCGCGCCCGTTTCGCCGGTTCCAGCGACTCCCCTGGTAGCGCACCCGGCAATCGTAAACCTTCCCATCGTAGACGAAGATGGCGAACTCCTTCGAGTTCCAGGTCGGATGCTTGGCGCAGCCGCTCACTCGGCCCCCCTGTACATTGGTCCATAGCCTGGCCCAGGGAGTTCGCGCGATGAAGAGCTGGTATACGCGGGTCTCGGTAGCGATCACCGGGCTGACAAAATAGGCGTGCCAGGCGAAGGGGTCGGTGGGCCTCGGGGAGATGGGAACCGCCCCCGCCCCGCGATCGGTCAGCACCCGGTAGCGAACGATGGTATTGTCCGGACGCTGCGGCACAGTGGCCGTAAAGATACCGTCCTCGGGAATCAGGTCGCCACCCAATCCATCATCGGACATGGAGACCGCAGCGACCTGCTCGCCATCGGACTCGATATCCTCTACGAAATACTCCAGCCTCACGGCCCCGGAGGGCGGCGCGGGTGAAAAGGCGGCCTGGACCACGACCGGGTCCCCGGAACGTATGAGTTCCCTGGCCGAGGCGGCCCCTTCAGGAGCGACAAGAAGCTCGGAAACGATCGCCTGGGGTGTGGCCCGGGCGGAGGCGTTCGGCCTGCCGGGTGTGGCGCCGTCAAGCGGCGAGGGCGCCCAGTTGCCAACCACCGCCGCCGACAGACCAAAGCTGACCCGTTCGAGCGAGTGGCCCATGTAGCGATGATCCTCAAGCGGCAGGATGGCCGGGTCGAGCCAGGCGGCTCCGGCGCCGAGCGCATCAGCGGCAAGCGGCCAGGGAAACTCGTCATCGTAGGCCAAGGCCTCGACTCCCCGGCCCGCGGCGGACACCAGCGCCAGCTTCTCCCCCCCATTATCGAGCGTCCTCTCCCAGGGACCGAACAGCGACGCCTCTGAGAGGCCGTAGGCCTCGACCCCGGCGAGCAGACGCGGATTCCGGGCGATCACCCGGTAGCCCCCGGGCTCGATCGTAGAGCCGGCCGGGAAGGTGAAATCTACACCACCGGTAAGACGCCAGCCTCCGAGGTCCATGGCGGAATCGGAGCCATTGTAAATCTCAACGAATTCATAGCTGTCCTCGACCGCCTCCTCGAGAACAGCGTGGTACATGATCTCTGATATTTTTATCGCCGGAACCTCGACGGCCAGAGGCGGGCAGGCGGTCGCTTCATTCACCCGGGCGGGGGTGCCGCCCACCTCATCGGGCTCCCTGGGAAGAGCGCCCGCTCGCCAGCTCTCGCTGCGATCCGCCGAGGCGTCCGCGCACAGGCGCTCGAGGGATGCCCCATAACCATCGGCGAGAAAATCCCACGGCGAATCGTCTCCCCAGGAGAAACTCTCGACAACCGCGCCATCGGAATCCGAGAGCACGAGCAGCTCACCATCATTGTCGAGGGAACCGGAGAATTCTCCGAGCAACGCCTCGGCTGAAACTCCGGGATAGCTCGCAGTGAAGACCTCCGTATCCGCGACCACCACCAGGTAGGCGCCGGCGCCGATCGAGACCCCCTCGGCCGCGGTAAACTCTACCGCCCCCGACAGGCTCCAACCTTCGAGTTCAACGGCCGTGGGACCGCTATTGTGCAGCTCGATGTATTCACCGCCACCGGTGGGGTTGTACATGATCTCGTTGACCACCACCCCGGCATGGAGACCCGCGCATGGAAGCGAAGTGAAGATCAGGATGACGGCCGACAACGAAAGCCGGCAGGCGAAGACCCGGTTCATATTGGTTTCCTGGTGAAAAGAAGAGACGCCGACCCACAATTATAACGCCTCGCGAAGCTGGTTTGAACCGCCCGGGGAGCAGAAGGTGAGAGTCCTTTCCTTTGCCCTATTCGGCGACGTAGCGGTATTTGCCGCCGTTCTGTTCAGCGCATTTTCGCATCCACTCGACCTCCCGCCCGAAGGCGATGCAGTGAATGGTGATACCGCGGGTGCGGTTGAACTCTCGAATACCCTTCAGCATTCCATCGGCATCCTTGAACCGTCCCGTGGTGGCCGCGCCATCGGTAAGCAGGTAGATCGTGTCGACAAGGGGGTCCTTCAGGGCGCGCTCAACGGTATCGAAAATATTCGTCCCACCACCGGTGGTGAGTCCCTTGGCGTAGGCCAGCGCCTTCTTGCGCACCGACCGGGTGAGGATCTTCAGGCTCTTCTCCCAGACACGAATGGTCCGGTCAAAGATCATGATGTTGATCCCGGCGCCAAGTGGCAGCTTCTCAACGACCTTCGCGAGTTCCGCCTTCATCACGTCGAGCTTGGACAGGCCAAGTTTGCGCGCCTCGGCTCCCCTGGCCTTGGCCAGCATACTGTTGGAAACATCGAGCAGGAACGCGATGCGCTTCGAGGTGATCTCGATACCGAAATAGGACAGGTCGTGCGCCTTGACCTTGGTCTGGGCCGCCTCCAGGGAGGACTG
>DCKY01000016.1:12570-13119 GCA_002320775.1 Planctomycetes bacterium UBA1662
AGGCCCATATTGTGCCCTGACACCCGCACCAGCAGGCCGAGCGCGTCGACCCGCAGACGATATTGCTTCTCGAGATCGAGGTATTCGATCAGCGGGCCGATCATAATATTCGAGCCGCCGATGCGCTTGACCACACCCTCGAGTGATCTCAGGGCGGATGCCCGAACCCTCGAGTTATTGTCCATCAGACCGCCAACAAGCCCTTCCAGGGCGGCCTTATTGCCCGAAGCTACACCCAGGCTCCCCATGACGACCGCCCGCAAATCCTCGTCCCTGCTCTTGAGCAGCTTGACCAGGATCTCGACACTCGATTTCGTGGCCGCGCGCGCGATCGCATCAAGGAGCTTGATCCTGTAGGAGATCAGCTCGTAGCCCCGGCGGCGGGTCAGCAACCGGAGCACCTCGCGAGCGCCATCCTTGGTGCCCAGCTGGACCAGGGAGGCTGTAGCCGCGATCACTATGGGCTCGAATTCATGTTTCAGGTAGCGCGCCAGGCGCTTGCGGTCTTTAACCAGCTGAAGCCCACCGGCCATGGAAACGTAGACGTAG
>DCKY01000182.1 GCA_002320775.1 Planctomycetes bacterium UBA1662
CCGCGGGTGCGGGGAATGGTCTGCTTCGGCTGCTTGTAGGCCTTCATGGCCGCCTCGGGAACCAGGCGCACTCCTCCGGCCCCGTGCGAGCCGTGGGTGATCGAGCCCTTGTCGCCGATGATCACGGCTCCGGTGCCGGGAGGGTTCTTCCCCGGATCGAGATCCTTCGTCCGCGGAATCCTCATCGTCCCACTGTACCAGTAGAGCGTAACCGGCCCGCGGTCGCCCTTGGAGGGGAATTCAAACCGCGTCCTGCTGCCCCTGGCAAAGGTATCGATATGCGCCTTCGGATCGAAATCCAGCATATCCAGCACCTCGATGCTCGAGGGCGTGCCCAGGTCGAGGGCCCAGAAGGACGGATCGACCACGTGGCAGACCCAGTCGCCGATGGTTCCGTTGCCGTAGGGGCGCCAGGCGCGCCAGTTGCCCGGGAGGTACATGCCGTGGTAGCTCCGCTCAGCGGCCGGGCCCTGCCAGAGGTCCCAGTCGAGCTCCTTGGGGATGGCCTGCTTCTCAGAGCGTTTCGGCAGCTCCTTGACCCTGGTGTGCACTGCAGTGCAGGCGGCGTGGACCGTGTGAACCTTGCCGATCGCTCCATCGCGAATCCACTCGACGCACTTGCGGATATCGCCTGAGGAATGCCCCTGGTTGCCGAGCTGGGTGACAACCTTCTGCTTCCTGGCCTCCGCCATCAGGGCGCGAACCTCGTGCACCGAGTGGGCCAGGGGCTTCTCGCAGTAGACGTGCTTGCCGAGCTTGAGAGCCGCCATGCAGGCGACGGCATGGGTGTGATCGGGAGTCGAGACCGCCACCACATCGGCCTCCTTGCCCACCTTGTCGAGCATCCTGCGGAAATCCTTGAACTTCGGCGCCTGGGCGAAACGTTTGAAGGAGCCCGCCGCTCGGCGATCATCCACATCGCAGAGACCGACGACGTTGTTGCCGCCTGAAAGACCGCCTACCTGGGCGCCTCCGCGGCCGCCGCAGCCGATGAAGGCGACGCCCATCTTGTCGTTGGGCGCCGTCCGTCCGGGGCCTCCGAGCAGATCGGGGGAGGCAATCGCGAAGCTTGTGGCGGCTGTCGCGGCGCCTTTTAAAAACCGCCTCCGGGTCAGGTTCTTCTTTCTACAGGCCATCAGCTTGCCTCCGGTTCTCTCGGTCATGCGGTACAGGAATCTGCTGGAGCCCTTGCCGTCCGGCTTCCAGCGCCCATCCAAACGATAACATTGTATGCCTATCCGCCCTCCGGTGAAAACATTCCGTCTCTCACCAGCTGCCCGAGGCGCCGCCGCCCCCGGAAAATCCTCCGCCGCCGAACCCGCCGCCGCCGCCGCCATCCCCGCTGCCAGCGGACTCTAAGAACCCCTTGCCGTACCCAGGTCGAGCCTGGTACATAAGAACCATTGCCCCCACGGCAAGGCTTTGCTTCGTGCAACAGAACCATGCGAAACTGAACAGCTTCATGACATAAAAGAGCGTCCATGGAAGACCGTAGAAGAAGAAGGTCAGCACGATCCAGATCCCCGCAGCGCCAGGATCGTCGACGAAAGAGAAAAGACAAGCAACTGTGACCCCCACCCCGACCCACCACAGGTACCACTTCTTCCCCAGGAGGGCGTGCGATGTCAAGGCCATGGGAAAAACCGAGGCAAAGAAAGGGGCCCCGCCAAGAAGCAACGCCAGGGTAAACAACCCCCCCCCTGCCAGCTTGCAGGCCGCGCTGAATCTACCCTTGTAAAAAACGTCGAGAATCGCCGCGGCCAGGAAGAGAAGCGGCGCCAGGATCACAAGGACGATGTCGATGATCTGCCTCCACGTTGGGTTCTTCCGCAAATCGATGCCTAATGACGCCTTCAACATCCCCTCTATCATCCTGTCCAAAAGGTCTTCCCCGCCGGGTTGCCCGGTCTCCTTGATGGCTGGAAGCCCCTCTGCCTCCGCCGACCGCCTCACCATCTTCGAAAGCTCAACGACCGCCGCGTGGAGGCCGCCTGAATAATCCCCCTTCTTGAACCTCGGGATCATGACCGAACGCGTGATCTTCAGGCAGTGGGCATCATGGGCTCTTCCCCACTCCGCCCCCAGCTCAATCCGGCTTTTCCGGTCACCGATGCTGACCAGCAAGAGGATCCCCTTGTTGATAAGCTCTCCCTCCGTTCCGCGCTTGCTGATCTGCCACTTGTTGAACCACTTCTCGGCAAGGGCTTCCATAGAAGAGCCCCGCTGGCCGTATTTCCCCATCGATTGAATGGTGACAACCACGATGGGAGTATCGTCCTGCTCGAACCCGGTCTTCTGTAATTCCCTGATCGAATGCGCATGCTGCGGCTTGACCACATTGGCGTAGTCCTGCAGAAACTCGCGCGGTCCGGGCTGGGGCGGGATCTCGGGGGCCGCGTACGCCGGCAGGGCTGAAAGAAGCAGCAAGGCCGATAGGCTCAGCGGTTTATTCATGGCCGGCCGGATCCTGTCAGGGGGCGTGATTGAAGCGACCCTCAGGGTCTTGGATGGAAGAAAAGCACATGGTTGTCAAGCTCATCGGGATTGACCTCCCGGGAAGCCGGCAGGGACTCAGCCAGCTTCGCGCCGGCATCCTCGACAACCTTTACAAAAGCATCTGTAAACTTTCCTTCCGCCAGGAGCTTCGTGGCGTTGTCTTTCAACTCCTCGAGTCCTTCAGCTCCGAGGACGCCCAGGGCAGCCTCATCCGCGAGGACCACCAGGCGCCTCTCCCTCAGGGAGATGTAGACGAGCAGGCCAGTGCGACCGGCGGTGGTGGCCATTCCGGCCGTGGCGAAGACAAAGGCTGCCGAGCGCGCGACCTCCTCCTCTTCCTCCCGATCGAGGACGAAGAGACCGCGCAGCCTGGGAAAGAAGCTGGCGAGCAGGGTCCCGGCGATAAATCCTCCCGAAACGATCAGGACCTGCCAGAGAGGATCCAGGGCTGGAAGCTCGCCCCAGCTCCCCTCGGGCTGCAGGTAAAGGCGCGCCGCATGCGCCAGGAGCACCGCGACGACTCCCACAAAGAGCCCGGCCAGAGATTCTCCCCGGTCGTAGCGCCCGGACTCGGTGGCCAGCGCGCAGACGATTTCCGCGGAAGTTTTCTCTTCCACCCCGGCAATCGTCTCCCGGACCTTCAGCCGCCCCTCTTCTCCCATCAGCTTATCTGCGTTCATCGTTATCGCCTTTTGTCATAATTCATCACCAGCTCCCTGAGGCTCCTCCGCCTCCAGAGAAACCGCCGCTGCTGAAACCGCCACCACCGCCGCCGCTCCAGCCTCCTCCTCCTCCGCCGCCTCTGCCGCCCTTCATGCCCATAAACAAAAACAATGCGAGGACGATGATGTAGGTCAGCAGACCAGCGGCTATGAGCACAACTCCGGCTATCAGGAGTCCCTTCTGGTTCTTGGGATATTTGAAGGAGAGACCGATCAGCGCAATCCCGACAATCACGCAGATGATGATCAGGCCTGTGGGCAGGGACGGCAGCGTCTGGCCGGAAGAACGAGAGCTCCTGTAGCTGCGCCCGGAGCTGCTTCGGGGAGCCGCCTGCCCGGGCGGCGTACCAGCCATCTCCGCAAGGGCCTGTACCCCCGCCTCGATCCCGCCGGCAAAGTCGCCTTTTTTGAATCTTGGAACGATCTTGCTGTTCATGATAACGGAGCAATGCCTGTCCCAGTCCCGCCCCCAATCCGCTCCCAGCTCGATCCTGGCCTTCCGGTCGCCAACGCTAACCAGCAACAGGATCCCCCTGTTGATGAGTTCCCCCTCCTCTCCCCGTTTGCCAATCTCCCATTTATTGAACCAGGTATAACCAAAGCGCTCGATGGACCAGTCCTTAGGGCCGTATTCCCGCATCGAGTTGATGGTCACCACGACAATAGGCGTGTTCTGTTCGTGGTAGGAGGCGAGCTGGACCTGGTGAAGCTCCTTTTCCTGTGCTTCGTCAAGCAGCTCGGCATAATCAGCTGTGGGATAATCTTCGTCTGGAGGCGCCGGGATCTTGATTCCCGCGAAACGAAAATCCTCTTCCTCGGGATCCTTGGCGGCCGGCTCGCCGGCAGCCTCGTCCTTCTCCTGGGTCGCAACCGCTGCCTCAGCATCAGCCTTGGCCTGGTCGGCAGCCTCCAGGGTATCGCGGATCTTCTTCTCGGCCGCAGCCTCGTTCTTCTCCGGGGAAGGCTCGGCCGGCTTGGTGTCTTCCTGGCAGACCGCGACTGTAGAGAGAAGCGAAAGGAGGAGCGCTACCGCGGTACAGCGAATCAAATGGACTGAACACCGGGAAAGGTCAGGCAAGACAGCGGTCTCCTATGTTTATTTACAAACTCGGACGGGCGCCTCATTCGATCCAACACAGCTTCCTTGTCCCTACTGCAGCAAAAGACCAAAGATGAATCAAGCTATTCGAATGGACTATTTCGCCTCTTAAGAAAGATGCTCGTGAGACTGCGGGATGTTACGCTTTTTCGATCATGAAAAAACTCAGCCCCTGCCTGATACTCTCCCTGGCCCTGGCGGCCTCGAACCAGTCTCTCAGCGCCGAGCTGCGCCTTCCCAACATCTTCGGCGACGGCATGGTGCTCCAACGCGGCAAGCCGGCGGCCATCTGGGGCTGGGCCGCTCCCGGGGAGGAGGTCAAGGTGACCTTTTCCGAACAGGAGGCGACCACAAGGGCGGACGCGGAGGGGAGATGGCTGGCCAGGCTCGCTCCCATGAAGGCGAACGCCAGGGGAGCCACCCTGGATGTCGCCGCGGGAGATGAGCGCCGGAGAGTCGCCGATGTGCTCGTAGGAGACGTCTGGATCTGCGGCGGGCAGAGCAACATGGAATGGTCGATGCGCGCCAGCCGCGACGCCGACCTCGAGATCTCGAGCGCCGACTACCCCGCCATCCGCTACGCCCGTCTGCCCCACATCGCGCGGCCCGAGCCCCAGGAAGACTTCCCGCTGGAGGATCGCAAGAACCCCCAGGGCTCCTGGCGGCGCTGCGCTGGCAAAGATGTCGAGAGCTGCACCGCGGTGGGCTATTACTTCGCCCGCCGCCTGCACAGAAGAATCAAGGTGCCCATCGGGATCATCGATACATCCTGGGGCGGCACCATGGCCCAGCACTGGGTCTCCACCGGAACCCTGCGTCCATTCCCCGAGATGAAACCGTATTTCGAACAATTCGAGACAAAGATGAAGGAATGGACCGAAGGCGGAGGTGAAGAAGGGGCCCGTAAAAGGCTCGCGGCCGACACCGCGGCCTGGGAGAAGAAGCGAGCCGAGGCGAAGGCGAAGGGAGAACGCGAGCCGCGCCGCCCGAACGCGAACAACTACACCAACCCCGCCACCAAGCGCCAGCCCGGCGGCATGTACAACGGCATGATCTTTCCGCTGAAGAAGCTCGCCATCAAGGGAGT
>DCKY01000148.1 GCA_002320775.1 Planctomycetes bacterium UBA1662
AGCCGTGAGCAAAAACGCCGAGAGGTTTTACGCCGAAGAAGAAAAGTTTCTCCCGGATAACAATGAAGCCAGGCGAGTCACTCGAAAAAGAACACCATCCGCCACGAAAACAAAACGCAGCCGCTCCTCTTCCGAAACCGACGCCGCAGCTAACAAGCCGGCGCCTTCAACCGCGCCTCCCGCCCCCACACGCAAAGCTGAAAAGGCTCGCTCCGAGAAGAGTCCTCCCGGCCAAGCAATTGCCGAGGGAAAAGCCGTTACTGTCACCGACCAGATCGGTGTTGGTGGCGGGGCCGCGGGAGCCTATAGCCATCGCTATGGAAAAGGCCGCCTGGTCCGCGAAAAACCCAAGTTTGGAAAGTCGAGCCCAACGGCTCCGCCACGTTCAGAACAAAACCGTATCAGCAGGCCCGGGGCCCCGGGCGCAGCTCCGGCCGCGCCTGAGGAACTGGAAGCTGCAATCGCCGCCTCCTCGCTCGACTCATTGAACAGAGATGGCAGAGCCTCCAAAGAAGCTGTGCGGGAATCTTTAAAATCACTCGAGAAAAAGATGGTGACAGGTGGGCTCCGCGATCGCCTGAAGAAAGACGCCGCGGACGTGCCGGTCGACGAGGTTGACAAGATCCAGGAGCAGGACGCGGCGTACGAACTCTCCAGCGTGGAGGACGCCGAGGAGGAAGAGAGTGAAGAGGAAGCCAAGAAGAGTGTCCTCCTGCAGAAGCTTCAAGAGACCCAGAAGGAGGGGGTTTATCAGCGTCAAAACGAACAGAACTTCGATCTGAACATCAAAAAAACAGGGGATGGGTACAAGTCGCTCGGCCTGAATCAATCCGCCTCTCAACAGCTTCGAAAGCAACAAGCGCCTTCCGCGGGAATTGACACCCGCACCATCAACGAAAAGGTGCTGAACACCTTCTCCTGGTACAGGCGACTCGATCCAAAACTGAGCTACGACCAGTTCAATTCCCGGGCCCTTGTCATACCGCCTCCGGCTCTCGGCGACGAGGGGCTCGGAGAAAAAGGTTTCCGCGCAAAATACGGGGTCAACCCTTTCGTCGCCGCCTCCCGGGACAACCTGTCCACCTTCGGCATGGATGTAGACACGGCCTCCTGGGGCAGGGCCCGTGAAAGCATTCGCAACAAAACACTCCCGGCTCCACAGACCATCAGGGTGGAAGAATTCATCAACAATTTCTCTGACGAACGGCCAGGCAATCCGAACACCGTCTTCTCGGTTTACACCGAGGGAGGCCCCTCGCCCTTTGGAGACCACGGCCTCGAGTTGATACAGATAACTCTCAAGAGTAGAGAACTGCGCACAGGGGAGCGCAAGGATGCGATCCTGACATTCGCGGTCGACACATCCGGGTCCATGGCGGCTGACGGAAAAATCAATCTCCTGAAAAAAAGCATTCGGACCCTTGTCGACAAGCTGAACCCGACTGATCGGGTAGCCATCATCGCCTTCTCTACAAATGCCTACGTGGTGCTTCCGCACACGCCCGTTCGCCAGAGAGCTGAAATACTTGGCGCCATCGAGAGCCTGACGCCGACCGGCGGCACCAACGTCGAAGCCGGAATCGACCTGGCCTACCGGCTTGCCGGCGAATCGAGCCACAAACGCGCGGCCAACAGGGTCATCCTCTGCTCCGATGGCGTCGCCAACCTCGGCGCCCGGGGGCCTGAGATCATTTTGAAGAAAATAGCCCGGTTCGCCAACGAAGACCGAATCGCCCTCTACACCTACGCATTCGGATCCGGCGGCCGGCAGGCGGTCAAGGGCGACAAGATGCTGCAGCAGCTCGCCAATCGAGGTGACGGCCGCTACCAGTATGTCGACTCCGGCAGTTCCGCGAAAAAGATCTTCAGCGTCCCTGACGAGCTCCAGGTTCTTGCCGCAGATGCGAAGATCCAGGTGAATTTCAACCCGGACGTGGTGAGCCATTACAGGCTCCTGGGGTATGAAAAACGAGACATTGCAGATGCAGATTTCCGCAATGACAAGATAGATGCCGGCGAGGTAGGACCGGGCTCGACTGTCACGGCCATGTACGAGATCAAGCGGTCAAGGCCTGTCGGCAGCATAGGCAGAATCTACCTGCGTTACAAAGACGCTGTCTCCAGTACAGTCGAAGAGTTCAACTACGAGTTGCAACCCGGAGTGCTCGCCGGCAACTCAAGGGACACCTCGGACCGGTTCCGATTCATCGCCTCGGTGGCGGAGTTTGCCGAACTCCTTCGAGGCAGCTACTACGCCAGGAACGGCTCCTTTGGAGCCGCCCTCCAGCTGATGAACGAAGTCTCGGTCGAGTTCAAGAAACGTAACGACTGGAAGGAAGCCTACAGGTCCATTTCGGCCGCCCAGGGGCTCTCCGCCGTGCAGACGCTCAATTCCATCAGATAGAAAACTAACGGGTTCACCCGATCCAATGCAAAGACATCAGACAACCAAACTACGGAGAAAACCAATGAGCCGCATCTACCCCTTCTTCCTGGCGCTCTTCCTTGTGCCGGCGATGCTCCCGGCCCAGGAGCCTCCAACCCCCGCCCCTGTCACCGAGAAGGGAGCGGAGACACCGGTCGTCATTCGGGAGCAAACAGTCTATGTGCCCTACACCAAGCTGAAGGATGTATTTGAGAAAGAAGGCCGCGGGATCTTCCTTCCGTACGAAGAATTCCTCAAGCTCTGGCGTGCAGCCAACCCCACCCCCGACCCGGTCGAGCCCGCCGGCCCTCCCGCGGAGGCTGTCGTCCAGTCAAGCCCCTACAAGGGGAAGGTGATCGGCGACCTCGCCCTGTTTGAGGTCAGCTATCACGTCGAGGCCCTGAAGGAGGGCTGGGGACTGGTCAAATTGCCTCTCTCGGGAGTGGCTGTCGAATCGATTGACCTTGGAGACTCCAAGGCGCTTTTCGCCACGCATGGCAAAAGCTACGGGCTCCTGCTGCCTGAAAAGGGCCCCTACGACCTGAAGCTCCGGTTCTCAGTAAAGGTTCAAAGTTCCCCCGGAATCAAGAAATTGTCTTTCGGGCTCCCCCCGGCGGGCATCACCAGCCTCGAGCTCGCAATACCCGAAGCCGATGCAAGAGTGGATGTAACGCCGAAAACCGCTGCCACGCGGATCACGGCCGCCGGAGAGGAAACCCTGGTCACAACCTTCGTTGGCAACTCCAGCAATGTCGAGATCAACTGGATGCCGCCCATCGGAAAGGCCGCTGAAGATGCAGCGGTCCTGATCGCGAAGCAATACGCCAAGGCCTACCTGGGAGAGAGAATCCTCAGCCTGGAAACCACAATCCAGTACGACCTGGCCAGGGGAGAGGCGCCAGGCTTCAAGCTCAACGTCCCGACAATCGACAACACCAGGTTGCTGTATGTCCGGGGCGACAACATTCGGCGCTGGGACCTCGAAGACTCCGCCCTTACCGTGGAGCTCCACTCCCCCGTCAAAAAGGCCTACTCGCTCAAGCTTGGCTTCGAGAGAGTCCTCCCCGAAACCCCCGAATCTATATCCGTCCCTGTCCCGAGGGCAGAAGGAGTGCTTCGTGAATCAGGCTGGTTGGCCCTGGACCACGACTCCGGCCTCAAGGTGAACATTTCAAGCTCAACCGGCTACAGCCAACTGGATCTTGGAGAGGTGCCAAAGCCCATCGCCCTGAATTCCAGAATTGGATTCCAATACCTCGCTCCCCCTGAGCCTCTCGGCCTCTCTGTGCGAAAGATAGAGCCTGTAATCCACTCTGAAGCCATCTCCGTCGTCACCCTTGGACGAGAGCGGGACTCCTGGGTTGGCGAAATAAACTACCGGATCAAGAAAGCCGGGGTGTTCATTGTCGCCCTCGCAGTCCCGGAGCGCTGGAGTGTTGAGGAAATCGGAAGCCCGCAGGATGTGGAAGACTTCCAGATCTCCGACCCCGACTCGGGGCTGCGCACCATTACGGTAAACCTCAGGGCCCGCCAACTCGGCGCCTTCAAGCTGCCCTTCAAGCTCACAGCTGAAGGCTCCATTGGCGGAGAGAAGGTCATCCTCAGCCCTCTCTTTGTCACGGGAACCCAGCAGGACCAGGGGCTTTTTGGAGTAGCCGCCCCCCGCTCCATCGACCTGAAAACGGTCACCGCGGCCGGGCTGTCCTCAGTCGAGCAGCAGGAGCTTGTCAGCGCCGGCATCATGAGCCAGGTGAGCGCGGAGGCCGGAGAGCCGCTGGCCTACAGGTATTCCAAGAATTCACTGACAGAAAAGGCAACTGTCGAGCTTGAGCTGCGTGAAAAACAGGAAGAGATCAATGTCATCTCTCAACACCTCGCCGCTGTCGGAGAATCAGGAAGAATCAAGCTGACGCACTACCTCGACTACATGATTCTCTACAAGGAAAGGGACAGCCTTGAATTTACAGCGCCCAGCACCCTTGATTCCGAGTTGAGAATCAACGGCGAAGGCATCGCCGAGACCCCTGTCCCGGAGCCCCAGGACAACGGGCTCTCTCTCTGGAACGTCAAGCTTCAGAGCCCGGTCCAGGGAACCGTGACCCTCAGCATCACCCATGAAATTTCTCCAGAGGCGCTTGAAAGCGGCAAGGCCTCTGAATTTGCGATCCCCCTGGTCTATCCCCGGAAGAACTTCAAGACCCGGTCGGGATTTGTCGCTGTGACCAAGGTTGGCAATCTCGAGGTCGAGACCAGCGCCTCAAACCTCGAAACTATCGACAGCTCTCGGCTTGACCCGCGTATCGGCCGGCGCGGCCAGGTCATCAAGGCTTACGCCTACTCAACAAAAGATCCCGAGTTGAAGCTTTCGCTGACTCGCTACAATCCCGTCCCTCTCGCCGAAACCGCGGTTACGCTGCATCACATCAAGGCGGTCCTGTCGAGGGACCCATGCAAGCTCCACGCCATCGCAACCCTGCTTGTACAGAACTCCTCCGCCCAATACCTGGAGATCAGCCTCCCTGCGGGCGCCAGCCTGAGAAACGTATTCGTTAACGGGGCCCCGGCAACCACCAAGCAGCGCAAGGATGGAGGCACCGACCTCATCTCGATCCCCCGCTCCAAAGGGCGTGAGGCCTTTGCCGTGGTTGTCGACTATGACCAGTCCCTCTCCAGCAGCCCGATGGGCAGCCTGGGAGGCCTTGAGATTGAGACGATCTCCATTAAAGAGGCTAAGGACAAGCCCGTACCTGTCCAGAAAATCGAGTTCGATCTGTGGGTTCCCGATGAGTTCTCTTATCTCTCATGGTCGGGAAACCTCAACCGCAGAGGGCGCGGCCACCCAACGGCCTTCTCAAGGCTTCGCAAGCTGATAGCCTCCCCCTTCAATCTTCCCGAAGCTGATTCCCCTCATAAAGATCCCGTTGATTTCTCCGCAGAGGACGCCTTCCGGCGGGAAGCCCAGGGCAAAGCCGTCTATTCGTTCTCCTGCATGGCGAGAACCGGCAAGCTGGGCTTCTCGTGGACCACTCCCTCAATCCTTGGCTTCAGCAAGCTCCTGTTCTTTGCCGCGGCGCTCATCGGCGGGTCGATCCTCACGAGAAAGCTCAGCCTGAACCCGGCATGGACCTCGGTCAATTTCACCTGG
>DCKY01000010.1 GCA_002320775.1 Planctomycetes bacterium UBA1662
CGAGCCTCGATGAGGGAGGCTTCAAGACCTGGCTTCTGCATGGAGTCTCCGGAAGCGGCAAGACCGAGGTCTATCTCAGGGCTCTGCGGCGGGTGCTGGACAGGGGAGGAAGAGGCCTCGTCCTCGTACCCGAGATCTCACTGACCCCGCAGACGGTCCTGCGCTTCAAGCGCGCCCTCCCGGGCCACCGGGTGGCCGTACTGCACAGCATGCTGACGCCGAACGAACGAACCAGCCAGTGGCGAAATATCCAGGAGGGGCTGGCCGATGTGGTGATCGGCGCCAGGTCGGCCATCTTCGCCCCGATCCCGAACCTTGAACTGATCGTGGTCGACGAAGAACACGAATCAAGCTACAAGCAGGACACCTCGCCCAGGTATCATGCCAGGGATGTAGCGGTGCTGCGCGGCAAATTGCTCGAAGCGAACGTCATTCTCGGCTCCGCCACACCGGCCCTCGAATCGCTTCACAATGCCCGAGAAGGCAAATACGGGCTGCTCAGACTGCCGCGCAGGGCGACCACCCACGGCCTGCCGAGAACCCATGTCGTCCAGCTCGACGGCAGGTTCTACAACCCTGACGGCAGCGGCCTGATCTCCCGCGAGCTCGACATGATGGTCCGCAAGGAGCTCAAGCGCGGCGCCCAGAGTATCCTCTATCTCAACCGGCGCGGCTTCACCACCTACCTCCACTGCCTCGAATGCGGCTGCGTCCTCAACTGCGATGAATGCGATGTGAGCCTCACCCTCCATCGCGGAGAGAACCTGCTGCGTTGCCACTACTGCGACCTGAAACAGATGATTCCCCGCCAATGTCCCGACTGTCGCTCAGGAAAGCTGAGACACAGCGGGGTGGGCACGGAGAAGGTGGTGGCTGAGATCTCGCGGCGTTTTCCGGATGCGCGGGTCCTGCGTCTCGACAGGGACACCGTAAGAAACCACCAGCTGCTCAAGGAGGCGCTTGGGTCCTTCTCCCGCGGCGAATACGACATCCTCGTGGGAACCCAGATGGTGGCCAAAGGCCATGATTTCCCCGGGGTGAATCTCGTCGGCATCCTGCTGGCGGACACGGGGCTTCATTTTCCCGATTTCAGAGCCGCCGAGCGGACCTGGCAGCTGCTGACCCAGGTAGCCGGACGGGCCGGACGCGGAGAGGAGCGGGGCCTCGCGATCATCCAGACCTTCTCGCCTGGACATTACGCGATCGCCAGCGCGGCAAATGGAGAGGACGAAAAATTCTGCCGCAAGGAGCTTGAATACCGAAGAACACTCGGCTATCCCCCCTTCGGCCGCCTGGTGAAGATCCTGCTGAGCGGTAAGCAGGAAGATGCTGTCTGTGAAGAAGCCTCCAGGATCGCGAAGCTGCTCAGAGAAGCGGCCGCTGCCGGTGACAGCAAAACGGACAAAGACCAGGGCGGTCTTTTCGACCTAAAAAAAACCGGGACGGGAGCTATCGCATCCCGTCCCCGGATTCTTGGTCCGGCACCCGCCCCCCTAACCAGACTCCAGGGCAAGTTCCGTATACAGATTTTGATCAAATCTCCTACGAGCGCCGTTAACCAGCAACTCCTGGAGAGCGTCGAGGACAAGCTGAAACCTCGCAGAGGCGTCGACCTGCTCCTCGACGTCGATCCCCAGTCGATGCTTTGAGCCTCGACTGGCCCAATCTCAGTCGGTATACGACCACGTGGAAGTAGTCGGCTCCGCTGCCGTCTCGGTTTGAGCAACCTCCGTCGGGACCGTCTCGACTGGAGCCGGCTCTGGGGCTGTCTCAGCGACCGGAGTCTCTGCCATGGGAGCTGGAGTCGCAGGAATCTCAACAACCGGAGCTTCTTCAGCGGCCGCCGCAGTTTCAAGAGTTTTAGCGCAAAGCATCTCCTTGAACTGCTTGCCGACCTTGAAGGCGCAACGGGTTGAAGCCTTGATCATCATCGGCTCACCAGTGCGAGGATTGCGACCTTCTCGGGCCTTGGTCTGCCGCGCCTCAAAGGTTCCGAATCCCATTAGCTGCACTTTGCCCGTATCCCTAACACCTTCCTTAATCGTTTCAAGGATTGTGTTTACGTAAACATCCGCGCTGCTTTTGCTACAGTCCAACGACTTCGCAACAGCATCAATTACACCAGCCTTGTTCATCTCTTCACTCCTCTCGCCTGACGGCGTGAACAATTGGCTTAAACAGCAGGTTTTCCCGCAGGGGTGCGAGGAAACCCTCTAATCTCCACTGACGGGCAGTATTCTATGTTCCGAAAAAGTTGTCAACACCAAAAGATAAGTGTATTTCCGGAAAACAAGTCATTTCGTCTTTTAGACGATTCACAGATATACTTCAGTGACATGACTAAAAATCTGCTCAAGACACTTCCACAGGTCGAAAAAGCGCTTCAGTGGCGTGAGATCAAGGATCTCGCGGAGCGGTATTCCCGCTCCGAATTGACCCGGGTGCTACGCTCCACCCTGGAGGAAATCCGCACCGCCCTCCTCGCCGAGAGCCTTGATCCGGCCAGGGCCGAGCGGCTGGCCTCCCGGGAAGGCATCGTGGGCCGCCTGCGAAGGCTTCTCGCCTCGCGCCTGCGCTCCTCGTACCGTAAGGTCATCAACGGCACCGGTGTCCTCCTGCATACAGGCCTCGGACGCTCCGTTCTCCCGAGCGCGGCAGTCGATGCTTTCAGAGCCAATCATACGGGCTATTCCATCGTGGAGGTGGATGGACGCAGCGGAGAACGAAACCAGCGCGAGGGGGCGCTGAGGGAAGTTCTCTGCGAGCTGACCGGAGCGGAATCAGCCACCGTCGTCAACAACAACGCCGCCGCCACATTGCTCATCCTCGGCACCTTCGCCCGGGGCAAGGAGGTCATCGTTTCACGCGGCCAGCTTGTTGAGATCGGCGGTTCCTTCCGCGTACCCGACATCATGAAGGAAAGCGGCGCCCGCCTGGTCGAGGTCGGAACGACAAACCGGACCTACGCAAAAGATTTCGAAGCCGCGATCACTCCGGATACGGGAATGCTGCTCGAGGTTCACACCTCCAATTACGCGATCCGCGGCTTTGCCCATCACACTCCGCTGGAAGACCTCGTCGAGCTCGGCGCCAGCAAGGGACTGCCGGTTGCGAGCGATCTCGGCTCGGGCTGTTTCCTGGACATGATGAAGTTCGGCTTCGAGCACGAGCCGCTGGTTCGCGACAAGGTCCTGGCCGGCCCAGAGGTCGTCTGCTTCAGCGGTGACAAATTGCTCGGCGGCCCGCAGGCCGGCATCATCGTAGGAAAAAAAACAGCGGTCGAGAAGGTCCGAGCCCATCCTCTCTTCCGCGCGCTGAGGGTCGACAAGGTGAGCCTCACCCTGCTGGAGGCTACGCTGGGGCTCTACCGCAACCCCGAGAAGGTGCAGGAGAACATCCCTATCCTCCGAATGCTCTCCCTCCCGGAACAGGAACTGAAAGCCAGGGCGGATGCCTTCGCCGGCGAACTGGGTAACGACACCGGCCGCCTGGCTCTCGAAGTGGTTGAGAGCTCGGCGCAGACCGGCAGCGGCTCACTCCCCGACCAGGCCATACCCAGCTGGGCCCTGGCCCTCGAACACTCTGAGCTGAATCCCCGAAAGCTCTCCGAGGCTCTCAGGTCAGCCAACCCGCCGGTGTTTACCCGGGTCCACGGGGACCGTGTGCTGGTGGATTTCCGCACCCTCCTCGATGGAGACGAAGAAGACCTCGCGCGGATTCTCAAGCGCCTGGCCTGAAAGCCGAAAAACCGGCAGAACCCGCTCAGACGTCACAGAGCCTGACGGCCTCATTGAGAGACTTGAGCGGATCGCGAGTAGGAATGAATTCCTGCCCCACATAGCCCTTATAGCCCGTCTCTGCGATCGCCTTCATGATGCCCGGATAGTTGAGCTCCTGCCGGTTATCCAGCTCGGCGCGGCCGGGAACGCCGGCTGTATGATAGTGTCCGATGTAGTCCTTGCACTCGCGCAGACGCACGATGACATCCCCCTCCATGATCTGGACATGGTAGATGTCGAAGAGCATCTTCATCCGGGGAGAGCCTACGCGCTGGCACACCTCGAGGGCGTACTCGATCTTGTCGCACATATAGCCCGGATGTCCCTTCATCTTCACATCGACACGGGAATTGAGCATCTCGAGGCAAATATCCACCTTCTTTTTCTCAGCGTGTCCGACGATTTTCTTGAAGCCGGAGACCATGTTGTTGATGGCGTCCTCGTCGCTGAGCCCCTTGCGAAAACCGGAAAAGCTGATCACGCTGGTGAAGCCAGCCTCGGCGGTCTCATCGATCCGCTTGCGGAGACTATCGATGCAGGCGGCCTGCTCCTCCTTGTGAGCGAAGCCCGTACGAAACCCGTGGGTTGGCGTGATTGCGCAGCTCAGGCCGAGCTTCTTGAGCATAGGCCAGTGCTTCGGAGGAACGAGCTCAACCGACTTGATCCCCATCTTCACCGCCGCCTGGGCAAGGGCCTCGACCTTCATGGGATTGAAGCACCAGGAAACCACCGACTGGTTGATCCTGCCCTTGTTCGCCCGGTAGTAGCCATCTTCGGCTCCATCCGCGCGGCGGCCGGAGAGAAGCCCCCCGACAGCGGCGACACCGGCAAAGGCGCCGTTCCTCAGCATGGATCTGCGACTCGGCAGCTCTTTTCCCGCAACAGCCGGCGTTTCCCTGCCGGTCTCTTCGGATGAACTCATTTGATCTTCTCCTGGTTTAGCCGCCAGCTCCCAAAGGCGCCCTGGTCTCAGGGGCTCTTCAGCAGCCTGGCCATTTCTTCAAGAATCCGGGGAGTGGGAACCTTCTTTTTTCCCATGGCCAGCAGGACGAAGTTGTCAGCCAGCACCTCCTCGGGGTGAATGATGTATCCCGTATTCTTACCGATCTTGCTGTGAAAGTCTTCTACGCCCGCGGGATCGAAGAGACGAGGTTTTCCCTCGATCAGCGCCGGTACCCACTTCCCGGACTCCTTCCTGACCTCCATCAACCGGAAAACGAGATAGCGGAAGAACTCTCCTCCCTTTTTCTCATCGTATTTCTCCGCAGATGAATAGAGCACCGGCACAAGCGAAAGCGGCTTTCCCTCAATGCTGACCTCCACACGGTAACGCGAACCTACCGCGTCCGGGTTGGTCAGCCGTCGGGGCTCAAGCTCCCCGGGGAGCCTGACATCTCCGCAGGGTAAAAAACCAACGATCCGATAGAGCTTGTCACGCAGCTCCGGCTGGTTCCTGCTCAGGATATGAAAGAGCTCATGAAGCAAAAGACGCGTCAGGCCCTTCTCCTTGCGCGATGCGATCCTCCTGGGAAGAACGACGGCGGCGGCGCGGCAATAGGCCGCTCCTCCCTCCTCCTTCCCGCTCGTTTTGACCAGGTGGATCTCCGGAGGAAAGCCCAGCTTGAAACCCGCCAGCTTTTCGCTTACCGCCTGGAGGCTGCGTGTGATCGTCGCGGTCTCCTCCTCGCTCCAGGGCAACACCTCGCCCGTGATGAACTGGATGAAGCGCTCCTCGTTAACGGCGGCGGCCGTCTTCAGCCGCGCCGAGCGATCAAATGGACTCAGGGCCGCGAGAAATTCATCCCGGCTGCCGAGAATTTTGCGTCCCTGCTCAACCGAGCTGAAACGAACCACTGTCCCGGGATGCAGCTTGAACCCCCCAGCCTCTTCCTCCGCCGACAGGAATCCACTCCCCAGCGTGAAGAGAAAGACCGTGGCCGCCAGCGGACCTCGAATCCGTCGGCTCTTCATCGATCGACCCTGGCGCTGCCGCCGCCGACCAGCTTCTCAACCTCGGCCAGGCTCGCCATGGTCGTATCACCAGGAGTCGTCATGGCCAGCGCTCCGTGCGCGGCGCCGTATTCGACCGCCTCGGCTGCCGTCTTACCGGCAAGGAAGCCGTAGGCGACGCCCGAGGCGAAGGAGTCTCCTCCTCCCACCCGGTCGTAGATCTCGAGGTCGGGCCTGAGCGTGGCCTCATGAAACTCCCCATCGGCCCAGATAACGGCACCCCAATCGTTGATGCCGGCCGTCTTGACGCCGCGAAGAGTCGTGGCGACGACCTTGAAGTTAGGGAACTCGGCCACCACCTTTTCGATCATATTCTTAAAATTGGCCGGGTCGAGCTTCGAGAGGTTCTCATCGACTCCCTCCACCTCGAATCCCAGGGCCGCGGTAAAATCTTCTTCATTGCCGATCATCACATCTACCAGCTCAGCGATACGGCGGTTGACCTCCATGGCGCGCTCTGTGCCGCCAAAACTCTTCCAGAGGCTAGGTCTGTAGTTGAGGTCGTAGCTGATGATGGTTCCGTTCTCCCTGGCGCACTCCATGGCCTCGATCGCGACCTCGGGGGTTCTCTCACCCAGGGCGGCAAAGATCCCGCCACAGTGGAACCACCTGACTCCCTCATCAACGAAAAGAGCCTTCCAGTCGATATCGCCCGGCTTGAGCTGGCTGACAGCTGTGTGCCCGCGGTCGCCGCAGCCGGTAGCTCCACGGGCACCGAAACCTTTCTCCGTAAAATTCAGGCCATTGCGGGACTCGCGGCCAAGACCATCGAAGGGAACCCACCTGAGATGGCGGGTGTCAACGCCTCCCTGGAGGATGAGGTCCTCCAGCAAACGCCCCACGGCGTTGTCGACAGCCGCGGTAACGACGCAGCTGCGCAATCCAAAGCAACGCCTGAGTCCGCGGACGACATTGTATTCTCCGCCGCCTTCCCAGGCCCGGAAGTGTCTCGTGGTATGAACCCTCTCATCCCCGGGATCAAAACGAATCATGATTTCACCGAGGGCAGCCGCGTCCCATCGACACTCGGCTGCTGGTTTCAGATCAAGAACGGCCATTCTTCTCAGAGCCTCCAAATAACAGTCAGGTATTCAACAATCGTGCGGGCAGGATGGTACGCCTCAAGGGGCCCTCTGCTCCAGCAGGAATTTCCGTAATCCTGGAAGATCATCGGTATTCACCAGGTCAACCCCCGCCTCCACAAGCACCTTCCAGACAACCGGATCCTCAGGAGTCGCCCAGAAGCGGACAACGCGGCCGGCGGCATGCGCCTTCCTGACGATTCCCTGAAGCCGGGCGGACTCGGCCGGCGGGATGGACCCCTTGCCGCGCCATCTGAAAACCCGTGACCACCTGTCGCTGATCATCGGCAGCAGATGGGCTGGCTCGCTTGACTCGAGATCGCCCATTCGTCCGTCGACACCGGCGAAGCGGAGCTCCTGGCCCTTCATCAGCTCCCTTGGACGATTTCCGCTGATCACCACCTTCACCGCGCGGGCCTGGTACTTTCCCGCCCGAACCTCACAGAGAATGCTGGAGTACTTCCCGAGCAGGGAGTGAAGAGCCGTGTAGGTCTTCTGAGCATCATCCTTGATATCGATGAGAAGGGTAAAGACCGGCCCGCCCTTGTGTACCCGCCCCGAGTTTTTCCTCGTTCTCTCCAGCAACGGATCGAGATAGAGAGCCTTCAGGGTTTTGCGCTGATCGAGGCTCGCGCGCTCGTGGGCCACGAGCAGCGCTCCATCAACAAGAAAGATATCCGCCTCCACACTGCAGAAGCCCTGGGCCAGAGCATCCAGGAGAGGTCTTTTGTGGAGATAGTCATTGTGGGCATGGGCCGCCGGCAGAGCCCGCGGTACACCCTGGGCCACCAACGCCGCGAGGGGCGAGCAGACGATCAACGCCGGAAGCAGGCAACGAAAAATTCTCATACCATTTTCTTCCCACCAGGAGCCGTGCCTATCCAGCCTCCCCATCGGGAGCGGGACGATCCTTCCAGGGACTGGGAGTCTTCTTGGCCTCGAAAAAATCCCCTCCCTTTTTAACCTCGTCATCTGTACCCCAATCCACCTCCTTGTCGAGCTTCTTCAGAAGAGGAATGTGCTTGGAGCAGTGGATGTAGGCCTCCTCCACCTCTACCTCTACCCAACGCTCAGGAGCGCGTCCGCCTGAAACCTCCAGATCGCCCAGGAGTACATCGGGCAGCCCCGGCCGCGCGAGGAGCTCTTCGTTCTCGATGATCGAGGCCTTGCCGTTGATATGCAGCCCCACCGTGCTGACGAAGAAATCAGCGAAGAACATGCCGATGTGTCCGTTCGTGGAAATATTCCCCAGGCTCGCCATGACACCATTACCCCTGTACTCGGGATAAACGAGGCGATGGTCGTCAAGAACGCGAACGAAGCCAGGCTCACCACACCTCAGCGAACCATCACACTCCCCATTCGAATCGGCCGTGGACACGAAGACCATCTCCTGGCGAGCGATGAAAAGCCGCATCTCCTCATTGAGATGATCGAGCATCTGTTTTGAGTAAAAGCCGCAGGCCCGCTTGCTTGTACCATAGCGTTCCTGAAGCTCATGCTCGCCGTCCGATCCCGGAAGCCCGCCTGGGTTCGAATCCTTCCCGCTCACTTCCCCTCCTCCTCCGGCTCAACCCCGAAAGCTTCCATAGCGATCTTCTTGATGCCGCGCAGGTCGAGCTTGCCTGTACCCAGCAGCGGCAGCTCCTTAACCTGGACAAACTGGTTGGCCCTCGGGATAAAGAGATTGGGAAGCCCCATATCACTAAGCTTATCGACAATTCCGGGAATGACATCCTCGCTGAGCGTATGCAATACCGCGAGGCGTTCTCCTTTTTTCTCATCCGGAATACAGGTCACGGCGAAAACCTGCATCGCCTCTCCTGATGCATCCTGGAGAGAGTCCTCGACCTTGCCGTGGGGAACCATCTCCCCGCCGATCTTGGAGAACCTCGCCAGCCGGTCGGTGATTCGAATAAAGCCCTCCTCATCGACAGCCGCGATATCCCCGGTGACGTACCAGCCATCGCGAAGGGCCTTGCTGGTTAGATCTTCCCTGCCGAGGTAGCCCTGCATGATATTCGGGCCGCTGACCAGCAGCATGCCCGGCTGGTCGATCTCCATCTCCGTGTCGAAATCATCGGGGTCGACCACCTTGACGGCCACTCCTGGAAGGGGCTGCCCGACGGTGCCCTGCCGGGAGCCGGGCTGGTAGAAGCCGGCGGAACGAAAATCAAGCGTATTGACCGCCACCACGGGGGCGCACTCAGTGGTCCCGTAGCCCTCCAGCGGGCGGATCCCGAACTGGTCCTCGAAGGCGTTCGCCACCCGGTCTGTCAGCTTCTCCGCCCCGGTGATCACGAAACGCAGCGAGCCGAACTGGGCGGCGGTGCAGCGTCTCAGATAGAGCTGCAGGAAGGTGGGCGTCGACAGGAGCATGCTGATCCTGTACTGCTGCACCTTCTGTCCGATCAGCTCCGCATCTACCGGGTTGGGAAGAGAGACACAGCCGATCGATTCATTGGCTGAGAACCAGAGGATCATGTAGCCGAAGGAATGAAAGTGCGGCAGGATCCCGAGCAGCCGGTCCTCATCCCGGGGACGAACGATCTGCGAAACCCCCTCCAGGTTCGAGGCCACGTTGAAATGACTCAGGAGCACACCCTTGGGTTCGCCGGTAGAGCCGCTCGAAAAAATCACGGTGATGATATCGTCTACCGACACCTTCTTTCCCCCTGAGCAGATTTTCTCGATGGTCCGAACCGGGGCAAAGAGCGCCAGCAGCATCGCCTGGAGCTTGCAGCCGAGGCCTATCGTTTTACGAAAGTCATCAGCCCAGATCGGCTGGATATTGTCGGGCAGCTCCACCTCGGCCTTCTTCAGAAACACCCGGCTGGTCACCACGGTTTTCAGACCAGCCTGGCGAATCGCTGATTCAAGCCCATCTTTTCCCGCCGTGTAGTTCAGGTTGACGCTCGTCTTGCCGGACATTGCCGCACCGATGTTGATCAGGGTGGAAGCCACCGATGGAGGCAACATGATGCCGACGTGCTCCTGCTCCCTCCACTCCCGGCGCAGCCGCAGCGCGAGGGTGATCGAGCCGATGAGGCCCTTGATGCGGCCGACCCGCGCGGTCATCACATCGGCAAAGGCCAGCTTGAACGGACGACCGAAGAGATGAGCCAGCAGAACTCCCACACCGAGTCCAATGAACGGACTGGCCAGGAACCACA
>DCKY01000165.1:0-1030 GCA_002320775.1 Planctomycetes bacterium UBA1662
CAGCGACAACTTCGGTGTCAGGGGGGATCTTCCCAGCCATCCCGGGCTTCTCGACTGGCTGGCCAGGAGTTTCGTTGAGGGCGGGTGGAAGCTCAAGGCGCTACATAAGCTCATTGTCACCAGCTCAGTGTATCGGCAGTCCTCGGCGGCGTCCGCGGAACTGCACCGACGGGACCCCGAGAATCGTCTCCTGGCACGCGGGCCCCGGCGACGCCTCTCGGGTAACGCGATTCGTGATACGGCTCTCTACGCAAGCGGGCTCCTGGTGGAGAAGATTGGCGGGCCATCGGTCAAGCCCTATATGCCGCCTGGGATCTGGGCCAGTGTGTCGAACGCTAAATACAAGCGGGGCAAGGGGGAGGCTCTCTATCGCCGTAGTCTCTACACCTATTGGCGCAGGACCTTGCCGCCGCCGACGCTGATGACCTTTAACGCCGCGGCTCGAGAGGTTTGCATCGTGAAGATGGACCAGACGACAACCCCATTGCAGGCCCTGGCGAGCATGAACAATGTCGCCTTTGTGGAGGCCGCACGTTTCCTGGCCGAGAGGGTGCTTCGCCCCAAGGGTCTTGATGACCGGGGTCGACTCACCCGGGCTTTTCGCCTGGTGTTGAGCCGTCCGCCAACCCCGGGCGAGCTGAAGATCCTCGAGGCCGACCTTGAGTATTACCTGGATGACTTCAGGAAGAGGCCTGCGGCGGCTCGGAAGCTGCTCGGGGTGGGGGAGAAACCCTTTAATGAGAAGCTCAATCCTGCGAAGCTTGCATCCTACGCGCTGATTGCCAATACGATCTTGAACCTTGATGAGGCCATCACCCAGAACTGATATGGATATCGCGAACGAACTCTACCTTCAGCAGACCCGCCGGTCTTTCCTGGCGCAGGGCGCCCTGGGCATCGGGGGCATCGCCCTCAACTCCCTGCTGCTCGGTGAGGAGGCCGATCGCACCACTATCGGTGGGCTTGGGGAGCTCCCTCATTTCAAGCCCCGGGCCAAGCGGGTGATCTATCTCTTCCAGTCAGGTGGCCC
>DCKY01000165.1:1427-9327 GCA_002320775.1 Planctomycetes bacterium UBA1662
TCGGTATACCCGGATGCCAGGAAGACCACGATGACCTCGGGCCAGAAGTCTTTCCCGGTCGCTCCGAGTATTTTGAAGTTCGCGAGACATGGCCAGTCCGGGGCATGGCTCAGCGATGCTTTGAAGCACATGCCGAAGGTGATTGATGATGTCTGTCTCATCAAGTCCATGTATACCGAGGCGATCAATCACGACCCGGCGGCCACGCTCTTTCAGACCGGCTCGGTGATTCCTGGCCGTCCCAGCATGGGGGCGTGGATGTCTTACGGCCTTGGCAGTGAGAACGCCAACCTGCCCTCCTTTGTCGCATTGACCTCCAATGGCAGGGCGAAGACGGGTCAGCCCCTTTACGATCGTCTCTGGGGGGCCGGCTTTCTTCCCGGGCGTTTCCAGGGAGTTAAGTTTCGCGGCCAGGGGAATCCCATACTGGATCTTTACAACCCCGCCGGCGTTTCGCGGGCCCAGCGCAGGCGCATGCTCAACGCTTTGGGTCAGCTGAACAGGGAGCAGGAGGAGAGGTTCAATGATCCGGTGATCTCAACTCGAATCGCCCAATATGAGCTGGCCTTCCGTATGCAGATGAGCGTGCCGGAGCTGATTGACGTCAAGAGCGAGCCAAAGAGGATCCTTGATCTATATGGCCCGGATGCGACGAAGGTTGGGAGGTACGCTTATAACTGCCTGTTGGCGCGTCGCCTGGCGGAGCGGGGCGTTCGGTTTATTCAGCTCTACCATCGCGGCTGGGACGCGCATGGGAATGCCCCGAAGCAGGTGCGGACACAATGCCAGGACACCGACCAGGCGACCACGGCCCTGCTGCTCGATCTGAAGCAGCGGGGGATGCTCGAGGACACCCTTGTTATCTGGGGTGGAGAATTCGGCCGTACGATCTATTGCCAGGGCAAGCTCACCAAGCAGAATTATGGACGGGACCATCATCCGAATTGTTTTACCTACTGGCTGGCCGGTGCCGGGGTTCGCGGGGGGATGACCTACGGTGAAACCGATGATTACAGCGTCAACGTTGCCGACAAGCCCGTTCATGTCCATGATCTTCAGGCGACGATTCTTCACCAGATGGGAATCAACCACGAGCTGTTGACCTACAGGCACCAGGGCAGGGATTATCGACTGACCGATGTTCACGGAGAGGTCGTGAAGGATATCCTGACGTGAGTTGGACGGCCCGTCTCCCCGTTTTTTTTGCCCTGTTTTTTGGTGGCGCCAACTTTTATACGCACTACTTCAACAAGGGCGATTCCTTCTCGGATGCTCTGCTGGAGGGGGGGTCGCTGTTGGTGGTGTGCGGGGTCTTGTGGCTATGGCCCGCGCTGCTTGACAGGCTGTCCGGCTCGTTGAAGCTCCAGGGCTTTCGTGGCCTGACCTTCAGGCTGGCCTGCGGGTGCACTCCTCCGCTGCTGTTCTCCATATACCTGTTGATCGCCAGCCAGGAGCCTCTCGATAGGAGCATCCGGGAGGTGCTGGGGCACTCTGCGGCCCAGGTTATCTTTGGATGGCTGGTGATGCCCGTCTGCTCCGCCAGCCTGGCGGTGGCGCATTACCTGGTGTTTTCCGCTGGAGCCGTTTTTCGCCGCCGGTGATGCCGTCAGGCCTCCACGGCCAGGGGCATCTCTCCAATTGCCGCGCGGCCTGATTTACGGAAGGGCCGGGGCAGCGGCTGGGCTGCGCCATTGGCGTCGATGGTTCGACAGCGCAGGGTGTAGCTGCCGGCCGGCAGGCCGGGAAGGAGGGTGGCCCAGTGGGCCTTCGAGAGGCGGATCGGCCAGGTGCGGGGCTCACCGGTCTTCGGATCGAAGCCGTAGGTCGGTGACGGGATCTTATTGTCAGGCAACTCTCCGCCCCAACTCTTCGGCGGCGGGAGGATCCGGGCATCCCGCCAGGGGGCCTTGAGAAAATATTCATCATCCGGAGGGAGCTTCTCAGCGTTATTGTGGATCCAGACCTGGACCCCCTTCAGGCCTGAGATGCCAACCTGGGCGTACCCTGTCACGGGGATGGGCTGGCCGGGCTTGACCGACGCGGGCAGAGGGAATGGATCGCAGAAGGTCTTCAGGGGGCTGTCGACATCATTGTTTCGCTCTCCATAGGTGTCATTGGCTTTCCATTCGTTGGTCAGGTAGAGATGGGAGAGCCACTTGATGTTCTTGAATCCATAGGCTTCGGGGACCACCACCCTGACCGGGGCTCCACGCTTGGGCTCGAGCCAATGGCCGTTGAGCTTGTAGCAGAGGATGACAGGTGGGAGGTCGTAGAGGTCTTCAAGGACACGGCCTACGGGAAGGGAGCTGCGAAACATCTGCTTCGGGTCGTCATTGTGGTAACCATGATAGAAGATCCGTCGCAGGTTACGGCCGGGTTGGGTGAGCCAGATCACCTCGCGCAGCGGCACTCCTTCCCAGATTCCGTTGCCGAGGGGGCAGCCGATATTGAGACAGGTCATCACCTTGGGGAAACGAACCGCCCGGGTTTTCGCCAGCTCCATCAGATGCTTGAAGGTGAAGGCTGTGTTGTCCTTCTTTGTGAGCTGGCGTCCGAGGCTGGCCTTGTTTTCCGGGTCCGAGAGGACATCGAGGCTCCATGTGTCGCGGGTCAGTCCGACTTCCTTGCGCTTCGCCTCATCGAGTGAGTGAGGCCTTGGATTGCCCCGGGAGACGTCCCGGAAGTGGTCCTGGAGGGTAAGCCAACTTTCGATATCCCTGATCTTCCTGTCGAGGGCGGAGTCCTGTCCATCATCGGTAGAGAAGAGCGGCAGGGCGCTGAGGCTCGAGGCTCCCACCGCGCCGAGGCGAAGGAAGAATCGCCGGGTCAGGTCTTTGTGTTCCCTGATGAAGCTTGCAAGCTCGGCATCCATGCGCAGGCTCCTTGTGGCTTGATTGGTTTCTGACTCAGACTCCCCTGTTATACACGCCCGGGGAGGGTTGGAGAAAGACTGTTGCCGGAGGATAGGCGAATTGACGCCCGGGACGTATCCGGCGCGCTTGTATGGCCGGGTCGCATGGAATAGGCTAAGGGCATGAGGAGCCTGATCAAGAAAGGACCGATGATGAGAAGAGGGTACCTGTTCCTGGCCCTGGCCTTCGCGGCCCGGCTGCTGATTACTCAGCCGTTGCAGGCTGAGGGGGAGCTCAAGACAGAGTACGTCGTTCTGGTCACCATTGATGGCCTGCGGAACGAGGAGCTCTTCGGTGGGGCGGACCCTAAGCTGCTGAACAATTCAAAGCGCTCCGGAGCTGAGAACTCAGCCAGGCTTAAAAAACAATACTGGCGGGAGACGCCGAAGTTGAGGCGGGAGGCCCTGCTGCCGTTTTTCTGGGGAACCCTGGCGAAGCAGGGCGTGGTGCTCGGCAACCGGGCGCTGGGAAGCGATGCCGAGGTCTCGAACCCGCATCATTTTTCCTATCCTGGCTACGCCGAGATCATGACTGGCCAACCGCAGGCATCCATCAAGAGCAACAAGGCTGTTCCCAGTCCGCGTGAGACGGTCCTCGAGTACGTGGGCAGGAAGTTCAAGCTGCCAAGGGAAAAGGTCGCGGCCATCTGCTCCTGGTCGGTCTTTAACTCCATCACCGCGAAGGTGGAAGGCTCGATTTTCTGCAACGCGGGTTTCGAGGCCGTTCCCGAGAAATATCTTACTCCTGGGATGATGGCCGCCAACGAGGCCCAGTTCAGGCTGACTACGCCCTGGGATACCGTCCGCCATGACTGGGTTACCTTGACGATCGCTAATGAGTACCTCAAGAGCCAGCAGCCGAAGTTCTTTTACGTGGCCCTGGCGGAGACCGATGACTGGGGGCATGAGCGGCGCTACGACAGGGTTCTCCAGGCGGCGAATTATTTTGATGAGTCGCTGCGGACTCTCTGGACGACCTTGCAGGGCAGTCCTCGGTACCGGGGCAAGACGAGCCTGGTCATCCTGACGGATCATGGGAGGGGCCACACGGTAGACGACTGGGTTTCACATTCCGCCCGGATACCCGGCTCCGCTGAGATCTGGATCGCGGTGGTCGGGCCCGACACTCCCAACAGGGGTGAGGAGGGCTCAAAGGGAACATTTTCCCAGAGCCAGGTGGCGGCGACGATCCTGCGTCTTTATGGCCTCGACTACCGTGATTTCAATTCGGACTGCGCCAGACCTATCGGCGCGGCCTTCAGGTAGACAGAGCCCCGGGGGTTAGTCGGCTTCCTTGATGCGGATTCGTCGGTATTCCATCTGGCCGCGGTCACCCTCGAGACCAATGGGTCCGGTGGCTGGAACTTTCATGGCGGCGTTGAGGACTTCACCGTTACAGGTGCAGTGGGCGATGCCGCCCTTGACGGTAACGATCATCTCGTTCCAGTCCTGGGGCTTGTAGTTCTTCAGCTCCTTCCAGGGGCCGGCCAGCAGGTAGTCGCGGCATTGCAGCTGCGGGCTACGGATAAATACTCCGCTGTCAGCGTTGGGGGTGGCTCGGAACTCAAGCTTGAGGATGAAGTCTTTCGGGAAATCCTTCGTGGTCCACAGCTGCTGAAAACGCCTGCCTTCGGGTGGGGTGGTTACTACGAGGCGGCCATTGATGGCAACGTAGCGCTTGTCCTGGCTGGCTTTTTCTCCGTCAAAATTCTCCAGGCGTTTTAAAGATTTCCTTTTTCGAAGGCCCCAGCCGGTCAGGTCGCGACCGTTGAAGAGGCTGATGAAGCCCGGCTCGAGCTTGAAATCATCGGGCTCGGTTTCGAGGTAGCCATGTGTGGCAAGCAGCGGCCGCAGGGCGGCGGCCCACTTGGCGTAGCCGAGCTTGTTGGGGTGAAGAAGGTCCGGGAACTCGCCTTTTTTTGCGTCGCCCTTCGCATCTGCGAAGAGAAGCCAGGTGTCGAGGACGGTGATCTGCGGGTCGCCCTTGACCGCGGCGAAGTAGAGCTGGTTGATCTTCCTGATCTGGTCGCTTGGCCGGCGCTTGCTGGCGGAGCTGGGAAAGGTGTTGCACAGGATGATCGGCATCTTCGCATTGTGCTTTTTCAGCGCCGCGATGATGAGCTTGAGGTTGCCGGCTATCACTCCAGGAGAAGCCTTCTCTTCGAGGTCATTGGTTCCGATGAGAATCACCACGCCGCTGGGCTTGAGGGCGAGGACATCTCCTTCTAGGCGGATAAGGACGCCCCGCGTTGTGTCGCCACTGATGCCTCGGTTAGCGACTTTTACCCCGGGGAAGCTGCCGCCGAGAGTGTCTCCCCATCCCTGGGTGATGGAGTCGCCGAGAAAAACCAGCGCTCCCTGGTCCTGTTCGACCTGTTTTGCCCAGCCTGTTCGCTTCCGCAGCCACAACTTCTTGAACCAGTCGTAGCGACGGATCGGTCCGGCGCCTGGAAGTCCCTCGTCGGTGGCGGGGATCGAGACATCTGCAGGGGAAGCCTTGAGATCCGTGGCAAGGATAGAAAGGCAGGTCAGCAGGAGCAGGATGGCGCGTTGCGGCTTGTTCATTAGTACAAAACTCCTTGAGTCGGCTTGTTTCGGCAGCGTCATGCAGGCCGGTCTCTTACCCGGCTTACTTTTTGATTTTGAAGGCTTTACCTTTTGAGCTGTTCCTTGATGGGCAGGGGTGCAGGCGAATCCATACGGACTGAAAGTCTTCAGGCGTGAGAGACTCAGTTTCGGCTCGATGCCTCAGCAGGCATTTTAGCCCTGCAGGGGATTAACTGGAAGGCAACAACGCTTGAGGCCGGGGCCTTTCATGAAAGTTCCGTCGGGCTCTGGTATAAAGGTGAAAGCTTTGGTGTCGCAGGTTCCTTTTGTCTCGATTTTAACAAGGTGTTGCTGACATGAAATGGATCTCAATGGTTGCCCTGGTTTGCCTCGTGTCCTGCCTGAGGGCAGAAGCCGAGGACTTCCTGGTGGGGACCGCGCAGGCGGATATTACCGCTCCGCGTGGCTTTCGCATGAGCGGCTATTTCAGCGAACGGTTCAACACCGGTGTGAGGGATTCCCTGAAGGCAAAGGCTCTTGTTTTAAGCCAGGGCAAGGTCAAGGCCGCCCTGGTGTTCTGCGACCTGATCGGGATCGGTCCGGGCCTGTCGCGGGCGGCGCGAACCAGGATTGCCGAGAAAGCCGGGATTCCCTTCGAGAATGTTTCCATCGCCGCGACACACAGCCACACCGGGCCGCTCTATTTTGGCGCTTTGCGGGAGCATTTTCACAGGGCGGCGGTGGCCAGCAATGGCAGAGATCCGCATGAGGGCGTCGACTATTCGGCCTGGGCCGCAGAGAAGATTGCCGAGGCGGTTGTCCGTGCGGCGGGCGCTGCCGTGCCAGTTAAGGTCCGACATGGCGTCGCCAGTGAGAAGAGGCTGTCGTTCAACCGGCGGTTTCACATGAAGACGGGTGGGGTGCGCTTTAATCCCGGGCAGCTGAACCCTTCGATTCTTCGCACAGCCGGCCCGATTGATCCGGATGTCGGTATTGTCGAGTTCCTGTCGAGAGGCGGGGTGCCGCGTGCTTCACTGACCGTTTTCGCCCTGCACCTCGATACAGTCGGCGGTACTGAGTATTCGGCCGACTACCCGCGGTATCTCAGCGACGAGCTCCGGGCGGTGTTCGGGAAAGAATACGTTTCCTTCTTCGGGGCAGGGGCCTGCGGCGACCTCAACCATATTGATGTCACGGTAAAAGGGCGGCGAAGTGCCGGGGAGATCGGTAAGTTGCTGGCCGAAACAGTGCGTGGCGGAATTTCAAAGCTCGGCGCAGTCAAGCAGCCTTCCCTGGCGGTGCGCAGGGCGGAGGTCGAGGTACCCCTGCAGCGCTACAGCAAGGAGGAGGTTGAGAAAGCCCGAAAGGAAATGGAGTTGGTGGGTAGCAATAAGCTGCCATTTCTCCAGCGGGTGAAAGCCTACAAGATCATGGCTCTTCAGCTTCGAAAGGCCGACACAATCGCCCTCGAGGTCCAGGCTTTCCGGCTCAGTTCGGAGCTCGCCATCGTTACCCTGCCTGGAGAGGTATTCGTTGAGCTGGGCCTGGCGATCAAGAAGGCTTCCCCGTTCAGGAACACCCTGGTGATTGAGCTGGTAAATGACGCGCCAGGCTACATTCCCACACGCAAGGCTTTTACCGAGGGCAGCTACGAGACGGTCAACTCCAGGGTGCAGAGCGGTGGAGGGGAGGCTATGGTGGAGACAGCCATCGGCCTGCTGAAGGATCTCGCAAGGGCCAGGTAAGCTTCCACTGGTCGTGCAGGAGGGGGCTGGGGTTGCCCGCGGGCATATTTTTCTTGAGGGCAAGCTCCAGGCTGTACCGGGCTTCAATGGGACCCTGCGATACCACACAGCCTCGCTCACCAGGGCTGGCCTGACAGGAAATATCTCCTTTCCCGCTTGCTATTTCTTATATTTCAGAATATTCTGAAATTAAAGAAAGGAAAGAAATCATGCCCGAACTGAGTTCAGTACACAAAAAGTTCATTCTCCATTGGGGTGAGATGGGGACCCGCTGGGGGATCAGCCGGACCGTAGCGCAGATTCACGCTCTGCTCTACATTTCTCCTGAGCCGCTGAACGCGGAGGAGATCACCAACACCCTGTCGGTGGCCCGCTCCAATGTCAGTATCAGCCTCAAGGAGCTCCAGTCCTGGGGACTTGTGAAGATAAGCCACGTGATCGGTGATCGACGCGATCACTTCGAGACAATGACCGATGTCTGGGAGATGTTCCGAGTGGTTATGGACGAACGAAAACGGCGTGAGGTCGACCCGACGATTGCCATGCTGGAGGAGTGCCTGCTGGAGATGGAAGAAACATCGGATACGGATGCGCATACCAGGGAGCGCCTGGGCTCTCTTCGGGAGTTCTTCACCACGGCCCATGACTGGTACGAGCAAACAAGCAAGCTCTCCACCGCGTCCTACCGCAAACTGGC
>DCKY01000165.1:9720-17072 GCA_002320775.1 Planctomycetes bacterium UBA1662
TTTTACGGAACCGGAAAGATGCCTGGGAATGGAAAGCACTGGCTGCTCTACGACGGAAACTGCCGTTTCTGTCTTGGAATGGTGAAGCGTTGGCGAGGAACGCTTGAGGCCAGGGGGTTTGGTTTTGCATCCCTGCATGAAGGCTGGGTGGCGGAGCGACTTGGATTGTCCGGCGTCGAGCTCTTGAGTGAAATGCGGGTGCTGTGTGGATCCGGAAGGGTTCTCGGGGGGGTGGATGCCTTCGTCTTTCTCTGGAGCAAGGTCTGGTGGTGCTGGCCTCTCTGGCTCCTGGCGCATATTCCCGGTGTACGCTCCGCAATAGGTTTCGTTTACCGGCGGGTCGCGGCTAATCGGCATTGCCTTAACGGAAGCTGCAGTGTCCATGCGACCTCGAGGCGGCCCAGCTCCAGCTGGGTGTTTGGCGGCTGCCTTCCACTGGTTGTGTTGACTGCCATGGCCTTCGCCCTCCGTAACCGCTTGCCAGAGGCCTGGATGTTCATGTGGGCACTGGCATTCGCCCTGTTCTTCGGCTGTAAATGGCTTACCTTCTGGCGGGGCTTGGGTCGGGGAGGGGCTGTCGGAGTCCGGGGGGGCCTGGGCTACCTGCTGCTCTGGCCGGGGATGGACGTCAGACCTTTTATGGCTGATGCGCCTCGGGCTGAATCTCCACTGGCCGGGGAATGGTTCTCCGCGGCTTTAAAGACCGCCCTGGGAGCTGCTGTTCTCTGGTGGCTATCGCCTATGGTTTCGGACCCGGTGCTGGCGGGATGGTGCGGCCTGGGCGGCTTGATGTTGTCGCTGCACTTCGGCATTTTTCACCTGCTGGCGCTGGTCTGGAGGTGCGGAGGGGTTCCGGTAGAGCCCATCATGAATTCCCCCGCGACAGCCACATCCCTGAGCCTCTTCTGGTCAGAGCGCTGGAACCGCGGCTTTAATGAGCTCGTACATATTTTTCTCTTCCGGACGACCTACCGGAAGATTGGTGTTACCGGCGCCATGTTCCTTGTCTTTCTCGCAAGTGGCCTGGTCCACGACCTGGTGATCTCGGTTCCGGCTCGGGCCTGCTATGGCTTGCCGACGGCGTATTTTCTCCTCCAGGGCGTCGGGGTGCTCTTTGAGCGAACCGCTACAGCTCGGAGTGTTGGCTTGAATCGAGGTGTCGCAGGCTGGCTCTACATGGCCGCGTTTACCCTCTTCCCTGCCGCAGCGCTTCTCTTTCCGCCGGACTTTATCCGAAACGTCATCAACCCCTTCCTCAAAGTGATGGGTGCCTTATGAAAACAACTGAGCTCCTGATTCTTGTAGGTAGTCTTCTGCATTTCTCGACGTTGGTTGCCGCAGCCATGGTGCCCGGTAAGCTCAATTGGAAAGAAGAGCTCGCCAAGCTGTCCCCATTTCTGCGTCGGATGTTCTGGGTGTACGGGGCCTTTATCGTTCTCTGTATCACCTCCCTTGGAGTGATCTCGGCGGTCAATTACAGCGAGCTGGCCGCCGGAGGAATCCTGGCCCGCTCCTTCTGCACCTTCACCGCTGTTTTCTGGGGCCTGCGGCTTTTCGTGCAGTTCTTTGTTTTCGATGCGAGTGAATACCTGACCAGCTGGGTTTACAAGGCTGGCTACCATGGGCTGTCACTCGTCTTTATCTACCAGGTCGGGGTCTATGGGTATTTCGCCTTCGCTCCTGGATTGGCCTGAATTGTTTTTGAAAGGAGTCAGATATGACAACCGCTGTCTGGATCTACCTGGCCTACACGATCGTCAGCGTCCTCATGACGGCGTGGGTGGCTCGAACGCTACACAGGAATGGGCGTATCTTTTTGCTGGAGGCCTTCCGCGATAACGAGGAGATGGCCGATGCGGTGAATCACCTCCTGGTGGTGGGATTCTACCTGGTGAACCTGGGCTTCATTCTTTTATTCCTTCACTATGGAACCAAGCCCGCCAACCTTGAAGAGGGCGTGGAATATATCGCGACCAAGCTTGGGGTCGTGTTGCTGGCCCTGGGAGGCATGCACTTCTTCAATATGTTCAATTTCGACAGGATGAGAAAGAAGGGGCGCCGCCGGGACCTGAACAGGCCGCCGGTCGGGGTCTCGGGCCTGACTCCGGGAAGCTGACTTCTTTCGAATCTGCCTTAAATTTCACAGGTGGCTGTCATGCAGCCGAGCTCCTGGTCGCTGTCAAAAGCGGAAGCCCCACAGCTTGTTGGAGGAGGGAGCTCCGGGCCGCCAAGAAAAAGGAAGCTCAGGGTGTAGGTCGCGTCAGAAATGTCGACATTTCCATCGGCGTTGGAGTCCGCCGCGGCGAGGCAGTCCGGAGGCTCATTTCCCAGGAAGAGATAGTTGAGCGCGTGCACCGCGTCTGATAGTCCCAGGGTGGCGTCTCCATTGGAGTCGCCGCGCAGAAAGAGGGGGGCGGGAGCACAGCGATCGCCCACCCCATCTCCATCCCCGTCAGCCTGGGCAGGGTTCGCCTCTGATGGGCAATTATCCTGTTCGTCGATGACCCCATCATTATCGTCATCCTCGTCGCAGTCATCCGGAAGGCCGTCACCATCGGTGTCGAGACCTTCGCTTTCAGAGCAATCATCCCCGGGCTCCATCGTTCCCCGGAGGCTGTTTGTGGCCAGCCAGCGGATCTCCTCCGCTGAGAGAGCTCGTTCGTAGAAGGCGAATTCATCGATGCTCCCGCTCCAGTCGGTTACATGCCCCCAGCGATTGGAGGACAGGTCAGCCCCTAACGCGATGCCGTTGTAGACGATGGGGGCTGGCCAGGTCCTGCTCCAGTCAGCCGCAGGAGGGACAGTGGCTCCGAATCTTGGCAGGCGCATCAGTTCTCCGTCCCAGTAGAGCCAGTTGGACAAGCCGCCGATCGGGTCTTCAGAGTATACGTAGGCGAGATGATGCCAGCCGCGATAGGGCGTGTTGTTGCCGCCGGGGGCTGGATAGTTACGAGGAGGGGTTCCTCCTATGTAATTGGCCGGGGTGTACCAGGTGCTTCCGCCCATGTGGGCTGAGAAGGTCGCCTGTTCACCGGTTGGCATATTAAAAAATCCCGACCGGTTGATTTTCATTTCATCGGCCCCAGGGAAGGCGGACAGCAGAACCTCGCCGCGGTGTGCTCCCCAGAATGCGTCACCATTTATCGCCGGGTTCAGCTCAATCCACAGAGAGATAGTTCCAGAGCCGGAGAGGACATATTCCTCAGCCAACCTTACGTGCCCCAGGGGCTGGCCTAGGGGGCGGTGAATGCTGCTTACACAGAAGTCGCCTTCGTAGCCGAAGGCCCCGGGGCGCCAGCGCAGGAGTGCCCCAACGTCACCGGTCACGCCTTCACCAAGGGGTGCTGCTGAGGCTCCATTTCCTTCGTCAAAGAGATAGGCCCGGATGGGGGGGCCGGGATTGATTCCTTGCGCCCCGATCTTCACAGTGGCAAGGGAGAGTATGATCCCGAGAAATGGGGTAAGGATAGCTGGGCGCATGCTGATGTTCCCTTTCAGTTCCGAGGTATAGGAGACTTCAGGGTAACTGGGACTGCGCTGAACTCAAAATTGAATAAAATCGGGGAGGGGTCTCGCTTCTGTTGCTCTTGAAGGTAAGCAGGCACAGCTAAAAAGCGTTTTTTCTGGAACAAATTGCCCTGATTCAGGTCCATGACTCTGTAAGCTGAAACCTAATTCTTACGGAGACCCGAAATGTTCAGAATACTATTGGCGGTATCGGCTCTGGTTCTTGTCCTGATTCCACTCAGTCTGCGGGCCGATGGCTTCATCTATATTCCTGAATCTCCTGATGTGATTCGGCCGCCAGGGGTGGCTCCCCCGGCGGTGAGGCCTCACTTTCCCTTGTCGATCACCCGGCATCGGGTTCATGCCGAGATCGCAGAGGGGCTGGTGAAAACCAGTGTCGAGGAGACCTTCTACAACTCCTCTGCGAGGCAACTCGAAGGCTTCTACATGTTTCCTCTTCCCGATGGCGCTGTCGCCAGCGGTTTTGTGATGAAAATCGGAGGCAAAGAGGTCAAGGGTGAGATTCTCGAGAAGGACAAGGCCCGGTCGATTTACGAGGGAATCGTTCGCCGGGCAAAGGACCCGGGACTCCTCGAATACGCCGGCCAGGGCCTGATAAGGGCCCGTGTCTTCCCTATTCCGGCCAGGGGTGAGGTGGAGGTTTCCATCGAATATGTCCAGGAGCTTACTCCCCAGGGCGGCCTGTATCTGTATCGCTATCCGCTCTCTCCGGGGAAACACTCGATGGGTCCTTATAAGGATGTCGCCTTTGACGTCAACATCAACTCAAGCCGTGTCCTTCGTTCGATTAATTGTATTTCCCACAAGGTTGGCGTGCACCGGACCGGCGACAAGAAGGCAAGGGTCGTCTTCGAGACGCCGCGACTTGATTCGCAGGGGGATTTCCTCCTGATGTGGAACGTTGGCGAGGATGTCCTCGCGCCTCTCTGTCTCGTGGCGCGCGGCCATGAAGAGAAAGGCTATTTCAATATCACCCTGTCTCCAAGGGTCGATGCGAAGAAAGAAAAGACACCGAAGGACGTGGTCTTCGTGATCGACACATCCGGAAGCATGAGAGGGCACAAGATTGAGCAGGCCCGCAAGGCGTTGGTGTACTGTGTGGAGGGCCTCAATGAAGGAGACCGTTTCAACATCATTGATTTTTCGATTGAGGCCAGAAAGTTCGCTCCCGCCCTGGTGGACATCAGCCAGGACGCTCGAGCTCGTGGACTCACCTACGCCAGGTCGCTTGAGTCTGGCAGCGGCACCAACCTCGAGGAAGGCCTGCGCTTCGCGCTGACTGACCTCAAGACGCCAGGGCGGCTCCAGATGGTGGTCGTGCTGACAGATGGCATGCCGACGATCGGCGTGACCGACCCCGGGAAGATTCTCGCCAGCATCAAGCAGGCCAATACCGGCAAGCGCAGGGTGTTCGTCTTCGGGGTAGGCCAGAGCCTGAACGCGAAGCTCCTCGACCGGATTGCGGGTGAGTCCCGCGGAACCACCGAGTACATTCGCGACAGAGAAGATATCGAGCTGCGCCTCTCTTCCTTCTACGACAAGATTGATTCGCCTGTACTCACCAACCTTCGCATCAAGTTTCCTGATGGGGGCATCACAGATGTCTTCCCTCGCGAGCTTCCAGACCTCTTCCATGGTGTGCAGTTGAGCCTGTTCGGCCGATACCAGCCCGGCCAGGTTGGCGGCGGGAACAAGAATCGAACTGTTCTATTGAGCGGAAAGTATCTCGGGGAGGAAAGAACCTTTGAATACAGTTTCGATTTTTCAGGCGAGGCAGGTCCGGGGAAGGACCAACTCTCGAGGCTGTGGGCATCGAGGAAGATCGGCTATCTGTTAGAGCAGATTCGGCTGAATGGCGGGGCCAAGGAATTAAAGACCGAGGTGATCCGTCTCAGTAAGCTTCACGGGATCATTACGCCCTATACCTCCTATCTCATCGTTGAGGAGGGGGCCCTGGTTGAAAACGCGCCCGGGTCCGGGGCTCCGCATCCCCTGGGCTCTCCAAGGGTTCGAGATGCATTTGGGGGCGGTCGCCGCCTAGGGCAGGGCAAGGCCGAGGGCGGGGGGAAGCTCGACAGGAACAGTGCTGCCGAAGCTTTTGATAAGGATCGAGGAGCTGGGGCCGTTGAGGCCAGCAGGGCGATAGAGGCCTTGAAAAAATCTGATCTTGGGGGGAGCTCCGGGAAAAAATCCGGGGAGGGGCAGGGTAGAAGAGAGCTCATCAGGCGAGTGGGCTCCTTTACTTTCTACCTGCAGGGCGAGCGCTGGGTAGACTCCCGGTTGACTGTAAAGAATGGCGCGATGGAGCCGCTCAAGCTCGCCTGGCTTTCGAAGGAATATTTTGAATTTCTCAAAGCTCATCCTCGTGCCGGGAGGATCCTGGCCCTTGGTTCCGAGATCACCTTCATCTGGGATGCCAAGGTGATCAGGGTAGCCTCAAAGTAGTCTTTTTTACGGTATTAGGTCGGTAGTTTCCGGCCTGGGCCTCGAGCGTGTCTTTCTGAGGAAAGATCGCTCGGGGCTGTTTTTTTTTTAACAAATAAGTCCTGTGCGAGCGATTCTTGCTTGGGGTCAATTGGGACCTTACGATGGGAGGCTGGTCGAAATCGATAACATAGAAATAAGGTGTCACAGATGAAAAAGGCAACGCTCTGCTTTGTCGGAGCTTTCCTCGCTGCTCTGCTGTCCTTGCCGGGATCTGCAGACGCTGGAGAGCCGGCTGGAACTACAGTCAACGGCGATGTGAATTGCAGCGGCCAATTAGACCTGGCGGATGCGATTTTTTCGCTCAACTTCCTGTTTCTCGGGGGAGAGGAACCCTGTCCTTTTGCAGAGCCTGCAGGGGGAGGCCCTGAAGTCGCCGAGCTCGAGGCGGCGCTTGCAGCGAGGGATGCCGAGATTGCCGCTCTCCGTGCGGAGTTGACCCAGGCCCAGGTGGATCTTTCGGGAGCGCTGAGGGACCTCATCTCAACTCAACGCGCGTTGCTGACTGCCGAGGCGAGAATCCTCGAATTGGAGGCGGCCGAGGGGCCTTGCGGGGAACAGGTCGATGAACTGACAGCCGACCTTGAGGTCTGCAGAGGAGATCTCGAGGCCAGCGGAGTGGAATTGGAAGAGTCTCGCCAGGAGACCGAGGCGGCTCGTCTCGAGACGGAGGCCGCCCGTGAAGAAACGGTGACCGCGCTGGCCGATCGGGATAGCCTGGTTGTGCAGCTCGATGAGTGTCGGAACCCGCGCATCGACTTCACCACCGTGGCACTCTCTGTGGAGAAAGACCCTGGAGTGTCGGTTCTTACCGGCAAGCTGGATCTGTTGAGGCGAATCAGCCCGACTGCTCCGGATGCGGTGCTTGCCCAGCAGGAGATGGTCACCTTTCAGCTTGGGACGGTGTCAGAAGAGCCTGGGGGTGGAGAGCGGGCTCTTGTCTATGACACCCTGTCGAGGGCTCTCTGTTCGATCGACCTCTGCTCTGGCGAAGGCTGCGATGAAGAGGGCAGGGTCAAGCTTCATTACACCGGGGACGGTCTTGCGGAAGAGCTCGCCGAGGTTGATATTTTTGAGCCATTTCCCGCTCTGAACGAGACAGTTCCCGCCGTTAAGATCCGGGTCTCGCGAGGACCAGGGCAGCAGCGGGATGATTGGACGCTTGCCGTCGAGCCGCGCTCACGCAGTATTGTCGCCTTCAGAGCGCTTGATGGGTACAGGCCTGTACGGGACAAGACCTGGCCGGATGATGAGAATTTTGGCCGCGGCAACGGGCTGCTGATGAGCGTGGTTATCAGCGGAGCTGAGATCCGTTCGCAGCTTGGACTCAACAGCCCGCC
>DCKY01000232.1 GCA_002320775.1 Planctomycetes bacterium UBA1662
CGACCACCGGAGCCGGCGAAGAGGGAAGGGTCACCGGCTGGCGCCAGAGCACATCGCCGCTGTCGACATCCAGGGCTACGAGAAAGTTATTCCGCCATAGATCGGAGGATCCCGTGCGGCCCGTTCCCGCGTTCAGGACCGAGCTGGAACGCGACTCGATGTAATACAAACGCCCACCGCCAATCGTTATCGTTGAATTGAGGATCGCTCCCGCGGCGCGATCCCAGCGAGCGAGTCCATCCTCCCTGGCGACAGAAAACAGGGAGCGACTGATGATCTGTGAAGTACCGAAGCCTCCCGAGGTCTCGTCGTACCATTTGTCGGGTCCGCTGAATGAGCTATAGCTCGAATCAGGCGTCACCCTGCTGCCCACCAGCTGGTCACCCAGCACCGCGGCATAACCCCAATGCGCTGTCTTGTCGGCGATCCCATCACCGGCGGGATAGACCATCTCGAGCTGCCCGGTCCGGCCGCCGAGACGCCAGCAGGAGTTCTTAACCGTGATGAACAGGGCGTCTGCATCGGCGCACATATTGCCGGTATCCCTGGGTATATTGACGCGCCTCATACCAGGTACATCCAGGGACCAGAGCACCGTTCCGTTGTAGGCATCAAGGGCGTAGACCCTGTCGTTGCCCTGGCTGTAGAGCCGGCCATTCGCATAGAGAGGCGACTGCTGCCGAGGCTGGCGGTCAATCATTCCTCTCGGACCGGGACGGCCATACCATTGGATCCTCATGCTGGCGGGCGCGATCAGCTCATCGCGGCTGGTAGCCGAATTATCCGGCGAGCCGTACATATGGCTCCACTCACCGGCTCCCTCGAGGGCGTCCCGTACCACTGCGGCCCAGGCGCCAGGCGCTTCGAGCTCCTCGGAAGCCGTGGGCAGATCAGCCAACCAGCCCCGAAGAGTCTCCAGCGTCACATCGCTGCGCGCGCCCGGGGGCTGACCAAAAATAGCGGCTCCGCCCGAAGGCTTCAGCAACCGGAACATCTCACCCGCCTCAGCGCGCGGAAGCTCCCCCCGTACAAGCCGGTCAGAGACGACCAGGTTAAACGATTTTTCAGCATAGGGAAGATCCTGAAGCAGCCGTCGATGAAGCGTGATCCGTGAGCCGTAGAGTCCCGCCTCCCGCAGGAGCACCCGCCCAGCCGTGACCTCCTCCCGGTCCGGGCTCACTCCGATGATTCTCAATTTTGAGCGTTTTGCCAGCTCTACGGCAAGCCTCCCCGTGCCACAGTCGAGGTCGAGACAATAGCCCCTCTCGATGCCGGAGAGAGCAAGGATTCTCTCCGCAGCCCGGGCGTAGACGGCTGAATCGGCATCCTCGCCAAACGGCGATTCGATCCGCTCAACGGACGGCACAGAAAAATTAAACTCGGTCGAGAACTCATAGACCTGGGTTCTCGATTCCTGCCCTCCCGCCTGGCGCCTGATCTGGTAGAAATAGGGCGTGCCGGGCTCGAGGCCATCCAGGTAGACCGCGTGATCGACAGACAGGTTCTCATCACGAGCCGTCCTGCCAAGCGCCCTGCTTGTACCGAAGTCGACGACCGACCGCGAGGGAGCCGTTGTCTTCCAGGAAACCAGGGCCGTATCAACCGAGGTAAACCTCACCGTTGGCCCCATGAGGACAGCTTCCAGCACGGGAAACAGCTCGCGTCCTGACTCATAATTTTCCCTGATCCGAGCCCCGCTCAAGGCCTCATCGTAAAGCCTGAGATCATGCAACGCTCCATCCAGAGGATAGAATTCGTTGTCATCTTCGTACGCCCCCGCGACGAAGGTAGAGTCCGCGTAGGCGATATCTCCGGACTGGGCAGACGAGCTGGCATCAAGTCGACCGTTCACGTAGAGCCGCAAGGTCTCTCCGTCATAGGTTCCCGCGACGTGGTACCAGGTACCCTGCTGGAACTCCGTATCGCCGGCAAGATAGGTCAACTGGCTGGATGACAACGCCATGCTGAAGTGCGAGTCATCATAGCCCAGGACCCAGCCTCTCTCAAAATTCCCGTTGTCCTGCATATAACCGAGGATCCCTCCCCAGGTGGTTCCCTCGTTGATCTGGACCCACGCCTCGGCGGTCAACTCCCTGCGCGGCAGGGCCGCGGAGCCCCCCGGAAGTCCCATCCGAACGAAGGTGGATGAACCATCAAGCGCGAGGGCGGGCGGGCTGGAAAGCAGCTCATACTCACCCTGGATCGTTCCATCGAAGCTCCCGACACGATCGTTCACAAGACGTCCGTTTACGTGCTCATTGTCAAAGGTCCATTGAGCGACGATACCCGCCTCCCTCGCAGGGTCGCCCGGCCCCGGGACCGGGTCCCCGCCAAAGAGCCCACGCTTGGCCAGGTAGCGCTCGCGCACATCCGCCTGGCTCAGGACGGTGTCATAGATCTGTGCCTCGTGAACCTGTCCTTCAAGAGGCCAGAGCTCGTTATCATCGACATAGGCTCCCACAACCAGGCTCGAATCCGCGTAATCGATATCCCCCGATCGCGACCGCGAGGAGCCCTCAAGCTGACCGTTCACGTAGATCTTGAGCTCCGCCCCATTGTAGGTACCGACAACGTGATACCAGCCTCCCAACTCAAAGCTGTCGGAGGCTTCCAGGTAGGTGAGAGTATTGGAGGTAGCCAGGGCCATGCTGAAGGAAGAGTCGTTGTAACCCAGCAACCAGCCTCTCTCAAAGCTGCCGTTATCCTGGATATAGCCGCAGATGCCGCCCCACCTAGTGGAAGAATCCAGCCGGACCCAGGACTCGACGGAAAGCTGCCGGACGGGAAGATCGGAGGAATCGGCCGCTTCGATGACCACCCGATCGTCGTCTCCATCGAACACCAGGGCCGGGGGAGAGGACTCGACGCGCGCGTCCCCGAAGATCCTCCCATCAAGGCCGCCGGAAGATGCCCTCACCGAGTCGCCGACAAGACTGTCAGGAGTAAAGACCCAGCCGTTCAGCGGCTCCACAACTCCCGCCCACAAAACGCAGGGGATCAGCAACCCCGCGCAGAAAAAGAGAATGCATCTACCTGAAACGACCAGTTGTCTTTTAACCGGCATAGATAAACCTCAAAGTGCCCCTGCTGTCAGCAGCAAGCTTAAAGCATAAAAAACCCAAAAGATAGGTTTTCAGTCTTCGAGATAGAGCAGGCGCGAACAGCTTCTACAGGTGAGAAGCTCCTGCGCGAGAGAGAGCTGGGTGAGTTCCTGCTTAGTGACCCGCATATAGCAGCCCTGGCAGAAGAAAACTCCCTCCCCTTCATCTTTTTTATGTACCGGAACAACGCAGTCGGCATCGACCTTGCTCCTGATCCTCTCGTAGATATCCAGGTGATCCTGATCAATATCCACCGACAATCCTCCGCGCTCTTCTTCGAGTCCGCCGATCCTGGATTCAAGCCCCGACACCAGGTCATTGACCTCGGATTCTTTCCGCTGATAGGCCTTCTCAATATCGGCGAGTTCCCGTTCAGCTTCCTCTTTCTTGCCCTGAAGCGTATCGAGATGATTCATCAACTCGAGAACATTCTCCTCGATGCTTCCCTGGCTCTCCTCGTGCTTCTCGATCTGGCCCTTGCAGATAGCGAACTCCTCATTGGTCTTGGAGGCATTCATCGCGATCTTCGATTTTTCGATCTCGCCATCAAGCTCCTTGACCTGGAGCTCGCCCTTATCGATATCCAGCCTGCAGGTTTTGATGACCTCCTCGACCGCGCTAACGGACGCCTTGCCGGCGTTAACCTTGCGAAGGTCATCGCTGAGCTCCATCGGACGGCGGATCTTGGCCTCTTCAAGAAGCTTGATCTCTCGATCGAGCTTTTGAACACCCAGCAGTTTTTCTATCGAAGGATGCATTCGTGTCTCTCGGTCTTTATTGAGCAGAACAACTTCTCTTTATTCGCCTCTATTGGCAATAAAAAAAGCCGGTCACTTTCGTGACCGGCCCAAATATTATCCCGCGGTGACAGGCAGGAGCAGCTGTTCCCGCGTAAAGGATCGCCCGGCAAACCCGGCACCCTCCCGGCAGACACCGGCTCGTGCCGGTCCCGCCGCGGCTGGAACCCGCTTAAGCCTCATCTCGATCCTGATCGACATTGTCATCATTATTTCTTCAGACGTTATCAGACCTATAATAGCACCCCTTCCTCAGACGGAAATCGTCTCAACGAAGCCCTCCAGTAGCCTGGAACGAATCGGGTGCTGCAGCTTGCGAATGGCCTTCGCCTCGATTTGGCGAACCCGCTCACGGGTCACCTTGAAGATCTTGCCCACCTCCTCGAGAGTATAGGTATACCCATCTCCAAGGCCGTAGCGGAGCTTGATAATCTCGCGTTCCCTGTAGGTTAGCGTGCCAAGAACGTCTCCAAGCTTTTCCTTCAACATCTCATGGGTTGCAGCGTTGACGGGAGAGACGGTTCCCTTGTCCTCGATGAAATCACCGAAGAACCCATCATCGGAATCCCCGATCGGCCTGTCTAACGAGATCGGATGCTTCGAGATCTTGATGACCTTGCGGGTATCCTCCTCGGTGATATCAAGCTTCTGCGAGATCTCCTTGATCGTCGGCTCGCGTCCATTCTTCTGAATGAGCTCTTTTGTCGCGTTGCGAACCTTGCTCATCGTCTCAATCATATGCACAGGGATCCTGATGGTACGCGCCTGGTCGGCAATCGAGCGAGTGATCGCCTGGCGAATCCACCAGGT
>DCKY01000028.1 GCA_002320775.1 Planctomycetes bacterium UBA1662
CCACGGCGGAGACCCGGCCCACCCGGATGATGACCACGCTGAATTCCTCCCCGACCTGGCGATCACTCCGGCTCCTGTAGTTTTCATCGCGCTCGCGCTCCTTCCGACGCCCATCAAGCTCATCGAGCCAGCGAGCTTCTTCAAGGCGGCAGCCCCCTGTGAACCGCCCCCACCACGACCGCCACCAGTGTTGGTCGCGTCTCCAAGAGCTCCTCCCTTCGTAGCCTGAACCGTTTCTCAGACGACAGATGACTGTCGTCTTCCAGGCCTGGCCCCTTAGCCCAGGCCCTGTTCAGGATGTACGTTGGAGACTTCGTTTCATGACCGCTTATATTTCTGGCGGCCCCATGTCCTTACTGAGAGGATTTTCAGTCCGCCAGGCACCCATTCTTCGCCAATCCGTGCGAATCGGCCTTGTCGTCGGCATGTCCCTGCTGAGTGGCTGCGTCAGCTACTCGCCGATGGAGATCGACCCCTTCGAGGAAATCAGGAAGCTGGAGCAGCGCTCCGACCGGCCTCTCGAGGTCCAGGCCTCCGCACCGGGAGGGCCTGCCTGGCTCCCGATCAAAACAACAATAGACCTCAGCGATGGTCTCGAGCTGTCTGAGGCGAACGCCCTGGCGCTCTCCTTTTCACCAGGGATCCGCGCCACCCGAAACGAAATGAAGGTTGCCGGAGCGCAGCTCATCCAGGCCGGGCTCCTCACCAACCCCGAGCTCTTCCTTGGCCCGAGAATCTCATCCGGAGGAGGCGACCTGGTCCTTCCCGCCGGGCTGTCCTGGGAGCTGCCCCTGTGGGGACAAGGCGAAGCGGAGAAGAGCCTGGCCCGGAGCAGGCTGACCCTGGCCGAGGCCCGTGTGGCGGCAGCGGAGCTCACCGCCCTGGAGCAGGTACGAACCTCCTTCATTCGAATCTCAACCTTGAATAAAACCGTCGCCGCCCTCGAAGCCCAGCTCGCCGGAAGTGAGCGTGTCCTTCAATGGGCCGACACGCTCAAACAGGCCGGGGAAATCGACGGCGTCACCTCCTACCTGGCAAGGCTTGAACGCGACGACGCCCGGGCCGACCTGGAGACCTTGCGTCTCGAGCTCGCCTCCGCGAGGAGAGGCCTCCTTGAGACCCTCGGCCTGCTCCCTGGAATCAGCCTGTCGATCCAGCTCGATCCTGACCCTGCCCTGATGCCGCCGTTGAGCCAGGCCAGCCGCCGGAAAATGCTCCTTCACCCTGCGATAGCTGGCGCCCTCAACGAATACGAAACAGCCGAGGCGACCCTCCGCCTGGCCATCACATCCCAATACCCGGCCATCCGGATCGGCCCCGAGTTTGAAAGCGACAAGGGAGAGGCGTCACTTGGCGCGGGAGCAGGCATCGAGCTGCCGCTCTTTGATCAGAACCAGGGTGGAATCGCTGAGGCCAAACAGCGCCGGGAAGCCGCCCGGGAAAAGGTGTCGGCCGCTTTACTGAAGCTCTCACACGATGAGGCCAGCGCTCGCTCTGAATCCAGGGCCAAAGAAGCCATCCTCCAGGACTACAGCACCGGCGCCCTGGCGAACGCCCTCGAGGCCCGCGAGGCCCTTGACCTCCGGCTGCGGGCGGGCCAGAGCAACGTCCTCGAGGTGCTCGCCGGCCTGCGCTCGATCACCAGGACCCGGGTACGGGGATTACAGCTGAAACAGGACTCAACGATCGCCCGCTTCCGCGCCGCCGTGGCGGGAGCCGCCGTGCTGAACGACCCATCGAGCAATGACTCCGAAAAGGATAAGAAATGAACCGCATACAAGCAGCCTGGACAGCTATTGCAGCCATGCTCCTGGCCGTTTCGATACTCACCTCCTGCGGTCATGACCATCACCATGGCCCACACCAGGAGGGCTCGTCAAAAGAACCCGACAGGAAGACCACCAACCGGATCACGCTTCCTCCCGGAGCCGTGAACAACCTTGGCATCACCTTCGAAAGCGCGAGCAGGGGAAAGGTCGGCTCCTGGCTGTCCGTCCCCGGAGAGCTCTACGTACCCGACACGCATCGCTGGAAACTCCGCGCCCCGACGAAGGGGCGGCTGATCTCTGTGACCCCACGCTGGAAGAAGGTCCAGGAGGGTGATGTGATCGCCGAGCTCATCTCTCCCGCCCTGCGCCAGGCCCAGCAGAAGCTGCTCGCAGCCAACAGCCAGAAAGAGATCGCCAGGATGGAGGTCGATGCGGCCCGGGCTCGCCTTGCTGAAGGAGAGACCCAGCTGACCTCAACAAAGGAGCTCGAGAGCGCCACCCTCAAACGGTTGGAGGACCTCCGAAAGCTCAACAAGGCCGGCAACGCATTTGGCTCCAGGGAGCTTCTTTCAGCCCAGCGCCAGTATACCGAGGCCGGCAAGGCCACTCTCGACGCTGCGATCCAGAGAGACAAGCTGCGGGAAACGGCGAAGGAAAAAACCTTCCTTCAAAGCAAAGTCGACCTCGAGGTCGAGGAGCGCCTCACCGCCCTCTCGGTCCTGAGCGGCCGAACCCCCACTGAACTGCTCGAGGTCCAGGATGGGACCGAAACATGGCAGAGGCTCAAATCCATCGCAGTTCGTTCCCCGGCGGACGGCACCGTGGTCGAGGTCTTCGCCTCGAGCGGTGAGACCCTGGAGGAAAGCCATCCGCTCGCCCTGGTCATAGACGCCAGCGAGCTCCGTTTCAGAGGCTGGCTACCTGAGGGAGACCTCTCCCTGCTGAAAGAAGATGCCCAGGTACGGGTCGCGCTGCCAGGGGGAATCGCCCCAGTATCAACCACCCTGCTCGGCCCGAGGCCCCTGGCGGACGCTGCCACCAGACGTGTTCAGGTAGAGAGCAGGATACCAAACCCGGACCAGCAGCTACCCCAGGGGCTCTCCGCCACTGCCCAGGTCCAGGTAAAAGAGAGCGCCAGCGAAGAGGTGCTCCTCCCCCTCAGCTGCATCCTGAGCGACGGCCTCGAAAAGATCGTCTTCCTCCGCGACGCTGAGAAACCCAATGTGGTGATCCGGACCCCTGTCGAGCTCGGCCTGCGGGGCGGTGGATTTGTCGAGGTGATCTCCGGGCTGCTCGAGGGCGACACGGTGGTCGACAAGGGCAAACACCAGCTCAAACAGACCGGCAAGGGAAAGGCTCCGAAGGGCGGACACTTCCACGCCGATGGCACCTGGCATCTCAAGGATGAGTGAACCGAGGAATAACCGATGCTGAACGCACTCATACGCTGGTCGCTGAATCGCCGCGGGCTCATCCTCGCCCTGGCGGCGGCCGTGGTCATATCGAGCGCCCTGGCCATCCCACGGATGCCCGTCGAGGTCTTCCCGGAGCTGAACGCCCCCACCGTCACCATCATGACGGAGGCTCCCGGCTACGCTCCCGAGGAGGTCGAGCGCGCGGTAACCTTCCAGGTCGAGACCGCGCTCAACGGGATTGCCGGACTGCGACGCCTGCGCTCGAGCTCCGCCCTGGGGCTGTCGATCGTCTGGGCCGAGTTTGACTTCGGGGCGGACGTCTACCGCAACCGTCAGCTGGTGGCCGAGCGACTCGCGCGCATCGAGAACACCCTGCCGGCCAACATCCATCCACCCGAGATGACCCCAGTAGCCAGTCTTGCCGGCGAGATCATGCTCCTGGGGCTGACGAGCCCCGAGGGAGAGGCCTCGCCACTCGAGCTCCGCAGAATCGCCGAATTTGACCTGCGCCCGCGGTTGCTGGCGGCGAGAGGGGTCGCCCAGGTAACCGCCATCGGTGGCGAGCTGCCGGAGTTCCAGGTCAGGGTCCGCCCCGGGGACCTGCTTCGCTACGGTCTCACCCTCTCCCAGGTGGCAGAGGCCGCCGAAGCCGCGCACGCCCCGGTCGGAGCCGGCTACCTCGCCGATGTCTCAGGCCGGGAGCTTCCCCTGAGGCCTGAGACCCGGGTGCGAGGAACGGAAGACCTCGCCGGCACCGTGGTAGGCCAATGGAAAGGCGTCCCGGTCACTCTCGAACAGGTAGCTGATGTCGGAATCGCCGGAGCTCCACGCCGCGGCACCGGCTCAGCCGGAGGCAAGCCCGCGGTGATCCTGTCGATCCAGCGAAACCCCGGTACCAACACCCTTGAGCTCACCTCTCGAATCGATGAGATCCTGTCAGACTTTGAGAAAACCCTGCCAACAGGCATCTCCCTGCAGCGCTCGGTCTTCCGACAGGCCGACTTCATCAACGTGGCGGTGGACAACGTGCTGGAGGCCCTGCGAGATGCTTCCATCTTCGTCCTCATTATCCTCTTCCTCTTCCTTCTCAACTTCCGCACCACCATCATCACGCTGACCGCCCTGCCCCTCTCCCTCGGGGCAACCCTCCTGGTGCTGGATGTCTGGGGAGTCACGATCAATGTGATGACCCTGGGTGGGATCGCCGTGGCGATCGGATCGCTCGTCGATGATGCCATCGTCGATGTGGAGAACGTGTTCAGGCGCCTTCGGCTGAACGCCGCCCTCCCGGTGGACCAGCGCCGCCCCCCGCTCGAGGTGATCTACCTGGCGAGCATCGAGGTGAGGCAGGCGATCCTGCTCGCCACCCTGGTCATCATCCTGGTTTTCACTCCCCTGTTCTTCCTTGGCGGGATCGAAGGCAGCTTCTTTCGGCCGCTTGGCGTCGCCTACACCATCGGCCTCGCCGCCTCGCTACTTGTTGCGATGACGGTCACCCCCGTCCTCTGCTACTACCTGCTGCCCAGCTCCTCGGCGACTGGTGTAAAAAGGGAAGGCTGGCTGGTCAGGATCCTGAAGGCCGCCTATGTCCGCATGCTCAGCTTTGCCCTGCGGGCCAGAACGCTCGTCCTTGCCGGGTCGGCCGCACTCCTGGCCGCCGCTGTGCTCCTGGCCCTCACCTACGGGTCCTCCTTCATCCCCGCCTTCAACGAGGGCAGCATCACCCTCTTCCTCAACACCCCGCCGGGAACATCCCTTGAGGAATCAAACCGGGTGGCGCGCCAGCTCGAACTCCAGGTCGGCGAGCTTGAGGGGGTGGCCGCGGTGACCCGCCGGACCGGCCGGGCTGAACAGGATGAACACGCCGAGCCGGTGAGCGCCAGCGAGATCGACATTCGCCTCGAGCCCGCCGCCGACCCCGTCGCTGTCCGACAGGCTCTCGAGCAGCTCCTCGCCGCGTCCCCGGGAGTAACAAAACAGCTTGGCGGACCGATCGACCATCGACTCTCCCACATCCTCTCCGGCACGCCCGCGGCCATCGCCATCAAGATCTTCGGCGATGACCTCGAGGAGCTACGCGCGATCGCCGCCGAGGTGGAGGTGAAGCTGTCGCCACTGCCGGGCGTTCGCGACCTGGTCGCCAACCGCGAGGTCATGACCGCCACCGTCCCCGTGCGCTTCGACAAGGCCCGGCTCGCCCACTACGGCCTGACCCCGGCCGATGCCGCCGGCCAGCTGCAGACCGCCTTTCTCGGGCGCACCGTCGGCGTCGTCAACCGAGGGGCTTCGAGAATGGACATTGTCCTGCGCCTCGAGGGCGCCTCCCGCAGAAACCTCGACGACGTACGCGCCTTCACCCTGCACGCCCCATCGGGAGCCATCGTGCGGGTCAGGGATGTGGCCGAGGTCATAGAGGAACAGGCATCGAGCCTCATCACCCGGGAGAACGTCAGGAGGAAGGCCGTGATCTCGTGCAACGTCGCTCCAGGCCACAACCTCGGCGATCTCATCGAAGAGATCAGGACCCATGTGGACCCGGTCATCAAGAAGTTCCCCGGAACCTACGTCGAGTACGGCGGCCAGTTCGAAGCCCAGAAAGAAGCCAGCGGAAGAATCCTGCTCGCATCGATCGGGGTCCTGCTCGTGATCATGACGATCCTCTACTCGGCCTTCCGCTCGGCGAGACCCGTCCTGCTGATCCTCCTCAACCTGCCCCTGGCCCTCGTCGGCGGCGTGGCGGCCCTGTTCATCTCGGAATCGCCGGACCTCATCGAAAACACCAGGGCTCTGTTCGGCTCCGGGACCTACGTGGCGCCGGTGGTCTCGATCTC
>DCKY01000046.1 GCA_002320775.1 Planctomycetes bacterium UBA1662
GCGATAAGCAACCAGGGGGCACCCCTTCCTTGCCCCTTCCATGGAGGGTTCAGTAGTTCAGTTGGGGGGAGGCGGAAGCGGGTTACCTGGGAGGTTCTAATTTGAGATTGTGTACTCGCGAAAAAGTCGTTTTTCCCGAGGCGCCGCCGCTTGTATGGATGCCGACGACGTGACCCAGCACATCGAACAGTGGTCCTCCCTGCCAGGCGCCCGGTACTGCGTAGTCGGGCCGAAAGGTCTTCTTGTCGGAGTCAACAATGATGGTGAGGTAGGGGGCGGCTTCTTTTGCCTGATGCCAGGTGGGTGAATAAGAGAGTCCTACATAAATCCCGATGTTCGGCAGGTCGTCCTTGTCGCTGATGATAAGGCCAGGAACTCCTGGTTTCTTGTCGAGCTTAATGACACCGCACTTTGCGTCCTTGTCGATACTGGTGGTGCGACCTTTGAGCTTGGTGCTGTCGGGGAGTCGGACGATGGCTTCACTCCCGCGGTCAGCCACAACACTACTCGCCGTGAGCACGTGGCCTTGATCGCCGATCAATACGCCGGTACCGTGTCGACCCGCGACTTCAATCGCGACGACGGCCGGCCGTGCTTTGTCCAGGACAGGCTGGGAGAGCGTGCGCCGTGCGAGGAGGTGGGTCGCCGAGATGGTCGGGATGTCGGGAATTCGCGCGAAGTCGCTCTTGCTCCGGGCAAGATAAACACAGTCAAGCAGGGAGTGCTCTCCGTCGGGGACGCCGATCACCAGCCCATCAATTTCAACATCGCCCCAATCCTCAAACAGATCGAATTCTACTATGAGCCACTCGTCTGGGATGCCGGCTTGCCAGGTCCTTTTCGACGGACCGTAGGAGGGCTCTCCTGCACCAGCGTCGTAGCGTATCGGTTTTCGCCCCGCAGCGGGCTGGCGCAATTCGACCGAAACCCTTCCGCCGCCGGCCTTGCGGAACGCGAACCTCAGATAGCGGTATGCATCATCTCCAGGTTGCTCTCGAATATTAAGTGCACCGAAAAGCGGTATTTGAAACCGCCCGCCGGGTGTCAACTTGATCGCCCGGCCGCCTGAAAAAGCATCGTCGTCGACCAGGCTCGCTACAGCTGCTTCCTTGTTACTGACAGGAGCGAACACTCCATGGTCCTCGAACAAAGCAAATAGCGAAGGCAGCTTCGGGCGATGGGTGATGGAGAGATCCCTCCAGCAGATGAATTCACCGCCGGGCTTCTGGGTGATCTCTACCGTGATCGGCGCCTCCTTGTTGATTCCCAGGTCGTAGAGCAGCGGAATCGTCCCGGTCTGCCAGGCCGGCCTGCGAGGCAGCGGAGTTGGAGTGAGCTCTTTTTCTCCCACCCGGACCGTAAGGATCGAGGGGTCGGGGCGCAGGCTGTTGACCGGCCCCATATCTACCTGCAGCCATTTTCTCACCTCCGACGGCTGCACCTGGCGGCTCAGGACAAGGGGGGCATCCCGCAGCGAGAGGGCCGGGAAGAAACAATCCTCCACCCTGTTCTCCAATACGAACTTCCATTTACAGCGAGCCTTCGCATCGAGCGCCGGGCTCCAGCCGTTCCAGACCGGTACATTGAGATGGATACGCTTGCTGACAACCCCGGCGAGGCGTTCGCGGTCGAGCTCAAGCATGGGCTCGAGCCAGTCGACCATGTCCCTGATATCGAACGGATCGACGGCGGAGAGGCCTTCATCATGGGCGGTATCGGCCTGCAGGATCAACCGCCTGCGGCCTCCCGGGGCGGCGGGCAGCGCGAGGCGCCCGGTGTCGACGGTCTGGTGGCTGCCGACGAGAAAAGGGCTCTGGTAGAGGGGCTGGCTGTCGACCGAGCCGAGGAAGACCCTCCCCGCCGCGCAGCCGCCATCGCCCACCCGGCGGTCGAGTCCGAGGCGGGACCTGAAACCGGTCACCAGCTCTGCCAGGGAAAAGTGCAGCTCACTGTAGGCGTGCACGGCATAGCCCCAGCCGTGCTCCCTGCCCCCGCTGGCAAGAAAAGCGTTCCTGTTGTTTCGATTGAGCCTCCAGCCGGAGGTCTTGGCCAGGTAGTGCCGCTCCTTGAACCCGACCGGATACAGCCTTGAGAGGGGGACCTCCTGGGGAGCGAAAAAACTAGAGGTGTGGATCCTGTTGAAGGGCGTCCAGATCGGGTCGAGGGACCAGGCAGGCTGGACCATGTGCTGCCAGGTGTCGGGGTCACCCCTTTCATGGTGAAGCATCCCCAGTCTGTCCCTCACCCTTTCCATGCCCGCCAGCCAGTTGTTGTATTCATTGACCCGGGTGATGAGTTGGCCGCCTGTATTCGATTTCCTGAGCCGCTCGAGCTGGCTCCTCTGCAGAACCTTCATCCGCTCAAACCTGGACTGGTCCTGCGCCTGGCGCTGCTGCCTCGTTCTAAGGGCCTCCTCGGCATTCTGCCGCTCGATCTGGGCCCGCTGGCGCTGCCGATCCTTCCTGAAAGACTCCAGCTCTGTCTTCCGCTTTTCTTTCGGCAGCTTCGCGAGCTGCCGTACCCTGGTTTTTTCCAGGTTCGCCGTCAGGCGATCGTGCGTGTCCAGGCGCCGCTTGTGCCGTTCTTTCATCCGGCCCAGGAACTGGGCTGTCCCCTCCCGCACCTTGTTCGCTTCCCTGGTATCTGCCTTGATCGTCGCCGCCTGCTTTTTTAACTCCGCATCCAGTTTCTTCTGCAGGGCCTTGATCCTGTCGAGACGGGTCTTCTTGTTCTTCTCGAAGTTGTTGAGTTGTCCCTGTAGCGATGCCATGCCCTTCCCGAAGTGCTCCCGCTGCTGGACCGAGCTGAAGGGGATGGCATGGAAGCGGGACCTGCTGGAGGTTGCGATCAGCCCCTCGATCGTCTCGATCCGAAAGAGAGGCGATTCGAGCCCGGGGCTCAGGATGGCGAGATCGTCATAGCAGGTCTCCCAGGGGTCGCCGGGCATGGGGTGGAGTTCCGCCAGTTCGCCGAAGGCGAACTCCCTGACGCCATCTCTCAGCAGCAGGGAGATCGTTTCTTTTTCCCAGCGCAGACGGCGAAACTGGACCGCCTCGCCACTGCGAAGATAGGCGAAGCCGGGAGCCAACTCCTGCTGCTCGCTTCTTCTCCATACAATCCGCTGGATCTTGGAAGATAGCACGCGCAGGAACTTCGGTGTCTCCCTGCCCGGCCTGGCAAAGACGTTCTTGGTATCAACCAGGAGAGACGACGGCGCGACGCCCGGGATTTCGACGCTCGCGCCCACCACCTTGCCCGGCAGCCTGTCGCCGCCGACAAACTCGACAAAGCTGGCAGGGGTGTCCTTGTGCGCCTTCTCCCGTAGCCTCCGATCCCTGATCCAGCGCGCCTGGTTGGCCGGCGAGATGAGGCTGACCCCCTCGAGAGTTGGTATGCTGTTCCGCTCGTGCCAGAGATGGAGCTGGTTACCCTCGAGGATATTCCCGTCGGAAAAGACCGCGATATACCGATGTGCATCGGCCGCGAGAAAAACAGGAGCCGGCAGGATCGACAGCATGAATATCGCCACGGCTGTGGCAACCGGTCTCTTCATTGGTTCTCCCTTGCGAATGAAGCAGCCGCTTCATTTTAACCACAAGCGCCTTTTCAGGCTACAGATCCCCCGGGTGAGCAGG
>DCKY01000183.1:0-212 GCA_002320775.1 Planctomycetes bacterium UBA1662
CCCCTCAATTTCCTGCTCATCACCGTCGATGACATGAACTGGGACTCGCTCGGGGTGAACGGCTGCAAGGTCGCCGGGGTCTCACCCAACATCGACCGTCTCGCCTCCCAGGGCCTCCTCTTCAACCACGCCCACGTCACCATCGCCGTCTGCATGCCGACGCGCGCGGTCTGGATGACCGGCCGCTACCCGCATCGAAACGGGGCGCTCGG
>DCKY01000183.1:606-1747 GCA_002320775.1 Planctomycetes bacterium UBA1662
GGCATCCTGGCCAAGGTGCCGCACGTCGTTCCCAGCCGGGGGGAGAACTGGGATCTCGTCGTCCAGGCTCGTGAACTGGGTGTCGGACGGGACCCGGCTCTCTACGCCGAACATTCAGGAAAATTCTTCGGCGCCGCCAAGGCCGCCGGCAAGCCCTTCTTCCTGATGGCCAACTCGCAGGACCCGCATCGTCCCTTCGCCAAAAGCCGGCAGGAGAGTGCGCGGAAAAAGCCCAACCCGAATAAGAAAAGGAAGGCGTCGAATTTTCCCGAGGTCAAGAACCCCTACAAGCCCGGGGACATCCCGGTGCCGGGCTTCCTGCCGCCCTTGGATAAGATCAAGACCGAGATGGCCCAGTACTACACTTCCGTGCGCCGGGCAGACCGCATCACAGGAGCTGTCCTCGAGGAGCTCGACAAGGCGAAGCTCGCCGACAACACCCTGGTCATGTTCCTCTCCGACCACGGTATGCCGCTGCCTTTCGCCAAGACCAACTGCTACTACCACTCAACGCGTACGCCCTGGATCGTCCGCCTGCCCGGGGTGACAAAGCCCGGCTCGGTTGATCGGAAAAACATGGTCAGCGGCATCGACCTCACCCCCACTGTCCTCGACATCCTGGGACTGAAACCACTCGAGGGAATGGACGGACGCTCTTTCCGGCCGCTCCTGGGCGGCAAGGAACAATCCGGCCGCGACCGGGTCTTCACCCACTTCCACCGCACCGCCGGCCGCAGAGACTACCCGATGCGCTCGCTGCTCACCCCCCGCTGGGGCTATATCTACAACGGCTGGGCCGATGGCAAGCTGGTGTTCAAGAACGAATCCCAGAACGGCCTGACCATGGCCGCCATGAAGGCCGCCTCCGCCAACAACAGCTCCATTGCCGAGCGCGTCAAGCTCTTCCTCTACCGCGTCCCCGAGGAGCTCTACGATTACGAGAAGGACCCCGATGCGCTCAACAACCTCATCGGCGACCCTGCCCACAAGGAGCGGGTCGCGGACTTCCGCAGGCAGCTGGCCGAGCATATGAAGAGCACCAGCGATCCGCAGCTGGCACCCTTCACTAAATTCATCGGCAATTAGCCGGGCCTATTTCTTCGCCTTCTTCAGCGTTGTCATGTAGGCCACGACATCGACG
>DCKY01000183.1:2071-3050 GCA_002320775.1 Planctomycetes bacterium UBA1662
GACGAGCTCCTGGGCGCTCATCTGCTTCTGCAGGTCCGCCGGCATCATCGACAGCTTGTCCTTCTTCACCGCCAGGACCTGCGCCTTGGGGAAGGTCTTGTTGAGTGCATCGGCACCCCTGATCACAACCTCCGCGGCCGTCTGGCTGATGAGGATCCCGCTGTGGGTATCACCATTCTTCAGGACCACGACATAGGTCTCGTAGTTGTGGCTGATCGCAGCGCTGGGGAAGAGGATCGACTCGAGCAGGGCTTCCTTGGTCAGCTTGCCACCGATCTCCGACATGTCCGGCCCAACCTCCTTGCCGACACCATTGACCTTGTGACAATTGCCGCAGGTACCGGTCTTGGCAAAGACGGCCGCTCCACGCTCGACGTTGCCACGAGCTCCCAGGAGCTTGGCAATCGAGGGCAGCAGGCGGTTGCTCTTGGTTTTCGGAAGGGGAAAGAGCTTCGCAGCAGCCGAGCGCACGTCCTTGGCCCGGGAGCGATGGAGATCGAGGGCCGCTGATGCGCGCAGGCCCGGATCCAGCTCATCTTTCTGGGCCATCTTGACCAGCTGCCGGCCACCGTTCTCACTGCGGGCGAGTCCCTTGACCGCCTTGCGGCGCAGCTCCATGCTCCGGTCCTCATCGGTGACCACCGATGCCAGGATGCCGGCAGCGCGATTCTCTCCAGAGTTTGAGAGCACCTCTACGATGCCCCCGACCTTTTTGTCGTCCCCGCCATCGAGCGCCTTGCTGACCAGCTCGGTAGCATTCTTGCCCAGCAGGATCCGGATCGCATCGACACCGGCCTGGCCACCAGGATCGGCAATCGCCATCTGGAGCAGGTCGGGGTACTTCGCGGTGATATTGAAACGATTGACGAGATCAACAAACTGCGGAGTTCCCTTCGACCGTTCCAGCAGGCCATCAAGAGCCTTCGAGTACTTCGCATCCTTCTTCGGATCAAAATTGCCCAGGCGCTTCAGCGCCTCC
>DCKY01000213.1 GCA_002320775.1 Planctomycetes bacterium UBA1662
TAGCCCACCAGGAGGGAGTAAAGCGGCGCCCACTCCCAGCAGCTGAGGCTGAACGTCCCCCGGGTGGCGTTTTCCGTGCTCCGCGCTTCCATCTTCAGGCTCATCCTGGTCGTCATGTCCTTAACCCTCGCTCTCAGTTTCACTGCTCGTTTTTGCTCCGGGCAGCCTCCCTGGCCGCCTCAACCAACCAGTGTGGCGAGGGGCGCGGACATAACCTGGAAAGTGAAAATTCCCGGTGGTTTTCTCGACGGTGAATCGAACAGGTATAAAAAAAGCGCCTGGCCGGACAGGCCAGGCGCCGGGGGAAGCTCCGCGGAGAGCAAAACACAGAACGGCCCCACGGGAAGTTTCGGCAGGGAGCCCGGGCGGTAGAACCTTAATCCGTCAGTTCTCCGGGTCTCTACCACCCGGGACCGCTTCGCCAATGATGTTCTATTAGAGAGCGACAGGGATCGCCCACCGCGACAGCTGAGAGAGCTGAAAGTCCGGTGGGAGCCGGACCTTGCGGGCTGCCCTCGGGGGACGACCCTGTCACTGGACGAAAGCCATTCATACCTCCTTTCAAAACACTGAAGCTGAACCAATCGACGGGCTCAGAAGCCCGTCCAATCAAGCAGTGTGTTAAAGAGGTGATCTATAACGAAAAAAGCTCACGTCATGTGAGCTCAACCAGGCAAGGGGACAGAAGAGGACGAAAAACTGCCCTTTTCAATCGGAGTCGAAATCCTGGAAGATCGAGCCCGGCAGAAGTTCCCGCAGCTTGTTGATCGCCCGCTGGTAGGTGACGGCCAGCTGCTTCGCATCTCCCCCGAGCAAAACCGCGATCTCTTTGTAGGACTGACCCTCGACCCCCCGCAGGAGGATCAGCTCGCGGTCCCGTTCCTCAAGCCCGTTGAGAGCCGAGAGGATCTCGTCACGTGTATCGCGGCGCATGGTGACGGTAAAGACGCCTGTCGCCCCGGCCGAGAGGTTGTCAAGAGGCCCCCCCGCCTCGGTATCGTTCGATGCGGACTCGCCGATGTTCTTCGGCTTGCCCTTGATGTGCTTCTCCACCAGGTTGTTGATCCGGTAGACCAGGGTGGTCGAGAGATACTTCATCACCACCGGGGTATAGCGATTGTTCCGCGCCGGAAGATCGGCGAGCTTCGGCAGGGCCACCGCCCAGACATCGTTGACGATGTCCTCGGGATCGTAGATCTTCGACAGGCCTTTCCCAAGGCGGTAGCGGGCGTTCGCCAGCAGCACCGGGGCGAAACGATTGACGATCCACTCGAGGCTGGGAGCATCACCTTCACGAGCTCTTCTCACGTGAAAGGTCGTCAACTGGTCGCCGTTATCGGGGGGTGTCTCGGGTTCCATCCAAGCCTCCTGAGGCTACTATATAGTACAATCCGGCCGGTTTTGAGCCTTCGCAGATCATACCTGTTCCGAAACGGAAAAAACTCTGAAAGTTAATCGATGAGCGACCCGGGCGGAAAAAACTCACCGGCGATTCTCAACGCCTTCCTGAAGCTCTACCTCGAAGACCAGGAGGCGGGACAAATTCGTCCTCTGGCAGAGTACCAGGAGCGTTTTCCCGGCTACGAGGCCCAGGTCGCCGAGCGCTACGAGAGCCTGCAGGGAAGCGGCGACACCTCGGCTTTCAAGGAGGCGACCCTGGATCTTCCGGACCAGGATGAAGCTGAGACCCAGGCCGCTCCCTCCTCAGGGAAAGAAGGCGATGGAGGAGCTCCGGCGGACTCCTCCCAGCAGCCCCTCCAGATTGGCCCCTATCGTCTCATGCGTCCTCTTGGCGAGGGAGGCATGGGTATTGTCTACCTGGCGGCGCAGACCGAACCGATCAAGCGCCAGGTCGCCCTGAAGCTCGTACGCAGCGGACTGACCTCCGAGGAGTTCCTCGTCCGCTTCGAGGCGGAGCGCCAGGCGATCGCGCTCATGAACCACGTCAACATCGCCAAGGTCTTCGACGCCGGCACGACCCCCGATGGCAACCCCTACTTCGCCATGGAATACGCCCCGGGGATGCCGCTGAAGAGCTACTGCGAAAAAGAGAAGCTCGGCCTGGGAAAACGGCTCGACCTCTTTCTGCAGATCTGTGACGGCGTCCGGCACGCGCACCAGAAGGGAATCATCCACCGCGACCTGAAGCCATCGAACATCCTCGTAGGCAACGAAGGCGAGAAGCCTGTGGTGAAGATCATCGACTTTGGCGTCGCCCGCTCCATGGACCAGCGCCTCACCGACAAGCCCCTCGAAACAGAGGCAGGGCAAATGGTGGGAACGCCGGAATACATGAGCCCCGAGCAGGCCGAGATGGGGCCCGCCGGCATCGACACCAGGACCGATGTCTACGCCCTGGGGGTCATCCTCTACGAGCTCATCTGCGGCCTGCTGCCCTTTGACTCGGAGACGCTGCGGGGCGGAGGATATACCGAGATGAGGTGGCTGATCTGCGAGGCGGACCCGCCAAAGCCGAGCCTGCGGCTGCGTGAATTCACAGGCGAAAACAAAACCAGCGAGTCCTTCGGACTTTCCGCCCACTCCCTGGAGAGAAAACTCTATGGCGATCTTGACTGGATCACGATGAAGGCGATCGACAAGGACAGGGGGCAACGCTACCAGTCAGCCGGCGAGCTCGCCGAGGACATCCAGCGCTACCTGGTCCACGACCCTGTCCTCGCCGGCCCCCCCACCCTGGGCTATAAGCTGAAGAAGTTCATGCGCAAGCATCGAACCGGGATCCTCTCGCTCGCCGCGCTGGTGCTCATTTCAACGGTCATCGCCGCACTCACCTGGCAAGCCGGAATCAGGGAAACCCGTCAGCAACGAATCCAGAGAAGCTCCAGCAGGCTCGAGCAGGCGAAGAAGAACCAGGAGAACTACCTCGCTCTCTCGAAAAAACTGCAGACCGATGCCAGGGCCTGGGAGCTGCAGAAGAGCCGGCATCCCGGCTGGCTTCCTGTCTGGCACCCCGCGACAGCTCAGCTGTTCGAGAGCCGGCAGGACCTCGACGACACCCATTCCCAGCTCGACAGTGAATTCGCCGCCGCCCTGCGGCTGCTCTTCCAGGCAAGGCAGGAGGCGCCCGCAAATGAAGAGCCCTTGCTCGATCAAATCAGGAAAAACACCGAAGAGATCTATGCCAACCGGGGACGCCAGGGGCTTCGCCAGCGCGACAAGCTGATACCCGCAGACTCTTTCATAGAGGAACCGCCAAAGAGCCAGCAACTGTCGATCACCTTGCGAAGCGAACCTCCGGGCGCGAAGGTTCACCTCTACCGCTACGTTGAGCAGGAATTCCGTCGTCTTCCGCTCCCCTATCACCCTGAAAAGGACGAGACCATTCCGGATGGGCAGCTTCTTGACCGGGCAGTCCTCGAGTTCGAGGCGATCCACGACCCGGAGCTCTACGCGGCGCAGTTCCAGGAGGGGGACAATCGCTTCGCCCCCGGCGACCGCTTCCTGGCCATAGGCGGAAAGCCCTTACGGTCCAGAACGGAGCTTGCTGACGAACTTGGCAAGCTGGCAGCGGGAAAATCCATCACTGTGCAGGTACTCCGCTCAGGCGAGAAACAATCCGTCACATGGACCCCCTTCCCGGCGGGCCGAACCGCAAAACCCGGAGAACTCCTGCCGCAGGTCGCCGCCGAGCTCAAGCCCGGCCGGCTGCTCAACATTCACCACCAGCTGGGCTTCACCTTCTCCGGGAGTCCGCTTTCCCCGGGTCCGGACAACCTCCTTGGAATGACACCGATCGAAAAGGGCGGCTCGATAAAATTGCCCAGGGGCAGCTACCTGGCCGTACTGCAGCTCGAAGGCCGCCCGCCCGTAAAAATACCGATCGTCGTGCCGGGGTCGGAGGCTGAGATGACGGTGCGCGTACCGGAAAAGCTGCCCGCGGGCTTCGTCTATATCGCCGCCGGGACCTTCTTCGCCGGAGGCGACGACCAGTCCCAGGCGCGGCAGAACCTTGAGCCCTTCTGGTATTCACTGCCCGGATTTTTCATTTCAAGGCTCGAGGTCAGCTTTGGAGACTACCTGCGATTTCTCAATGATGCGGAGGTGCTGGCGCGCACCGATGCGAAAGGTACGATCGAACCTCTGGCGGACAGGTCTGAGCTGACAACACAAGGGCTTACAAGCAACAGATCCCGTGTCCTGCTCATTCCACACTACAATGGACAGGCGTTGTTCGGACGCACGGCCAACGGCGATTGGGGAAGGCGGAGTGTGGTGCCCGTAAACGGCCCCCTCTGTGGAATCTCGATGCTCGCGGCTCTCGAATACGCCCATTGGTATACCGGGAGCCAGTCCGACGGGTTCACCTACCGGCTCCCGACCGACCTGGAATGGGAAAAGGCCGCCCGCGGAGTCGACGGCAGAACCCATGTCTGGGGAGAGCAGCCCGTCGGCAGCTTCTGCCGCTCAGAGAGCTCCCGGTTGAGAGACTTTCTCTTTCCTGAATCGAGGGGTGTCTTTCCAAACGATGAAAGCGTCTACGGCGTACGCGATCTCGCCGGCTCCGTCCTGGAGCCGACGACCAGCCGCACGATTGGCGGCTACGTCTCCTTCAGGGGCGGCTGGTATGGAACCGCCGACGATTATTTATTCCACGCATCGACCCGCTTCGGACGCCCGGCCTCAAGGGTCCAGCACGATGCGGGGATCCGGCTGGTCGGCGTACGGGGGAAGAAATAAACCTCGCAGGAGAGCAGCTGCTCTACTGGCAAACCGATTCCTGGCAGCCGAGATCGTCTCCGTCTACGGCATTGGTCGGGTCCTCACCGCAAACAAACGCGCCGGGAGCCTGGGGAGCCGGCCCGCCCTGGAACAGAAAATAGAGCATGAAGATCCCATCTGAGATGTCGACGCCTTCATCGTCGTTGGCATCGGCGGCATCGTCGCAGGGAGGAGCGCTGCCCCCCATGAAGAGATAATTGAAGAGCGCACTGGCATCGGAAATGTCAGCCTGCCCATCATTGTTGGCGTCACCGCGGCGGAAAGTTACATTCGGCGCGCAGAACGGGTCGGTATCGCAATCGTCATCATCGCAATCCTCGAGGCCATCGAGGTCATCATCGACGCCATTGTCGCAGCCACCCGGAAAATAGTTTTCCTGTGGAATGATGTGGTAGACCGGCTCGGTCGTCAGCACATAGCCGGGGCCATCGCCTCCCCCCATCCCGGCGGCCCCTCCATCGCCTTCGCAATCGAGGCCGTCCCATTCTTCCTTGTCCTGCGGCAGCACAACCTGCCCGGGCTCCGGATCCGGGAGCTCGAGATCTTTAAAAACGACCGTCGCATCATTTCGAACCAGGGTTCCGGGAGCTAACGCGTCCTTTTCATTCTTGATCTCCACCGAAAACTGAACCCAGGCCTCGCCCGTGGATGTCTCGGGAATATGAGGCTGAAGAAAACCCTGCTGGTCATCAACCACCTCTGCCTGGGTACCGGCCTGCAGCGAGATAAACTGCCAGGACAGGAGATTCTCATCCTGCTCGCAGAGGATCTTCACATCGACATTTGGGTCCGCTTGAAGGTCGATATCAAAACGAGCGTTTCCAGTCATGCCTCCTGAGTCGGGAATACATTCCGCCTCCGTATTGAATCCACCAACGCTTGTGATCCCGGTATTGCTGGTGCAATCGTAATCATCGTCAACGCCGGCCCCGAGGAAGCGGACCGTCGTCCAGTCGAGCTCAGGCGGCAGGCAATCAAACACATCGACCTTCTGCGCGGGCGCGGTGGCGCTCTCATCGTTCTCAAAGGTGATCTCGTAGACAATGGTTCGCCCATCAAACTCCTGGCTGACGACTCCATCATCGGCGTACGGGATCCAGACATTCGCCTGCACACCGGAGAGATCATTGCCATTGGGAACAATCTCGCCAAGGTCGACCTCCCTGACCGTGGATTGCCCCGCGGTGCCGGACTTGTAGTTGGGATCGATGGGAATGATGACCTCGACGGAAATGTTGGCCGTGGAAACCAGGCGGTCAGGGGAGGTGGTCAGAGGCGCCACCTGCAGAGAATCGGAGAATATTTCGCACTCAAAGGGAGAGTTGCTCGTCTGGCCGATGGCCACGACACTGCCAAGCGATGCCTCTGCGCCGACGTCGACAGCCCCGGTCGCGCTCAGGCTGAAGCCCTCCGCCTCGAGCTGGTAAGCTCCAGGACCTCCCTGGAGCCCCTCGATCACGAAAAAACCCGATGCACCCGTTACGGCGCACGCTCGTTCGACGCCGCGAACCGCGGCCACGCTGACCCCACCCAGTGGATTTCCATAGGAATCCCGCAGAAGCCCGGAGACCGCGGCGCTGAAATGGTTGCCCGGATCCTCCAGGGTCCAGGCCGTATGAGCGGCCAGCCGGAGAGCTTCCGAGACGGAGGCGGGATGACCCCCGCGGAGAGCGACCCGGGTCGAAAGCTCCCCAAGGGATGAGATGAAATCAGAAAGGCTCTCTCCCAACACCTCCTCCATCCTGGCCCAGGCCGACGCGGGCATCTCCTGCGGCTTGGTGAGCAGGCCCGGGACGCAATTCGGTCCCGCCTCCAGGCAAAGACCGTCACCGTCCTGGGGAGAAAGCTCCTCAACGGTAAACTCCAGCTGCTCCGAGCCCTCAACCCCGGGATCTGGAATGGAGAAAACTACATAGACAAGATTCTGTACACCCGAGGCGCCTGGCGGAAGGGATCCGGGATACCCCACGGAGTTGACCGTCAGGATATCAACCGGCACCTCGGGAGGAGCGAA
>DCKY01000178.1 GCA_002320775.1 Planctomycetes bacterium UBA1662
AATACAAGGAGCTCCTGCTCGAGCGGGAGGACCAGGTCGCTCGCCACCTGATCTCGCGGCTGCTGGTCTACGCCACCGGGGCGGAGATCCAGTTTGCCGACCGGGAGAAGGTGGAGCGCCTTGCCAGGGAGCTCAGCAAAAAGGGCTACCCGGTTCGGACGATCATTCACAAGCTGGTTCAGAGCAAGTTGTTCAGGAATAAGTAGGCGGCCTTTATACTGTGGGTGTCCGGCTTTCCGGACAGGACGAAATCTATGCACCAGCCACTCAAGCGACGAACCTTTCTGAAAGCGACCGGCATCTCACTCGCCCTGCCGCTCCTGGAGACCATGTCTCCCGCCCTCGGGAGCGCGCCCGCGGCCGCTCCAAAGCGAATGGTCTGCATCTGCACGACCCTGGGACTGCATCCAGCCTCCCTCTGGCCGCGGACTTCCGGCGCCGGCTACGAGTCCACCGAGTACCTCGACCTGCTGAAAGATCATCGAAAAGACTTTACGCTTTTTTCGGGTCTCGAGCACGAGGGTCAGACGGGGCGTGATCCGCACAATTGCGAGCTGACCTGGCTGACAGCCGCGCAGGGCCCCGGGCTTGGCGGGTTCCGCAATTCTATCTCCGTCGATCAGTACGCGGCCGAGAAGCTGGGCTACGTAACCCGCTTCCCCTCCGTGGTCATCAGCAGCAACTCGGCGAAGAGCCAGTCCTTCACCTCCAGCGGCGTGATGGTGCCGGCTGAAAGGAGTCCCGCGAAGCTCTTTTCGAAGATGTTCCTGAAGGGAAACGCGCGCCAGGTTGAAAGGCAGAAGCGCCGGCTGAGCGATGGCCGGAGTATTCTCGACTCCCTGAGATCGCAGGCGAAGAAGCTGCAGAGGGGAACCAGCAGGTCGGACAATCGCCAGCTTGATGAGTACTACGAGTCGATTCGCAAGGCGGAGAAGGATCTCGCCGAGGTGCAGGCCTGGATGGGGAAGCCCAAGCCGAAGGTCGAGGCGCCTCCTCCCGATGACATCCGCGACAAGAGGAACCTCGTGGGGCGGACCCAGCTGCTGATGAACATGGTGCCGTTGATCCTGCAGACAGATTCTTCACGGGTTGTCGCCGTCATGATCCAGGATCATTACAGCGTGCCCCAGGTTGACGGAGTCTCCCTCGAGCATCACAACCTGTCCCATCACGGCCGCGACAAGTCGAAGATCGAGCAGCTCAAGAAGATCGAGTCCGCCCTGGTGAACTGTTTCGGCAGTCTCCTGGGCCAGCTGAAGGCGAAGAAGGAGGGGACGGGGACCTTGCTTGACAGCAGCTCGGTTCTCTTCGGAAGCAACCTCGGCAACGCCAACTCCCACGACCCACGCAACCTGCCGATCTTCCTGGCCGGCGGCGGCTTCAGGCACGGCGGCTACGTCGCCCGCCGCAAGGGCGACACCGCTCCCCTGTGCAATCTCTTCGTCTCCATGCTCAACAATATGGGACTGGAAACGGAATCCTTCGCGCAGAGTAACGGAGCCTTGAGCTGGTAGGCCAGGAATCCCCTGTTTGATTCAAAACTGCGAATTGCCGGCCCGGTGGTTACGGGCAAAGCGAGGCCTGATGAAAAAAACACTATTGCTCACTGTATGGAGCCTGCTGGCGTTCTGTTCCGGTTCGGCAAGGGCGGAAACCTTTACCGGGGCTGTCAGTACCGACTGGCACAACGGGGGCAACTGGTCCGGCGGCCGGGTGCCGAATCTCACCGGCGTCAACGGCGCCAACATCACCAACGGCCGAACGGCGGACGTAACCCGCGACACCGCCTTCCATGGCGATTTCGACATGTCCAGCGCCACGGTGAATATTCGCAACGGCGCCCACCTGAGCTTTCACTCCAACTCCTGGTGGGGGCGGCCGGGGACCTACAGCCGTATCAACATCATCGATTCCACCTTGAGCCAGGCCTTCGGGGCGAACGCGCATTTCGGCATGGGCAATGGCGGGACAGCCGAGATGACCCTCGACAACGGGGTCTTCATCAACAACGACACGATCAAGAACGGCAATAACAACTCGCGCATGATCATCAACATGCTCAATGACAGCCTGATCGATGGCTCCATGCTCTACCTGCGGCATGAGAATCCCAGTCGCTCGGGCATCATCCGGGGGACTGGCACCATCACCCTATCGCGGAGGGCGCGACCGGGAAACGCGGGCGATACGAGGGCAGGCCACATGCGCAACAACGGCCGGGTGGAGGCCATCGGCGGCCTGCTCGCGATCACCAGCTTCGGGCCCGGCGGTCTTCTTGATGACAACGACTGGCCGGTGAGGATGGACGATGGCAACTACGCCGGCTGGTACGCGTCCGACGGCGGCGAGCTGAGCCTCGCCGCCTTGCCCTGGAACGGCTCGCGGGCCAATTGGGGTGAACCCTCCACCGACTCGACGGTCAACGTTATCAACAGCCTTGGCTTCTTCAACGCTGTCAATCCCGCCGGCCGTCTCGGCGGCTCTCTGCTGGCCGTTGACAACGGCTCGGTGCATCCGGGGTTGAGGAACGCGGTAGCTGTCTGGGAACCGAGAGGCGCGACGTTCAGCTCGGCGGACCTGGAGATCGCCTTCGACTGGCCCGCCGCGGACCGCCTGGACGTCGCCGAGAGTGACCTCAAGCTCTTCCAGTTCACCGATGGAGGCTGGCGGGACCTCGGCGCCGCCATCAACCGGGGGCGCCGCATCATCACCGCCAGGGGACTCACCTCCCTCTCGCAGCTCGCCGTAGCCGAGGGCGCGGCTTCCCCTCCCGCTCCGGCGCCCGAGTTCATCCGGGGAGACCCGGACGGTAATGGTACAGTCCAGCTGACCGACGGTATCTTCCTCCTGAACTTCCTCTTTCTCGGCGGCGATTCTCCAGGCTGCTTCGACTCAGCCGATACCGACAACAACGGCACGATCCAGATGACCGATGGGATCTACCTGCTGAACTATCTCTTCCTGGGTGGTTCTCCTCCGCCCGCTCCCTTTGATGGCTGCGGACCGGATCCCACAGACCCGGCCGACAAGCTTGCCTGCGAGAGCTCCGGCTCCTGTCCCTGAGACGCCTTTTGGGATCGAAGCGTTTGCAGGCGGGGCGGTATTGGAATACCTTTCGTTCGGAGGTATCCAACATCATGCGCTGGACAACGTTACCGATCGGGTTCTCTTTCTGTTTCGCGTTCGGTCTTTTACTCGGAGCCGAGGAACAGGACCCCGCCGCCGGTCATCCCAGGCCGTCCTACGAGCAATACTCCGGCGAGGAGATCGAGGCGCTCGCCGCGGCGGTCAGAAAGAGCCGGCCGCAGATGCATCGGGGCGGCTGGGAGTGGGACCGTCTCCTTTCACGTTTTATCGATGGCGGGCGCAGGCAGGAAAACGAGCTCAGGATCATCCGGGCGTATTTTCTCAGTATCCTCGATCGTTACCGGGAATCGAAGCAGGACGAAAAAACTCCCACCCTGACCCTCTTCTACAATCACAAGTCCTGGGGCAGCGGCGGCCGCATGCGGATCTTCGCCGAGCTGGTTCGCCAGGGGGAGCTCACCGCGGGTGAACAGGCCGAGTTCAGGGAGCTCGTCAGTCACAGCCTGCTGGTGAACTTTCCGGACTATTCGAAGCTCGAGCTCGGCGTCAACAACCGGCCCTACGGCATCAACGCCGGGCCGGCGCTCGCGGTACGGATGTTCCCGAAGATGCCCGCCGCCACCAGGCACAGGCCCTGGCTCGACGCCCTCTGGAGCGAGCTGGTCGAGTACGGTGATACGACCGAGACCAACTACTTTCCCTACGGTCCGCTCTACCTGCAGGG
>DCKY01000094.1 GCA_002320775.1 Planctomycetes bacterium UBA1662
ATGGCGAAACAGAAGATCAAGCCGCTGAATGACAGGATCATCGTCAGGAGGCTGGAAGCCGTAGACACGACCGAGGGTGGAATCGTTTTGCCCGATGCGGCCAAGGAAAAGCCCCGCGAGGGCGAGGTTGTCAGTGTTGGAGCCGGCCGGCTTCTCGAATCCGGCGAAAGAGGCCCCATGCAGATCAGTGTCAAGGACCGGGTGATCTTCGGATCGTACGCCGGTGCCGAGGTTAAGTTCGACGGCGAGGACTTGCTCATCATGAGCGAGGACGACGTTCTCGCGGTTATCGAGTAATTACGAATAAACAGGCGAATAGCCGGGGACGAAAGATTCGGCCCGCAAGGAGGATTTCGGCATGAGTGCCAAGAAGATTTCATTTGATCAGGAAGCCCGCGAAGCGATTCGCAAGGGAGTCCAGAAACTGGCCCGGGCCGTGAAGGTCACGCTCGGACCCCGTGGACGGAACGTGATTGTCGAGAAGAGTTTCGGCGCGCCTACCGTCACTAAGGATGGCGTGACCGTCGCCAAGGAGATCGAGCTCGAGGATTCCTACGAGAATATGGGAGCTCAGATGGTCAAGGAGGTTGCCTCCAAGACCAGCGACAATGCCGGTGACGGAACGACCACCGCGACCGTGCTGGCCGAGGCCATCTATGATGAAGGTCTCAAAAACGTAACCGCCGGAGCGAACCCTATCAGCTTGCAGCGCGGGATCAACAAGGCTGTCCAGGCGCTCGTAGGAGGTCTCCAGGATCTCTCTATCGAGATCAAGGATCCCGCGGAGATTGCCCAGGTCGGGTCCATCGCCGCGAACAATGATGCCGAGATCGGCACCATGATCGCCGAGGCCATGGAAAAGGTCGGCAAGGATGGCGTGATTACGGTCGAAGAGGGTCAGAGCCTCGAGACCACCGTCTCCCTGCACGAGGGTATGCAGTTCGACAAGGGCTACCTCTCGCCGCATTTCGTCACCGAGCAGGAAGACATGACCTGTGAGCTCGAGGATCCGTTCATCCTGATCCATGAGAAGAAGCTCGGCGCGATCAAGGACATTGTTCCATTGCTCGAGAAGGTGGCCCAGGCCGGTAAGCCGATCGTCATCATCGCCGAGGATGTCGAGGGCGAGGCCCTGGCGACGCTGGTCATCAACAAGCTGCGCGGGACCTTCTCCTGCTGTGCCGTCAAGGCGCCCGGCTTTGGTGATCGCCGCAAGGCCATGCTCGAAGACCTTGCGACCCTCACCGGCGGCAAGGCTATCTTCGAGGATCTTGGCGTCGATCTCAGCAATATCGAGGTCGCTCACCTCGGCCGCGCCAAGAAGGTCGTGATCGAGAAAGACCAGTGTACGATCATCGAGGGCGCCGGAACGGCCGACGCCATCAAGGGCCGTATCTCTCAGATCAAGAAAGAGCTCGAGAACTCCTCTTCCGACTACGACAAGGAAAAGCTCCAGGAACGCCTGGCGAAGCTGGTCGGCGGTGTAGCCCAGATTAACGTCGGGGCGGCTACCGAGATCGAGATGAAGGAGAAGAAGGCGCGCGTAGAGGATGCGCTTCACGCCGTTCGCGCGGCGACCGAGGATGGAATCGTTCCCGGCGGCGGAGTCGCTCTGCTGCGCTGCGTCAGCGTGCTCGATGACCTCAAGATCGAGGGAGACACCGAGGAAGCTATCGGTGTCGATATCGTGCGTCGCGCCATTGAGGCGCCCATTCGCCAGATCGCCGAGAACGCGGGCCTTGACGGTGCCGTGATCTCGGAGGAGGTGAAGAAGGCCGAGGGCAACCAGGGCTTCAACGCGCTCACCAATGAGCATGTCGACCTGGTCGAGGCGGGTGTTATCGATCCCGCCAAGGTGACGCGCTCCGCTCTCGAGAATGCCGCGAGTATCGCCGGGCTGCTGCTTACCACCGAGGCTATCATCAGCGAGATACCTGATGACAGCAAGGAAGCCGCTCCTGCTGGCGGCGGCGGCATGGGTGGCATGTACTGATCAAGCCGATAGCGGGGGGCCGGCAGAGAGCCCGCTCCGCGATATCGTCTACCAGGAAAACCGGGTTCGTGTTCCAAGGGATGCGGACCCGGTTTTTTTGGACACCCCGGAGGTTCTCCTCCCTCCTGGATGGCCGGTTTGTCGCTTGTCTTCTTCCCGGGGATCGAATGTAATCGACTTTTATTCCCGCCACCAGCCAGCGGCAAAAGATGCGTCTCATCGGCAATAAGACAAAACTCCTTGGCCAGATAGAGAGCCTGCTCCTAGACCGGGGTGTCGAGGGAGGAACTCTCATCGACATCTTCGCCGGCTCCTCCAGCGTTGGTAAGCATTTCAAGCGTCGAGGCTACAAGGTGCTTGCTAACGACATCCTGCCGTCCTGCTACGCGCAGGCGGTAGCGGCTGTCGAGGTTAGCAGGTGGCCGGCCTACAGGAAATTCTCCAGTCGCTACGGGGATGCTCTCAGCTCGAAGGATTTCATCGAGGGGATGCATGTCCAGGGCGACATCCTGGAGCATGAGGATGGGCAGGAGTCCCCCCGACGGGCGGCGAGAAGGCTGCCGCTTGCCCGGGCGGTCCATTATCTCAATACCTGTATCGAGCCGGTGGAGGGGCTTGTTTATCGCAATTATTGCCCGGGCGGCACCGCCGACCGGCGCTATTTTACCGACGAGAATGGTCGACGGCTTGATGGTATTCTCGGGTTTCTGCGTGAAGGATATCGTGAGGAGCTCTTTACCAGGGGCGAGTTCTATCTCCTGTTGAGCGCGCTGGTCGATGCGGCGGACCGCGTGGCGAACATCTCCGGCACCTATGGGGCTTATCTCAAGAGCTGGCAGGCATCTGCAAAGAAGACTCTCTGGCTGACCCTGCCCGAGGTGATCGAGAGCTCGCAGAGAAACAGGGCCTACAGTGAAGATGCCAACGCCCTGGTCGGAAGGCTGAAGGGAGATGTGCTCTACCTCGATCCGCCCTACAACCAGCGTCAGTACGCGGCAAACTATCACGTACTGGATATCCTCTCCGGCTACCATCTCTACGATGACCTTGGAAAGTTCGAGGCGTCTCTCTACGGCAAGACCGGGCTCAGACCCTACGATCATCTCAAGTCGGCGTATTGCGTTCGCAGGGGCCGCCGGCGAACGAAAGAAACCAATGGCAGCGGGGCCATCGGCGACGTCTTCTCGGCCATGCTCGATCTCGTGCTGTCGACAAAGGCGCGGAGTGTCCTGGTCAGCTACAACGAGGAGGGGTTGCTCACCCGGGATGAGATCGGGGTTATCCTGGCGCGCTTCTCCGGCTCGCGGTCCTACGATTTCGACAACGATTTCCGGGAGATCAGCTACAAGCGTTTTCGAAGTGATCGAGATCGCGAGGAGAGCGGCGATGGAGCCGGCAGGAGCTACAAGGTCCTCGATGGCCGGGGCAAGGATGAGCTTGCCGAGTGGCTCTTTTTTGCGGCGAGGGAAGGCGCCAGGGTGACCTCGTGAGCGAGCGAAATCTCTCCAGGATCTGTTGCCTTGCCAATACGCAGGCGCCGGAGTGCGCTGAGAGCCTCGGGCGGCTCGAGGACAGCCTCAGGGAGGGCGGCTTCGAGATCGTGGCAGAGCCCGGTACGGCCGAAGACGGCGCCCAGGTTCTGCTGGTGCTCGGGGGCGATGGCTTTCTGATGGAGTGCCTGCACCGCTACGATTTTCCCCAGCAGCCCATCTTCGGCGTAAATTTTGGAACAGTCGGTTTCCATATGAATCCCCAGTCCTGCCTGGATGATGTCGTTGAGGTCCTGACCTCGGGAAATTACCAGGCAGATGAGCATCCGGTGCTGCGAATCAACGCCGAGCTTGAAGATGGCCGGCAGGAGGAGCTCTTCGCCTTCAATGACGTCCTGCTCGAGCGGCAGACCCGCCAGAGCGTACGATTCAGCGTTTTCCTTGATGGAGTTCTCTTCAACAAATTTGCCGGTGATGGCTTCGTGGTGGCGACGGCGGCGGGATCGACCGCCTACAACCTCGCCGCCGGCGGACCCGCGGTACATCCCGAGCTGGCGGCCATGGTGGTGACGCCGCTCTATCCTCACCAGGCGGTTCCCTTCAGCTCCGTCCGGTTTTCGCTCGCGGTGCCCCTTGACCGTTCGCTGGTTTTCGTCGCAGAGGATCTGCCCAAGCGAGGTATGCGGCTGGTGGCTGACGGCCGCCCCCTCGATGGAGCTTCCCGGGTAGAGGTGCTTGATTCGGCGAGGCGCATCACCTTGTTGAGGGCTGAGAACATGGGCTTTGCCGAGGTGCTCTCGCGGAAGATCATCGGCGGCTGAGATGAGGCTGTCCGCGTGGGGAAGATTGCCAACGGTCGGCGCGTGGGTGGTAGGATGGATGCTATGGCCAGGGAAGAAGGCAATGATGATCGTTTCCTGCGAGCTCTCGCTGGGCTTGGCGCAGGCGGGCCGGGGCGTAAAAACCTCTCGGACATTCTCGATTCGGTGATCTCTGATACCGATGCGGAGAGGGCCTTCCTGTTCCTGCTGGGGAAGCCCGGGGGGTTCCATGTTCTCGCGGCCCGCAACAGGGACAGTGAGGATATCCAGGATCCGCTGAGGAGGATGAGCCACTTCGCCATCAGCCGGATGCTCTCCGCGGGAGAGTGCTGGGCCGTCGATGATGCCCGCACCGACCGCCGCTTCCGCACCGAGGATTCGAAGGAGGGATTGAAATCACCGCTCTCTATCAGAATCTGTCCGGTTTTTTCCGGTGAAGAGATCATCGGCGGAATCTATCTTGACCATCGTTTTGTCATGCTCGAGGTTCCCGCCGCGGCAAAGGATCGGCTGCCCGCCTGGACTGCCCTCTGCGCGGTCGCGATCAGGCTTCGCGAGCAGGAGGCCAGCCTGCGCGGTTCCAGGACGAAAGCCGTCCCCGCTCCGCCGGCGCGGGAGGCCGAGCCGGCCGAGGAGAGCCGGACCGAGTTCGCCCGGGAGCTCGACGATTTCTTTGGCCTGGCCTCGGCGAATCCCGACATGCTGGATCTCTTTGACACGATCAGGGGGGTCAGCGGTTCCAATATCCCTGTCTTGATCTACGGGGAGTCAGGTACGGGAAAGACGATCCTGGCGCATGCCATCCACCAGGCCTCGTCGCGGGCCGCAGCGCCCTTTGTCACCCTCAGTTGCGGATCTATTCCAGATACCCTGATCGAGAGCGAGCTTCTAGGGCATGAGAAGGGAGCCTTTACCGGGGCGGAGTCGGAGAGGGAGGGACTGCTGTCCCAGGCGGATGGAGGCACCTTCTTTCTCGACAATATTGAGGATATGAGCATCGACATGCAGACACGTCTGCTGCGCGTACTGGAGGATGGCAAGGTGCGTCCGCTGGGGAGCAAGCGAACCCTGCTGGTTGATATTCGGGTGATCGCGGCCGCCCGGGCGGACCTCGAGCGCCTGGTGAGGAAGGGCGCCTTTCGCCAGGATCTCTACTACAGGATCAAGGGGCTGCAGCTTGATGTCTCTGCACTGCGGGAACGCTGGGAGGACATACCAGCTCTCGCCGGGCTGCTCTTCTCCCGCCACGATGAGCTGAAGCGCGCGCCGCAATTCGCCGAAGGTGTCGTTGAGCTGCTGGCCAGGTATCACTGGCCGGGAAATGTCCGGGAGCTTGAGAATGAGATGCGCCGCCTGGCCACCCTCGGAATCCATGAAATCTCGATAGATGATGTTTCTCCGGAGCTTGTCGGGCGGGGAGGCCGGGGCCTGGCCGTGGGAGGGGCACGGGCTTCTCTTGAGAGCATCGTCAATGAGGCTGAACGCGAGGCGGTCGAGGCCGCCCTGAAGCGCTTTGGGGGCAATAAGTCTCGTGCGGCCCAATGGCTCAGCATCACTCGCAAGGCGCTCTACCGCCGCTTGCGCAAATACGGCATCCATTCTTCCCGTTCCGAATCAACTGCCGCTGCCGCGGAACGGAACGAGGATGGGCACGGACCTGCTGAAGAGCCTGGCAGCGGGGGCTGAGAGCTCTAGACGCCGGTCGACGGTGTGTCCTCTTCTTCGGAGCGGGAATTCTTCGAAGGAGGCGTCCAGTTGAGGGTCGGCGGCTGTCGGCGGGAGACGATCCGAGCTCTCCTGGGCAGGTAGTAGAAGGAGAAGTTTTCGAAGCCGATGATGAAGACTCGACTCTGTCCGGTTGGGAGGGGTTCTCGATCCATCTTTTTGCCTTGGCTGGTTGGCCGGGGAGGAAAGGGAGGGAGGAGCGAGGCGGCGCGGGGAGGACAGGAAGTTGTCGTATCGGGTCGCGCGGCAGACCAGGCGCAGGTCGGGGAGGGCCTGGTGATCGTGGAATGCGGGGCTTTCGCCGTCTCGCTCCTCTTTGTATTGTTCAGCTCTTTTATTTCGTCACGAATGAAGTCAGCATTCGCTTTCGGTAAGAGACTATTCAATACTCGTGCCGGATCCGGAGTGTTTTCCCAAGTGTTATCTGTGTAAGGGATAACGAAAACAAACCGGGTAGAGCCGGGGGCGCGGGGGGTGCCGTATGCGGGACGCCCGCCCAGAACCTTGACGGTTTCAGATTCCGTTGTTTTCAGCGTCGTTTCTTGCGGAACGTGGCCGAATGACAGCGCTTGCAGTTGTTCTTGGGATGGAAGATGGTCTTGTTCTTGATCACGGTACGCCCATTGTGGCAGGCTCCGCAGGCCTTGCCCTCCATGATGTCCTTCATGGTGAACTTGTTGTTGCCGATCTTGCGCTCGCGTTTGAAGACCTTGTCATTGTGGCAGTCTTTGCAGGTCGAGCCGGAATCGAGATGGAGCTGGTGGCTGAAGACCGAGTGTCCGAGCTTCTGCCTGTTCTTCTTCACCTCGAAGATGATGTCTCCCCCGTGCCTTTCTTCCTGTGCGCTGGCCTGGCCGTTCCCGGCGGGCGCGGAGTCCAGGGACAGGAATCCGGCTGTCAGCGTAAAGGTGAGTAGAAGGGAAATGCCTGCGAGATATCCGGAAGATTTCATACCTGTCTCCTGATCGTTCTATCGATGCTTGCCGAGTCATCATTTTAACTGCTTCGGAAGGGGGATTCAGCATTTCGGGTTATTTATTCGCCGAATCGTTCTTCGATAAGTCTGCAGAACTCTTTGCCGCGCTCGTCATAATTTTTGAACTGGTCATAGCTGGGACAGGCCGGGGAAAGCAGGACCCGGTCGCCCGGCCGCGCCGAACCAGCGGCCGCCTCGACCGCGGCGCGGAGGTCGGCGGCGTGGGTCAGCTCGGGGGAGTCGGCTCCCGCCGCCCTGATTGCCGTTTCGATCTCCCCGGCCGTTTCTCCGATCAGGACCACGTGCCGGGTCTCTTTCGCGGCCGTCGCGGCCAGCTGGTCGAACCCGCACCCCTTGCTCTTGCCGCCGCAGATGAGGATGACCGCGGGTCCCAGGTTCTGGAGGGCGGCAACGGTTGATTCCTGGGTGGTGGCGATCGAGTCATTGAAGTATTCGACCTCTCTGAAGGTGCCGACGAGCTGTAGCCGGTGTTCGACGCCCTTGAAAGACCGGACCGCTTCGAGGATTTCGGGCGGCTCGATTCCCATCGCCGCCGCCGCGGCGGCGGCAGTCGCCGCGTTGACAAGATTGAAATCTCCCCGCAGCTGGAGGTCCTCGCGGGAAAACAGTCGCTCTTCCTTCCCGCCGCCGATGGAGCGGACAGCTCCCGCATCCATATCTGTGATGACCCCGGTGATTCCCTCCGCGGGGGTCGAGACAGCTCGCAGCTCCCGTGTGCTCTCTCCGGCCCATTTCCGCAGGAGCGGATCAGAGAGGTTCAGGACCGCGATGTCGGGCGGCGGCCCTGTCCGCAGGATCTGCCGCTTCGCCGCGAGATAGTTGTCGTAGCTGCCGTGCCAGTCGATGTGGTTTTCCGAGAGATTCGTGATCACCGAAATATTCGGGCGCCTGTCGATGGAGGCGAGGTCATCCAACTGGAAGCTGGAGAGCTCGAGGAGGACCCAGTCTTCTTCGGCGATTTGATCCACCTGCGGCAGGAGGGACCGGCCGATGTTGCCGCCGATCAGCAGTTCCGGCCAGCGCTGCCTGGCCATGGCGCCGGCCAGGCTGGTGGTGGTGGTCTTTCCGTTCGAACCCGTGATCGCGCAGATCTTTCCTCTGCAATATTTGAAGAACAGGTTCATCTCAGTCTCAAGAGGCACCCCCGCGCCTACGCAGCGTTCGACCAGGGGAATACACCTGGGGATGGCCGGGTTGAGCACCACCAGGTCGGCTTCCAGTAGATCCTCATCTCTGTGTTCGCCAAGCACCCACTTGATGTCAAGATCAGCCAGGCCGGCAAGCTCTTTTTCCAACTCCTTGTCGGTCTTGAGATCCGTCACCGTGACACGGGCTCCCTGTGAGTCAAGAAAGCGAGTCACACCGGCGCCGCCGCCGAAGGATCCGAGGCCGACCACGGTGACCTTCTTGTCCCGGTACCACAGCCTGGGCTGGATGGTCTTTGAGAACATCTATTGTCTGCGGGTTGCCGTCACGGGAGTGCCGCCCGGCGGTCCGCCAGCCCCTTTCACTTTTCCTTGCCGCCGCCCTCCGGGCTCTCGGCTTGTACTTTTTCATCGAGGTCCTTGCGCAGGGCATCATCTATCTTGCCGGCCTTCTGCAATGAAGCCTCGATTCGGTGAACATCGCGCAGGGGAAAGACGGGCAGGACGAATTCCACGATGATGTCTATCGGGAAGTAGGCGTACCACGGCGGCGAGGCCTCGTGGACGATTCGCCTGGATTGATGGTTGGTGTGACGGAGCACGATCTCGAACTTTCCGTAGAAGTCGAAGGGGTGTTCGAGCGGAGTCCTGCCGGCGGCCTCCCCGTTGATGTAGACGTCGGCTCCAGGCGGCTGCGATTCGATGTGCAGGATGCGTTGAGCGCAGCCTGACAGGAGCAGGAGCATGAAAGTCGCTATGAGGCAGGTGATCCACCGGTCCATACAGCGGGATTATAGTGAAAATACGTACGGCTATGGAAGGGTCTCGCCCGCATCGGTTATGAATACCTCTTCAGTTTGATTTATTGACAGGCACCCCAAGGACGGCTAAACCTCTCTGTATGTCGTCAAAACCGTGGTATCGAGAGGGTTTGAGCTTTTCCTGCACACGCTGCGGAGATTGCTGTACGGGAGCTCCCGGCTATGTGTGGGTTGAGCCAGCGGAGATCGAGGCGCTCGCGAAGCACCTCGGCCTTTCGGTAGACAGCTTCGGCGAGCGCTATCTTCGCAAGGTGGGAAGACGCTATTCTCTCATCGAGAAGCCTGGTGGAGATTGCGTTTTCTTCGACAAGGGCTGCTCTGTCTATCCCGCGCGCCCGACGCAGTGCCGGACCTTTCCTTTCTGGCGCGGCAACCTCAAGAGCGAGAGAGCCTGGGATGAGATCGCGGATGAATGCCCCGGCATAGGACAGGGGAAGCTCTTTCCCGTTGAGGAGATAGAGGTTCTGAAACGCGGCAACGCTGAAACTCCGGCGGGGGAATAAAGGTGCTCTCAGCTGCGTCGACCAGGAAGAGCGCTGCGGTCATAGCCACGATTCTCCTGTCATCGCTGTGGTCCTGCTCCTCGACGAGCAAGCCGCCGCCGGTGAATACCGTCCTGGTAGATGAAATGGAGGCGGCCGAGTGGCGCTGCTGGCCAGGTACGAAGGCTGTCGATGTGCTCAGGCTCGCGGCCGGAGCCCTGGGAGACGCCAGCCCCGAGGTGCGCCTGAAGGCGGTGGGTCTTCTCGGCAGGAAAACTCCTCCCGGCGCCGACCGTGTGCTGCTGGGTCGGCTCGAGCTGGAGGGCGATCCGCTCGTTCGCCGGGAGATTGTCTCAGCCCTCGGAAGGCTGGACACCGAGGCCTCCCGCGGCGCGCTCCTGGGGATGGCCTCTTCGGAGGAGGCAGGAGAGGAGCCTGCCCTGGCGCTGGCGAATATCGGGAGCAGGAAAGAAGACCACGCGGCTCTTGGCGCGGCGCTCGCCTCGCCAGTGCCCGGCAGGCGTCTCGCCGCCGCATTGTCGCTCACTCGTTACCCCGCCGCGGCCCAGGCATCCGGGGTGGCTGCCGCACTTGCCGCGGAGAAGGAAGAGCGTATTCGGTGGGTCCTTGCCGAGGCTCTCAGGCTTTGCGGAGAGGGCGAAGGGCCCGGATCTTTCTGCCCGCTCATCCTGGATGGGAATTTCCTGGTTTCGATGGCCGCGAGCAGGGCGGCCGCCGCCAGACTGCAGGGCCAGCCTTGCTTTGACGAGGTGCTCGAGTTGGCGGCCTCCCGGGGAGCGCCCTGGCTGGCCCGTCTTGGAGCGGCCCAGGCGGTGGGCTCCTGGCTCGAGGGGGCTGGAGAGGGAGAGAAGCTTCTTGGCAGGGAGAGGGAAAACCGGCTGGAGAAGCTTGTTGTTCAAAAAGCGGCAGAGGCGCTGAGCGGCCGGCTTTCCCGGCCGGCTCTGCGCCGGGAATGGCTGCGCTGTCTCTTCCTGTGTCGGGGAAGGCCGGCCCGGGAGCTGGTGGAGAAGCTCCGGGGCCAGCCCGGCGGGGTCCTGCCGGCTGCCGGACGCGGTGCGGGGGCGGCGGAGCTGCTCGGCGGCGGGGCGCGGAGCCTCGATGCCATTCCAGCCGCGCCCCCGGTTGATACGATGCCGCCCTTTCGGCTGTATTCTTCCTTTCGCCTGGCTCGCCTGCGGCCGCCAAGGCTCTGCCTGCTGGCGAAAGGAGGCGAGAAGATCTACCTCGAGCTGTTCCTTTCTTCCGCTCCGAACCACTCCTCGGCGGTCCTGCATCTCGTCGAGCGCGGAGCCTTCTCCGGGCTGCGTCCCAGGAGGCTGGTTGAACCTGTCGGCCTGTTGATCGATCCAGTCGTTGAGGATGCCGACCCCGCGGCCGGCTGCGCTCTCGCTCCGGAGCGCTCCTCGAGGAGGATCTTGCGCGGCACGGTCATTTCTCATCCGCTGCACGGCGGCGGCGGCCGACTCTTTATCGCCGGTCGGCCCCTGCCCGAGTGGGAGGGCAGGGTGACGGTCCTGGGCAGGGTCCTGCTCGGGCAGCGGAAACTGGCCGGACTCGGTGAGGACGCCGAACTCGACCTGGTGAGGCCCTGACCAGCCGAGTCAGTAGACCGGCGGAATCATCGACTGATAATGCGAGTCGGGAAGGGGCCCTGGGGAGGCTCCAGCACCCGCAGGAGAGCTCTTTGGGATTATCGGTTCCGCGGCAGGTTCACAGGCAAGTTTTTCCGCTGGAATACCGATGAAGGGTATACACGTCCCATCTCGGAGGAAAAAGGACATGTCTGAAAAGATCAAAAATGCCCCTTCCAGGGGTCCGCTGGCATTGGTTTCGGTTTTCTGTTTGTCGCTTTGCGCCTGTGAATCGATTGTCGATGAGAGGGAGCAGTATTCTCTTTCAGAGGAAACGACTCACTCGTATCTCGATAGCCGCCTGGATTTTCTCCGGGCGAGAGTCGAGGAGTATCCCAAGCGGGATGACTACCACTACCAGATCGCCAGCGTCCATTTTGAAAAGGGCGACTTCAATTTCGCCGTAAGCAGCCTCGAAGAGGCGATCGATCTGCGGCCCGACATCCCCAGGTACCGTTACCATCTCGGGCGTATCTACCTGAAGATGGGGGAGATCGACAGCGCCGAGATCAACTTTCGCAAGGCGGCGGAGTTGACCGATGCGCAGCGTTACAGCGGTGTCAACGCCGCGCTGGGCTATGTTCTCGCATTGAAGAAAGATCTGCCCGGAGCGGAGGCGGCCTTTCGCAAGGCCCTCGTCGCTGAGCCGGACAACCCGGAATCTTACTACTTCCTCGGAGCGATCTATGACCTCCAGGGAAGGAAGGATGACGCAGTAAAGCACTTCCGCGAGTATCTCGCCCGCGGCGGACGCCAGTACAGGTCGAACGCCCTGTTCTATCTTGAGAAACTCGGGGTCGAGGTTGACACAGAGACTTCCGCTCAGGAGAAGGAGTGAGTCTCCGGGGCGTGCTGGTGGCATGCCCCGCTCTTCCCCTTTCCGTCTCGCGCCCCGGGTAGCAATTGCTTTCTCCCCGGGGCATTCCTGTGCTACCCTCCTCGTGGCTATTCCATCTTTCTGGACAGTCTCGAACGAGGACGGGGCCAGGCTGACGCCTGCGACCCGCTGCTTGGCAGAATGCTGCGAATTACGATTAACGGTGAGACCCATTCCTTTGCTGTTGGAACGACAGTAGGGCAGATGCTCGAGGCTCTCGAGCTGCCGCGTGAGGGAGTGGCTGTTGAGGTCAACCGGGGCATTGTTCCCAAGCGGACGCACCAGGAGGTGCTCCTCTCGGATGGAGACGAGGTGGAAGTGGTGACTTTTGTCGGTGGAGGTTGAGAATCCATGTCACAAGGCGTTGAAACGCGAGATATCGAGCGGCAGGAAGTATCTTCTGACTCCAGTGATGATGCGCTCGTTCTGGGCGGCCATCGTTTCAGTTCGCGATTGTTTGTGGGTACGGGGAAGTACTCCAGCAATGAAGAGATGAACGAATGCCTGGAGGTCTCAGGCTGCGAGGTGGTCACGGTGGCGATTCGCCGGGCCAACCTCGAAGATCCCGAGAAGAGCCTCGTCCGGCACCTCGACCGCTCTAAATACACGCTCCTGCCGAATACCGCGGGCTGCTATACCGCCGAGGATGCCTGCCGCTACGCTCGCCTGGGCCGGGAATTGCTGGAGACAGACCTGATCAAGCTCGAGGTGCTCGGCGACGAGAGCACCCTTCTTCCTGACCCTGTGGCCACCCTTGAGGCGACGGCCACGCTGGTCTCCGAAGGTTTCACCGTGCTCACCTACACCTCGGATGACCCCATTCTTGCCCGGCATCTCGCCGAGGCGGGAGCCGCCAGCGTCATGCCGGCGGGCTCACCTATCGGTTCCGGACAGGGGATCCTCAATCCCAACAATATCCGGATCATTCTCGAGACCATCGACACTCCCGTCATCGTCGACGCGGGAGTCGGCACGGCCTCCGATGTGGCGATCGCCATGGAGCTCGGAGTGGAAGGCGTCCTGCTCAACAGCGGTATCGCGTTGGCCCGGGACCCGGTCCGAATGGCCCGCGCGATGAAGAACGCCTTGCTGGCGGGCCGTGAGGCGTATCTTGCCGGCCGGATCGAGCGTAAGCTCTACGCCAACGCATCGAGTCCCACCGAGGGCATGGTCGACGGAACCGGGTCGGCCTGAGGGGGCGGACTTCATGCAGGATGCACAGCTGGGTAACTTTGAATTGTTGCTGCTGGTGTTGCTTGCCAACCTGTCGCTCTTCGGTCTTATAAAGTTGAATTCGAGCAGGTTGTTCAGGACGGCTCCCGCTTGTGATGCTCCTCGCTGGACCGGCCTCTCCGTGCTGCTGGCGCTTGCCGCCTTTCTGCTTGTTCCCGGGATCATCATGGGGATCCTGGAGGAGAGCTGGGACACCGGTCTTTATTCGAGTGAAATCCAGCCGAGGGCAACCAGCATAACAGGCGGCTACCTCCTGGGGGGCGGACTGATCGCGTATTTGGTCTGGTATTTCGTCGTTGGCAGTTTGGGACAGTCGTCCGCGATCCTCGGTTTACGCGGGGCAGCGCCGGCCAACCTTTTACCCGTTGTCCTGGTCTATGTACTTTTTATCGTCCCTTTCGGTTTGTGCACCCATATCTGGATTGAATTGATCGAGTTCTTTGGCTACGAGCCGCTGCCCCAGGAGGTCGTCAAAATGTTTGGCGATGCGGTGGCCAGGGGAGACCGGCTCGAGATCTCCCTGCTGGTGTTCAATGCTGTGATCCTGGCGCCCCTCTGGGAGGAGCTGATTTACAGGGGCTTCTTTTTCGGCCTGCTCAAGAGCCGGTGGGGGGTGTTTCCCGCCCTGGTTTTTTCCAGCGTGGTCTTTTCTTGCTCCCACTTCAGCCTGGCGGCATTCCTGCCGCTGTTGATTGTCGGTATGGCGATAGGCTACGTTTATCACAGGACCGGCAGCCTCTACTTCGCGATCTTCTTTCACGCGCTTTTTAACGGGTTGAGCATGACCATTCAGTTCATTTCGGCCGGGTCCTGACCTTTTTCGGCCCCGGAGCTTCCGGTAACGCTGTAGAGACTTGGGCAGATTGCAAGAAATTGCGTTTTTGGTAAGATGTAACAGGGGCAGTTTCATTTTACTCATTGGAGCGCCAGGCGCATGCTCGACATCGGTCTCGAGGTAAAGATCCTACGCGAGCGTATCAAGATGTCGGCCAAGGACCTGGCCGAGATGATTGGACTCTCGCAGTCGCAGATGTCGCGGCTGGAGAAGGGGCAGCGCCGTATCGACACCAAGGTGCTTGCCAGGATCGCCGAGGCCCTGGGCGTCGAGCCGTCCTATTTCTTTCGCGGCGAGGCCGCTCCTTCCGAGGGTGTTATCCAGCCGAGCCTTCCCGGTTCTCTGGGCAAGGAGATCCGCACCCAGCGCCGGAAACGACATCTCTCGGTGGAGGATGTCGCGTTGAAGCTCGGTATCCAGAAATACCAGGTTCGGGATATCGAGGCGGGAAAAAAGAACCTGGAGTCCGGACTGGCCGAGAAGGTCGCCAGGCTCCTGAAGCTGTCGCCGAATCACTTCCTGGCCTTCCAGGAGGGACAGATCCAGGCTCTCGAGGCGCAGGTGGCGCGTCTGAACCTGGCCCTGGCCGAGACCCAGCGGGGCCAGGTTCCGGATGATGCCGCCGGGGAGCGTTCCGGGATTCCTATTTTTGGTTCGGTAGTCGATGGCTACTCGTTTGAATTTGACCAGGAGGGCCGGCCGGTGGGAGAACCGGAGGAGTTTCTCCACCTTCCCTCGGTTCCGGATGAAGGCGCCTTCGCGGTCCATATCATCGGCGACAGCATGGAGGCTCCTGTCAGGCCGAGCTTCGCCGAAGGCGACCTGGCCGTTTTTTCCGACAGCCCCCTGCGCAGCCGTGACTTCGCCCTGGTCAGGAAGAGCTCTTCCTCTGAAGGACAAGGAGAGGTCACCTTCCGGCAGGTCTTCTTCGACCCCGGCGGCAAGGTGCGTCTGCAGCCGCTCAATCTGAACTACACGGCCGAGGCCTGTCCGAAGGCGGATGTGCTGGGCATGTGGAAGCTGGCGGCTCACCTGGCCTCCTTCTGAGAGCGGGGACGAGGGGCCAGGCGAGCTGGAGCTTCGAGAGCTCTACAGGCCAATTCCTTCCTGCTGCCGCTTGAAACGGTAGTAGACCTCGAGGGTCATGGCTCCCAGGGCTGTGGAATAGACGCGGCCGCCGGAGATGCCCCATTCGCCAATGGGATCCCAGCTGCCGTCCACCTCGGGGGAGTCGTCCTTGTATTCGGCCCTCTGGGTGTCGATGAGAGCCTTCTGCATCTTTTCGTTCCATGCCAGCCAGGGCTTGCCGCCAAACTGGAACATGGCGTAGGTGGCGTAGTACCAGTAGTAGATGTTGATGGTGGAGAGTGAGCGGCCCTTTTGTTCATGCCACACAGGCGGTTGCTGCGAGAGAATATCGACGCCTGAGCGGATGGAGGCGGTCCGCCGGCTCTCGCCTGAGAAGAGACGACAGAGGACCCCGACCGCGGTCATGCAGGAGAGATTCTTGGAGAAGGGATAAGGCTTCGCGTGCCCGGCGGCAAGCCGGGAGCCTTCGTCTCCAGGTACGTTGTAGCCAACCTTGCCATTAGAGGCGGTGGCGTAATCGAACCACTTGAGGGCGCCTTTGAAGGAACTCTGGAACGCCCCTTTTGGGAGTCCCAGGCGGCACTGCTTGGCGGTTTTGAGGGCGAGGACCATCCAGCCCGTCACAGATGTGTCATTGTCTCCAGGCTTGATTCCGTAGCGCCATCCTCGCCCATCGTTCTGCGCGCGAAGGCAGAGCTTGGTCGCTTCTCTGACCGATTTCTTGAGCTTGAAGTCGTTCGACATCAACAGCAGCTCGGCCATGGCCATGGTGGCGATCGCATGGCTGTAGATCCATTGCTCGGAAGCTTCGCCGCCGTAGCGTCCGTCTCTGGCCGGGTCGCCGGTACGCATCGTCTGTTGCTTGAGCATGTATTTCGCGGCCTTTTTGAGGCAGGCAACGAAGTGCGCGTGTTTACCCGTTATGTGGGTGTGGCCGTATCCGGTGAAGGCGAGGATCGCCAGG
>DCKY01000265.1 GCA_002320775.1 Planctomycetes bacterium UBA1662
TCGACAGGGAAAACGGCAAGACCGTCTGGAGCAGCCCCCTCGGAAAAGGCGAAGATGACCGCAACCAGGGTACCGAGAATTTCCTCGCCGCTCCATCTCCCGCCACGGATGGAGAGCGGGTCTTTTTCCTGACCGGAAGAGGCGACCTCTCCTGCTACGACCTCGCCGGGAAAAAGAGCTGGGGCTGGAATGCGCAGGAACGTTACGGAGACTTCAACTGCCAGTTCGGCTACGGCTCGAGTCCGCTGCTGTCCAACGGCAAGCTCTTCATCCAGGTCCTGCATCGAGACTCGCGCTACAAGAACCTCGAGCAGGTCGGCAAGTTCACCCGCGAATCCTACCTCCTCGCCATCGACCCGACGACCGGAAAGGTCGTCTACCGGCACCTTCGCGAGTCGGAGGCGGTGGCGGAATCCCTCGAATCCTACTCGACCCCCATTCCCAGGCGAGTCGGCGACAGGACAGAGATCCTCGTTGTAGGTGGAGACACCCTGAGCGCCCACGATCCCGCCACCGGCAGGGAGCTCTGGCGCCACGGCGGCTGGAACCCGGAAAAGATCACCCACTGGCGCATGGTAACCTCCCCGGTAGCCGGGGGCGGGCTGGTCTACGCCTCGGCCCCGAAGTTCGGCCCGGTGATCGCGATCGACTCTTCGGGAAGCGCCACAAAGGTCAGCTGGAAGCTCGAACGCGACACCACCGACACCCCGACACCCCTCTTTTACCGGGGAAAGCTCTACGTTCTCAACGGCCGCAAACGGGTGCTCAACTGCGTCGACCCGAAGACCGGGGAGGTGCTTCGAAAGAGCCGACTTCCCGGCTTCCGCTACATGCGGGCCTCGCCGACGGCGGCCGCCGGCAAGATCTATATGATCAACGCCGACGGAGATGTCGTCGTGGTTGCCGCGCACACCGATGGCGACAAGCCCGGAGAGGATGGCAAGCCCCCGGCCTTCAAACTCCTCAACAACGTCAAGCTGGGCGGCTATCCGGCGCGCTCATCGATCCCGATCGCCTACGGCAACCTCTTTATCCGCACCTCGGAGGCACTCTATTGCTTTGGAAAATGACCCGCTACCTGGTGGCCCTTGCGGCCGTAAGCCTGTCGTTCACCTCGTTCAACCCGATCTCCGCCGCTGACAAGCTCCCCAACATCGTCTTCATCCTGGCCGATGACCTCGGCTACGGCGACATCAAGAGCTTCGGCGGGGAGCGCTGCCAGGTCGAGACACCGAACTTTGACCTGCTGGCAAAAGAGGGAGTGCGCTTCACCAACGCCCACGCCTCGGCATCGGTCTGCGTCCCCTCGCGGATGGCGATCCTCACCGGGCGCTACCCCTTCCGCTTCGGACGCGGCTCCAACGGCGGCCCCTGGGGCTTCATCGGCCTGCAGTTGAAGAAGACCCAGTTCACCATCGCCCGCATGCTCCGTAAAGCCGGCTACCGGACCGCCTGCATCGGCAAATGGCATCTCGGCACCGCCATGCAGACCAGGGACGGCAAGGTCCAGGGCCTCACCAACGTCGACTACACCAAGCCGCTGCTGGTCGGACCGAACGACTATGGCTTCGACGAGAGCTTCATCCTGCCCGGCTCGCTCGACATGTATCCCTACGTTTTCGTCCGCGACCACAAGTTTGTCGGCAAGGTAACGGCCAGGAAGGGCTGGAGCGCCTTCAACCGGGTCGGACCCGCGGCCGAGGACTTCGAAGACTGGAAGGTGCTCGACACCTTCGCCGACGAGGCGGAAAATTTCATCTCGAGAGAATCAAGAACGAAGAACCCCTTCTTCCTCTACCTGGCGCTCACCTCCCCACACACGCCAACCTCGCCGAGCCCCCCCTTCGCCGGCAGAAGCCAGCTTGGAATCTACGGCGACTTCATCATGGAGACCGACGCGGTGGTCGGCCGGGTGCTCGCGACGCTCGACAGGACCGGGGCGGCGAAGAACACCCTTGTGATCGCGGCATCGGACCACGGCGCGGCCCTCTACGCCGGCCGCAAGAGAAAGGCGACCTACGCCCAGCTCAAGGAGCTGGAGAAGGAAGGCCACTACTCGAGCGGCCCCTATAGGGGCTACAAGTTCTCGGTCTACGAGGGCGGCTTCCGCATTCCCTGCGTCGCCCGCTGGCCGGGAGTCACCGCTCCCGGCGGCAGCTGCGATGCCCTCATCGGCCTGCAGGACCTCCTCGCTACCTCGGCGGAGATCGCCGGAGAGAAGCTCGACGCCGAGGAGGCGCCCGACTCGGTCAGCTTTCTGCCGCTGCTGAAAAATCCGGCCGCAAAGGGGGCGCGTGAAACCCTGGTCGTCCAGGGCGCCCCGGCGATGGCCTTCCACTCAGGCCCCTGGAAGCTGGCGCTCTGCCCCGGCAGCGGCTGCGCCGGCCGCTATGGCAACTCGCCGCCGCAGGAAGAAGCCTGGAAAAAAGCGCTCGGCGACTACGGCAAAAAACCCGCGAACCGAAAGGAGCTCGAGAGGGCTCCCTTCGTACAGCTCTTCCGGCTTGACAGCGACCCCGGCGAGACAAAGAACCTGGCTGCAGACCACCCCGAGAAAGTGAAGGAGCTCTTCAAGCTCATCAGCGAGCAAATCACCGCCGGCCGCAGTACCCCGGGTCCCCGCATCGCCAACGACCGCGAACGCATCGACCTCTTCCGCGGAATTCCGCGCTTCGTCTGGCGTAAATAGATCCGCTTCCCGCAGCGGTCTGCTTGCTTTCAGCTTTTCCTTACTCCAGAATCGTGGGTGAGATGAAAACCACATCCTCCCGTGACGACAGACCCCTTCCTTCAATACCAGGCAGGATCTCCCGGCTTTTAACCACCCTGGCAATACTCTTCGCAAGCTTCCCGGCCATTGCCGAGGAATCCGCCGAGGTGATCTTCGCTCGCAAGGTGTTGCCCCTGCTCAAAGCGAGATGCCTCCCCTGCCACGGTGAAAAACCCGGCAAGCTGAAGGGGGATTTCGATCTGCGCTCGCGGGCGGGCCTGCTCGCTGGCGGCGAAAGCGAGCAGCCTGCGGTGGTCGCCGGAAAGCCGCTCGAAA
>DCKY01000223.1 GCA_002320775.1 Planctomycetes bacterium UBA1662
CGGCACGGGAGGCCAACCGACTCAGTCATCGGCAGGCGGAGCCGGGTAGAGAGCCTTCAGCGACTTCACACCGCTGGAAAAGACATCGTATTGCTGGAGTACCTCGGTCCGGTCCCCCTGGTCGCCGAAGTGGTCCAGCAGCCAGGCTCCCCTCACGACCTCCTTCACAGCACGGCCGAGGCCGCGTTTGCGATCAGCCGCCTCGCCAGGCGCCATTTTTTTTTCGAGCGCCAGGGCGAGCGCCTTGGCCTCGAAGGCCGGAAGGAAGAGCCTCTTGTAGTCCTGCTCCCGCAACAGGACCCGGACCCGCTCGTCCCGCGAGCTCAACTCGGAAACGATCCCGGCTGCGGAAGCCGGAATGACCAGGGAATCTTCGGGACGTCGCGGCTGGGAGGACGCGTCCCCGGCGGATCCCAGCTTCCTGAGAGTAAAATCAAACCGCTCCTCCTTCCCGCCCAGCACGACCTTGATGACGAGGTGCAATGGAAAGGAAAAATCCGGAACAGCGGCCTCGAGACAGCCTCCGGCGGCAGCGGGCTTCAGCTCAAAGTCCTCGGCCCCATCGACAAAACCATCCTTCTCATCAAAACTCGCGCGAAGGTACCTGGCCGAAAACCCTGAGGCCTCCAGAGGGCGGGTATAGTTGTCAAAGAAATACACCCGTAGCAGGCCCTCCCGGGGAGCCACCACCTCGAGATGATGCCAATTGTCCGGCGCCATCCGAAAGACGCCGCCATAGCGGGGGTTGTGGTCGCCATGAGGTACCTGGACGGTGACCTCGAGCAGTTCACGGCCGCACTTGCTGCAGTCTCCCTCGCCAAATCCGAGCTCCTCGGTGTTGAAGCCCAGCCCGTTACCCTGGAGGCGTAGAGCCGTCAGGCCGCTGGCTCCCTCCTCGCCAAGGGTCTCCTCCAGGCTCCGGGTGCAAACCCAGACCTTGCCGACCATCACCTCCACCAGCCTGGATTCGCAGACAGGGCAGGTGCTGCCGCCATCGAGCATCACCTCCGGATGCCGGGTACACTTCCACATGTTGACATTGGGAATGGCAACCAGCAGCTTATCGCACTTGCCGCAGGCGCCGGGCAGAACACCCGCCGACTCAAAATGATCGACGCAGAGATAGGTCCCCACGCTCTTCTGGGCGACCAGGGCAGCTCCACATTCTCCGCAGGCGCCATCCTCACGGCTGACGACCAGGGGATGCGCGGCACAGGCGTAATGAACCGGCCGCGAAGCGGCAGGCGAAGTTCCGGCCGGAGCGCCGTCACGGCACCCCGACAGAGCTCCGACATACGCCAGGGCCGGCAGCACGATCACTATTTCCATCAGCCGTTTTTGCATCAAACCGAACAGGCCTCCGCGCACGGATGCCTTGCCTCTTGAATCACCTACACTATGATACCTGTGGAACAGTACTTCGCATTGAATAGGTACGGAAGACGCCGGTGAAGAAAAAAAAACTTATCCTGCTATTGTGCTGCTCCCTGGCCGCGGGAAAAGCCGAGGCTCATGACATCATCTCTTCGCGCTACAGCTACCGCGAGCATGTCCTTCCCATCCTCGAAGCGCACTGCGTACGCTGCCACAGCCCCGATGGCCCGGCTCCTTTCCGGCTGACAAGCTATCGAGATGCCCGTCCCCAGGCCGTCGCGATCAAGGAGGAGGTTCTACTCCGAAACATGCCGCCCTGGTACGCGGAGGAGGGGCAGCACAAGCTCATCGGCGAACATCGGCTGAGCGCCGCCGAGGTTGATATTATCGTCGAATGGGCCAGCGGCGGAGCGCCTGAAGGAAAGCGAACGCCAGGAGGGAACACCCCGGGGACAATAAAGCCGCCTGAGGTCGCCGATCTCGAGCTCGAGTTGCCTGAACAGATCCTCCTCCCGGGAAAACAGCGAGAAACCGTCAGGCTGACGATCGAGACAGGACTCTCCGAAACGGCCTGGATTACCGGCTGGGAGCTGGGCGGGGCCCGGGCCGACCTCCTGCGGTCAGGATCGCTTTACCGTGTCCGGATCGCTCCGGAGAATTACCTTGGAACCCGCATGACCATCGATGGAAAGCTCTCCTGGGGGGCTGGAGCGAAGCTCGAAGCTGGTGAGGACCTGGCTCTCTCAATCCTCTACACCAGGCCCTGGACGCTCGGAGACAAACGAGAGAGTGTGCGAGGTCGGCTTCGCATCTGGCTCTCGAAGACCCGGCCGAAACTCCTTCTCCACGCGCGGGCGCTTGGCGAAACCCACAGCCTTCCGCCTGGAAGCAGGCTCTTCGGTGTCCTCCCCTCTACCCCCATGAAGCTGAAGGCTTCGGGAGAAACGGAAGACCTCATCGAGGTCTTCGCCGCGCCCGGGCACTGGCCGCTTCTCTACCGCTTCAACGAGACGCTGAAGATCTCAGGCAAGCTCGAGGTCTCCCCGAAGACCCGTGGGATCGTTCTCTACACGGCCCCCTGATCCCCTCGCTGGCAAATACCCTTCAGCTGAGATCCCGCGCGGCCATCGACAATCCCCGACGAGCTGAGAGATGAACCAGGACTGTCAAGCCAGCCAGGCTCGCGCCGATCCACTCGATGGGAATCCACAGGCGCGCCAGCAGGAAGATACCGCTGGCAAGAAAGATACAAACGAAGCAGAGGAAGTTTACCGAGCCCATCACCCTGCCGCGAAGGTTCTCCCGCGACCAGAGCTGTATGCTGGTCTGCAGGGGCAGGGCGAACATTCCCCCCGCAAGGCCCAGCACGAACAACGCCGCCCTGGCGCTGAAAACGTCCTGGTGCGCCCAGCCCAACGCCACCATGCTTGCGAGCAGGAGAAGTAGTCCCATTCTGTAAATCCTGAAATCCACCTTTCCCTTCGAGATGAGACCGCCTCCGAACGCGCCCAGGGCGATCCCCACAGACAGGCACACAAGCAGCATGCTGGTAGGCCAATCCTCCAGCTCCATCAGGATCTTGCCGTAGCTGTTGCACAACATCAGCAGGGCCGCGCCCAACCCCCAGAAATAGGCGTAGGTCAGCGCGACACTGCGAAAGGACCGGTCCGCGAAAATGTCCACGAGAGTAGGCCGTAAATCACCGAAGAGCTTTCCCCTGATCGCGAGCTCCGGCTGGGCGACAGGCATCCTGCGTATCCCCAGGGCGGCCAGCGTCCCGAGAACAGCCAAAAGCACCAGGAATCCCTGGATTCTATAGAGCCCCCCATCATCCTCCAGCGCGTCCTTGAGCAGCCCCGAGGACGCGGTGCCCAGCGTGATCGCCAGGTAGGTCGTCATGAGAATGATGCCATTGGCCTTCACAAGCCTCCCCTCAGGAAGAAGCTCCGGGACAATGCCGTATTTTCCCGGGCCGAAAAACGCGCTCTGCGCTCCCATCAGAAAAAGGGTGAAAAACAGCAGCGGTATATTCTCGATATAGAAGGCGGCTCCGCCCAGCAGCATCACCAGGACTTCCCAGACCTTGCAGAAACGAATAATCGAGGTCTTTGAAAAACGGTCGGCGAGGGAACCGGCAAAGCCGCTCAACAGGACAAAGGGAATGGCGAAAACCGCTCCGGCAAGGGGCTGGTAGTACGCCGCATCTTTCTCAATCGCCAGATCAACCGCGACCAGGAGCATCAACTGCTTGAAGGCGTTGTCATTGAAAGCCCCGAGAAACTGGGTAATGACGAAGGTGCAAAAGGATCGCTCCGAGAGCTTCTCTTTCACCTCGATGCCCTCACCGGCAGCACTATCCGCTTCAACCTTCGCAGTGAGATCTTTTCGCTCCGCCATGACATCGCCATGATGCCAGAGTTCACTCCCTGTGTGTAGTTCACTTGGAAATCATTTTCTCCGGCCGGGTGAATCCGCCAATTAAAAACAAGGCGGCCGCCATTGACACCCGGCCCCGGTATTCGACAATGGCAGCTATGTCCATGCCAACCGTATTAGCCTTCATGGCCCACCCGGACGATGCCGAGTTCCTCTGCGCCGGAGCGCTCTTCCTGCTCGCGGACCTCGGCTGCGAAGTCCACGTGGCCGCCATGGCTCCCGGTGATTGCGGCTCGCCCGATAAGCCAGCGGAAGAGATCGCGGCGATCAGGCGGGAGGAGGGCCGCAAGGCTGCGAAGCTCTACCCCGGAGAGTTTCACTGCCTCGAAGAG
>DCKY01000136.1:0-6505 GCA_002320775.1 Planctomycetes bacterium UBA1662
CGGACTTACGAAGGTGGTCGATGCACTCGACGTGATTCTCGATATGAAGCTTCCCGGCTTCGAGGCAGCTGCTGAGGGAGGCGACTCCACGGCGGCAGAGGAGCCGGTCGCGAGCGGGAAGGACGAGTGGGTCGAGGTAGGTACCCGCGAGGAACTTGGCGAGGCTGAGCGTCTCGAGGTCAATGTCGCGGACAGGAGCCTTGCCGTTTTTGAGGCCGATGGAGAGGTCTTCGTCATCGATGGGCTCTGTCCCCATCGCAGCGGCCCATTGGTCCGAGGCCAGCTTCAGGGCAAGACCGTGACCTGTCCTCTTCACCAGTGGCAGTTTGATCTTGAGAGCGGTGCTTGCCAGGACAATCCCGGGGCCAGGGTGGGAACCTATGAGGTCAGGATCGAGGATGATGGCCGGATCCTGGTCAAGCTCTGAGCAGGCCGCCGCGTCGGCCGCGGCGGGTCCTGGTAATCTAGCAGAGGAGGGCTCTTGATACTCACCTGTGGACTTTCGCCCGCATGGCAGCACATCCTGGTTGCCGATGGCCTGTCCCCGGGAGAGGTCAACCGAGTCTCGGAGGTCTATTGGTGCGCTTCGGGAAAGGTCCTCAATGCCGCCATCGCCATCGCTCATCTCGGTGGAAGGGGGCGGGTTGTCTCGGTGCTCGGGGGGGATCGAGGGACGGATGTTCAGCGTGAATTCAAGGGCTGGGAGGTCGAGACCTCCTGGATTGACTGCGCCGCGCCGACAAGGGTGTGCACGACGATGATCGATTCAGCGACCGGTTCCGCAACGGAGCTGGTTGAGAACGCCGGCGCGCTCTCCGCCTCTGAGCTGGCCTGTTTCCGCCAGGCCTGCGCCGAGGGAGTTGGGGCGGCGGACCTGGTCCTGGCCATGGGATCTATTCCTCCTGGAGTCCCGGAGGACATCTTCGCTGAAATTCTTGCCGCGACTCCGGCCAGGGCGGTGCTCGACATTCGCGGGCCGGAGCTGCTCCAGGCCGTTTCGGCAGGAGCCTTCCTGGTCAAGCCAAACCGACAGGAGCTCGAATGGACCCTGGGCCGAGAGCTCGCCGATGAGGCCGCGGTCCTCGCGGGGATGAGAGAGCTGAACGAGCGCGGCGCCGAGTGGGTCGTGGTGAGCCAGGGAGATGGGCCAGTCCTGGTCACCTCCGCCGGGGACTGCGCCAGGATTTTTCCGCCGCGAGTCGAGGCGGTCAACTCCATCGGCTGCGGCGATTGCATGGCCGGGGCGATCGCCCTGGCTCTCGATACAGGTCGAGAGCCCCTGGCCGCCATCAGCTACGGCATCGCGGCGGCCGCGGACAATCTCGCCACGGTGCTCATGGGCCGGCTTGACCGGCAACGGGTTGAAGAGCTTGTCACGGAGGTGCGGACCGAGGCGATTCCGATCCCCTGAGGGCCTGATTCTTTCCATTCGAGGGCCGGTCTGCTGTTAGAATGTGGACTCCCAACCAGCGAAATATAAGGAGTCGCGGCATGAGAAAATATTCGATCCTGGCGTTGGTCGTCATTTGCCTGCAGGCGCCAGTGGTTCGCGCCGAGGAGGTGGTTCGCGTTGCCTGTGTAGGCGACAGCATCACCTATGGAGCCGGTGTGGCCAATCGAGGGAAGAACAACTATCCAAAGGTGCTTGGAGGCTTGCTGGGGGCCGGATACGAAAGCAGAAACTTTGGCGTCAGCGGAGCCACCCTGCTCAAGAAGGGCGATCATCCCTATTGGAGAACGGGTGCTTTCAAGGCGGCTACCGCGTTCAAACCCCATATCGTGATCATCAAGCTGGGAACCAACGATTCGAAGCCGCAGAATTGGAAACACAAGGCACAATACGCGATGGACCTGGCCGCCCTGGTGGAACATTTCCAGGCGCTTCCTTCCCGGCCAAAGATCTGGCTGTGCAAGCCGGTACCTGTTTACAAGGACCGCTGGGGAATTACCGAGAAAATTGTCAAGGGGGAGGTTATTCCGCTGCTGGAAGGCGTGGCGAAGAAGAAGAAGCTCCCGGTTATCGACCTCTACAAGGCGCTGAGCGATGCCAGGGAACATTTTCCAGATGGAGTCCATCCGAATGTCAAAGGCGCGGAGATTCTTGCCAAGGCTGTTTATAAGGCCATCCATGGCAAGGTGAAGCGTACGGCCGTGCGTTTGCCTGTGAAGGCAGGCCGCTAGGGTTTGTTATCAGAAGTGTAATGGTTCGTGGTGTGAGACACGGGTTCTTTGAGGGAAAAAAGATGATTCGATTCAAAAGCTTGCTGGTCGTGTTGCTGGCGATTCTCTCGTTCGAGGCGTTGGCCGAGGAGGGTGCGCGGGTCACGCTCGAAAATGTCGAAAAGCCCCCGGAGCTTTCTCCTGAAGAGCCCGTTCGAGGCAAGTTCTCAGCGCCGCTCGCCGCCCGCTACCTCGACACCGCCGCCCTGCATTGGCAGAAGCAACGCAAGTGCGGCACCTGCCACACCAACTTCGCCTATCTGATGGCGCGTCCCTCTCTGAAATCGATCTCGCCTCCCTCGCAGGAGGTGCGCAAGTTCTTTGAGTCGATGGTCGAGGAGCGCTGGGAAGACAAGGGACCCCGGTGGGATGCGGAGGTCGTTGTGACAGCCTCCCTGCTGGCCGCCAATGATCGACTGACCACGGGCAAGCTCAACCCCGTTACGCGCAAGGCCTTCAAGCGCATGTGGGGGCTCCAGCGAAAGGATGGCGGCTGGGACTGGCTGGAATGCGGCTGGCCTCCCATGGAGTCCGATGCGCACTATGGTGTAACACTCGCCGCGCTCGGGGTTGGGATGGCTCCCGGGGGCTACGCCTCGAGCGATGAAGCGAAGGCCGGGGTCGAGGGGATTCGGCGCTATCTGCAGAAGAACTCTCCGCCAGCGCTCCATCACCGGGCGATGCTTTTGTGGGCCTCGACGCGTCTTGGAGGATTGATGGAGAAGAAGGAGCAGGCCTCGGTGATCTCAGCGCTCTCCGCCCTCCAACGCCCCGATGGCGGCTGGGCCATGGCGAGCCTGCTCGAGGGGTGGGATGGCCACAAGCGCAAGGATGACACCAAGCAGGAGCTCGAGAAGAGCGATGGATATGGTACGGGGTTTGTCGCCTACGTTCTTCGCCAGGGTGGTGTCCCAGCCAGTGATGATCGCCTCAAGCGCGCCATTTCCTGGCTGAAAACAAATCAGCGCGAGAGCGGCCGGTGGTTCACCCGTTCTCCGACGAGGGACTCAAAACATTTCATCTCCAACGCCGGTACGGCCTTCGCGGTGATGGCCATCGATGCTTGTCTACCTTGAGACCGGCAGCTTCATGATGTGCAGGTCTTTGCCGGCGAACAGGTAAAGCCGGGGGCCTTCGCGCCAGGCGCTGATCAGGCCATCCCCGGCGGGCCACTTAGCGTGCCCTCTTGGGTCCCGCACCACCTTGATGAAGTCGGTGGTATAGCCATAGCACGGCTGCGGAACATCGCCCGCCGCAGGGCTTTCCGTCCATACCAGCAGGTACTTTCGCTTGCCGGAGCGCAGCTTGCCGAGGTAGGCGACAAACCCGGGGCGATAGATGCCCCGGTGTCCCTTGCCTCCGTCGTCGGGGTGAAGGATGGGATTGTTTTTTCCCCACTGCCACGCCCGGCCGTTTTTACTGGTGGCGAAGCCGAGGGTCGGCAGCCCTTCGACCGGGGTCCCTCTCAGAAAGGCCAGCCATTGGCCGCTCGGCAGCCTCTGGATCGCGTGGTAGGAGGACTCGCTTTCCATCCAGGGGGCCTTCGTCGTGGGCAGGACAGGCAGGATATTGTGGACACTGACCTTGCCCAGGGATTCTTCCCTGACGATTCTCCACCGATGGGCTGCGAGATCTTCGGATACCGCGAGCGCCGTCATCTGGTTGCCCTGTCCGGGTGAGCTCGGGTCGCCTTTCCAGGCTCCATGGTAGTGGTTGTAGTAGTGGAAATAGAGGAACCAGAGCTTTTCTTCCTCGCACCAGGTGACGCAGGGGCTTGAGAAGTGCGAAGGGTCACCTTTCCTGCCGGGGTAGTGTGGATTGACGAGGACCATGCTGTGTTCGCGAGCAGGATTGAGGGCCTTGATCTTCGTGTAGGGTCCGCCGATCCGGTCGGCGACAGCGCAGCCGATGCCCGAGGTCGGGTCGTGGTGGGCGAAATACAGGTAGTATTTCCCATCTGCCTTGCTGCCGTGGTCATTGCGCACAATGGAGGGGTAGCCAAGGGAGCTGTGATTCTGTCCGGGGTTCCAGGTGCTTTTTTCCCAGGCTTCGTTCGCTTCCAGGATCCGCTTTGAGCTGACGATCGTCAGGGGGAGCGACTTCGTCAGGTCTGAGAGGTCGACACAGCGCAGGTTGTTATCGAGAGGCCTCCGCCCTTTCTGCGCCTCGGCCCGGCCGGCCGGGAGGCAGAGAAGAGACAGGGTCCAGAGAAGGAGCCCACGGGATATTCGGGGAGACTTCATGCCAAGACAGTCTTATTTTTCGACCGCGCTGTGTTTCAGGACGAAGCTGACGATGGGCTCCGGGTCTTTCAAGCTATGCGGGTGGTGGCCGACGCCCTTTTTGAGGATGACCTTGATGGCGCCTCCAAGCTCCTTATAGCGTTTTTCCAGTACCGCGGTGTTTTCCGCCACAGGGACCACCTTGTCCGCCCCGCCGCAGACATGCAGAAGAGGGATGCCCGCCTTCGCCAGGGGCGCGAGATTATCAACCGGGTTGCCCTTATAGATCTTCGCCTGCTCTTCGCTCAATCCGTAGGCCTTGAGGCAGGCGGCCCAGGCACCCCGGGGCTTTTTCCTGTTTTCGCTCTTGCGGTAGAGGTCGCCCGGCCAGCTCCTGAAGTCGCAGACCGGCGCATCGCCGTAAATGCAGGAAACCTTTTCCGGATTGTCCCGCGCCCAATTGTAGATGATCAGGCCGCCGCGGCTCATGCCCTCGAGGGCGACCTTGCCGGAGAGGCCATGCTCCCGGGTCAGGTAGCCGTAGAAGAGATTCCAGCGCTCGACGGCCGCCGGGTTGCCGAACAATCCACCCACCTCGATATAGGCGAGGTGAAAACCCTTCTTCAGCAAGGCGAGGTCCGCCTGGGGCTGATGGCCGAAGAAGCGAGCTCGCCAGATCCAGGGCTTGCCTCGGGCGGCGGTCCCGGGCTTGACGAGGATGCATCGGTGGCCATCGAGCTTGAACTCGTATTTTTCGAATCCGCCGAAGCTCCTGCGCGCCTTTTTGAGCGCGCTGGCGACGGGCTTCCGTTCGTCCTGACCTTGCGCTTCTTCCCGGGCCTGAAGTGAAACGACCAGGCAGAGCAGGAGGACGCGAAGGCAATGGCAGGCTTTCATCTGGTTAACCCCGGTGATGTCGGTTGTGTGAATCGTCGCCCGCAGAGGCAACCCGAACAGCATCTAACCACATCCCGGGGCTTAAATCAGCCGGGGGAATGGTCTCGATTCGACCGGTTGGCTCTGCCAGAATGGGTCGAGCTTGGATCGCCTTGTTTCGTGGAGAGAGTTCATGTCAGGAATCGAAGGGCAAGGGCAGGATGGCGCGCCGCTCGAAAGGCTCGACGACTGGGAGGATTTCGTAGCCAACCGCTATCCCGAAGGTGATTCCACGGCTTCCGGCCGGCGCAAGCGCTCCGGCGAGGCCTTTCGCGACTACCGGGCCGAGGCTCGCGCCGGAGTGAAAGAGTTCTACAAGCTCAATCACACCCACCAGACGCTCGAGTTTGTCGAGGCGAAGAAGGAGCAGTACCTGAAGCTCGACCACAAGAGCATGGGGGTCTGGGAGGCCATCGAGCTGCTCGACACCCTGGTCGATGACAGTGATCCCGACACCGAGCTGTCGCAGCTCGAGCACCTGCTGCAGACCGCCGAGGCGATCCGCAAGGATGGCCATCCGCGCTGGCTCATTCTTACCGGGCTGATCCATGATCTCGGCAAGCTGCTCTGTATCTTCGGAGAGCCTCAATGGGCCGTGGTGGGAGACACGTTTCCGGTTGGCTGCCGGTTTTCAAGCCGGGTCGTCTTTCCGGAGTTCTTCGAGCTGAACCCCGACTCGCACGATGAACGCTACCAGACGAGGGCCGGCATCTATGAAGAGGGCTGTGGCCTCGACCGGGTGCATCTTTCCTGGGGCCACGACGAGTATCTCTACCAGGTGGTGAAGGATCATCTGCCGACCGAGGCTCTCTATCCGATCCGCTACCATTCCTTTTATGCCGGCCATCGAGAGGGGGCCTACGACCACCTCATGGATGATCAGGATCGGGAGATGTTCCAGTGGGTGCGAACGTTCAATCCCTACGACCTCTATTCAAAGGATGAGAACCCTCCCCCGGTTGATGAGCTGCGTCCTTTCTACGAGGAGCTGGTGGAGGAGTACCTTCCCGGCCGGCTGAGCTGGTAGCGGCCGGGGACCTCGTCTCTCAGGCCACGATTTCCCTGATGACCTTTCCGGCGACGTCCGTAAGGCGGAAGTCCCGGCCGTTGTAGCGGTAGGTCATCTT
>DCKY01000136.1:6837-13944 GCA_002320775.1 Planctomycetes bacterium UBA1662
TCGTGGTCCATTCCCAGCAGGTGGAGGATCGTGGCGTGGAGGTCGTTGACGTGGGCCTTGTCGATGGCGGCCTTGTGTCCGAACTCATCCGTCTCTCCGTAGCTGACGCCCCCCTTGACGCCTCCCCCGGCGAACCAGGTGGTGAAGGCGTGGGGGTTGTGGTCTCTTCCAGGCTTGCCGCCTTTCTGGGCGACAGGAAGGCGGCCGAACTCTCCGCCCCAGATGACCAGGGTCTCATCGAGGAGGCCCTTCTGCTCGAGGTCGGTGAGGAGCGCGGCGATCGGCTGGTCGGTCTCCTGGGCGAAGCCGGTATGGTTGCCCTTGATGTCGCTGTGGCCGTCCCAGCTTCGTTGGTTTGCCGTGCCGCCGGAGTAGATCTGCACGTAGCGGACGCCGCGCTCGATCATACGGCGGGCGGTGAGGCATTGGGCCGCGAAGTGCTTGCATTTGCCGTTGTCGAGCCCGTAGAGCCTGCGGGTATGTTCCGATTCGGATTGCACATTGAGGGCCTCGGGGGCGGCGCTCTGCATGCGGTAGGCGAGCTCAAAGCTCTCGATCCGGGCCGCGAGCTCTTCCTCGTGCGGATTGTTCTTCAGGTGCTCCTTGTTCAGGAGGGAGAGCAGGTCGAGCTGCCGGCGTTGCTGGTCTGGTTTCATGCCGGCTACTCTCTTGAGATTGTCGATGGGCTCTCCCTTGGGTCGCAGATGGGTTCCCTGGAAAACACTCGGCAGGAAGCCCGCGCCCCAATTTGCCGCGTACCCCTTGGGCAGGCCGCGGCCCTTGGGGTCGCTCATGACGACGAAGGACGGGAGGCTGTCGCTCTCGCTGCCGAGACCGTAGGTGATCCAGGAGCCTACGCAGGGGTAGCCCATACGCGGCAGGCCGCAGTTCATCATGAAGAGGGCGGGGCTGTGATTGTTCGATTCGGTATGGCCGGAATGGACGAAGGCCATCTTGTCGACATGTTGCGAGAGATGGGGGAAGAGGGAGGAGACGGGCTTGCCGCATTCTCCATGGCGTTTGAATTCAAAAGGGCTCTTCATGAGTCCGCCGACGGAGCCGCTGAAGAAGCCGGTGAACTTATCGAAGTCTTTCAGCGGCTTGCCGTGGAATTTCTCCAGGGCGGGCTTATAGTCCCAGGTATCGACCTGGCTGGGGCCGCCGTTGATGAACAGCCAGATCACCGATTTGGCGGCGGGCTTGAAGTGAGGCGCCCTGGCCGCAAGGGGATTGAAAGCTTTTTCCTCTGTGGCCCCGAGCAGACCCTGGTCCTGCAGGAGGCTCATGAGCCCGATGCTGCCGAGCCCCATGCCGCAGCGCCGCAGCATGCTTCGCCTGTTCAGGCCTTCCAGGTAGTTCAAGGTTTCTTTCATGGTTCGATTCTCACTCGATGTAGATGAATTCGTTCAGTCCGAAGAGCACCTGGCAGAAGTCGGCCAGGGCGAGCCGTCGCGCTTCCTGTTCGTTGCGCCCGTCCTTGATGTAGGAGCTCGTCTGCCGGGAGACAAAGGCGCCCGCGGCGGCGCTCTCGGTTTCCGTCGGTGTACGGCCAAGGGTCATCCGGTAGCCCAGGTTGACGTTTTCGGGCGGCTCGCCGCCGCCAGCCTGGATTTTTTCCATGAACTTCGTCGCGTTCTTGCGTATGTGCGGACTGTTCATGAACAGCAGGGCCTGGGGAGCGATGATGGTGTTCGGCCGGCTTCCCTGGCTCACCAGGGGCTCGGGGGAGTCAAAAAGCTGCATGCTGGGAATGACCTTGCTGCGCTTGATACTGAAGTAGATGCTTCGCCTGGTCATCGCCTCGTTCAGGGTTCCCTTTCCAAACATGGTCTTATCCAGGAGACCGCTCACCTCGAGCACACTGTCCCGGATGATTTCCGCTTCGAGCCTGGCCGGCATCCTGCGCCAGAGGAGGCGGTTGCCCGGGTCTTTCCCGGCCCGGTCCCTGTCGTAGGCGCTGCTCTGTCTGTAGGCGCTGCTGAGGAGGATGAGTTTATGGAGAGGCTTGAGGCGCCAGCCTCCGCGGATCAACTCTCTCGCCAGCCAGTCGAGCAGCTCAGGGTGGGTCGGCTTCTCGCCCTGGACTCCGAAGTCGTTTGGCGTCGACACAAGCCCCTGGCCGAGATGATGCTTCCAGAGCCGGTTTACGATGACCCTGGCGAGCAGTGTTCCCGCCCCGTTTTCGGGATCGGTGATCCAGTTTGAGAGCGATCTTCTGCGATAGGAGGTCCTCCATCCTTTCGGAGGCTCCACCTGCCAGTTCTTCTCGGTCTTGCCTTTTTTCATGAGCACCGTCAGGAAACCCTGGCTGGCGACGCCCTGCTTCTGGGCCGGATCGCCACGTCCGAGGAAGTAGGTCTCCTTGTAGAAATGAGGGAAGCCGCGTCCATCGGCGTGGTGTTTCGTTGGGCGGAAACCTTCGCTGGTGACCTGGACCTTGACGGTCTTGCCGCCCTTGGGCTGGCTGGCCATCTGTTTTTCGACAGCCTGGTTGAGCTCCAGCCAGCGCTTGTCCTTGCCGGAGAACCATTTGAAGAGAGCCGTCCGCTCGGCGGCGGGAAGCTCCTCCGGTTTGCCGTCTTTGAGCCGGGCGAAGCCGCTGGAGAGCGCCTGGGGAAGGCCGCCGCCAACCGCCACCGGGGCATCGACGCTCGCGATCGAGAGCCGCGGACGTCCGATGTTGTGCTGGGTGTTGGCGCCGCATTGGATCGACACCTCGATATAGGTGCCTCCATCGAATCCTACCGGTTTTTCAAAGCCGAAAACGGCGGCCTGGTCGCGCCCGATGCCTCCCCCGTCAACCGCCCAACCGGTCTTGTTTTTGTCATTGTCGAGGGCCGCCTTGACGGACAGGCTGCTGGTATTCTGCTGGTGGGTGGCGCGCGCGGAGACGATCTTGACTGGGGTGAGCTTCGCTTTCGGATCCTTGAGCGGTCGGATAGCGACCTTCAGATCAGTGAGGCCGAAGTTTCCGTTGCTGGCTCGCCCGGGGCCGTTTTTCGGCATCGAGGAGTGGGTGAGCGCTTCGATCCGAAGCGCGCGAATTCCCCCGGAGGTGGAGGCTCCGCCCAGCAGGTAGAGATCTTCCGGGCTTGGATTCTTGCCGGTAGCCAGGATCGAGCCGTCCTCGAGCTTTCGCAGGCTGGAGCCGTGCTTCGATTCGATTTTAGAGAGATCGAGAACCTCCCAGGGAGCCTTCGGGGGGGGCGCCGCGGAGCCTTTGCTGAGCCATCCGGCGAAGCTTTTTTCAAGCTCGCCCCTGGCGTAGGCATCGCGAGCGGCGAGGGCTTTTTCCCTGGCGGTTTTCCAGGCGGCGAGGGCCGCGCGGTTTTCGCCGGTGTCGACCGGCAGATCGATCTCGCTGCGGATCGTGGTGCCGAAGGTCGAGAGCAGGCGGTAATAGTCGCGTGTTGGGATCGGGTCAAATTTGTGGTTGTGACATCGGGCGCAACCGATGGTCAGTCCGAGCATCGCCGTTCCCATGGTGTTGACCATGTCATCGAGCTCGTCGTATCGCGAGCTCTCGAATTCTTTCTCGGTGAGCTGGGTCGGAAAGACACCGGCTCCGAGGAAGCCGGTCGCCATCATGGCCAGGGGGTTTTCCGGTGCCAGCTCATCTCCGGCGAGCTGCCAGGCGACGAATTGGTTGTAGGGCATATCGCTGTTGAGAGCCTTGATGACGAAATCGCGGTAGTGATAGGCGTGGCCCCGATCGTAGTCCTGCTCAAAGCCGTGGCTCTCCGCGAATCGCGCCAGGTCGAGCCAGTGCCGACCCCAGCGTTCGCCATAGTGCTTGTTCATGAGGAGCTCATCAATGAGCGCGCCCCAGGCCTTGGGGGTAGGGCTGGCGGCGAAGGTATCGACAACCTCGGGAGGAGGAGGCAGCCCGATGAGGCCGAAATAGGCGCGCCGCACCAGGGTCCGCGGCGATGCCTCGGGATTGGGCGTGAGGCCCTCCTTCTCGAGGCGGCTGAGCAGGAAGCGATCGATCTCGCCGCTGGCCCACGCGGTATTCTTTACATCTCCCGGAGCCGCTGTTTTTAACGGCTGGAAAGCCCACCAGTTCCGATGTTCGTCCGTGATGGTCAGCCCGGTTTCGCCGTCTTCCTTTCCCGCCTTTAGCGGGCGATCATAGGCCGCGCCGAGGTCGATCCAGCGGGCGATCATCTCGATGTTTTCCGCCGGCAGCTTCGGGCGCTTGTGGGGCATATGCGGTTTCACCTGGTGGGTGATCATCCTGTAGAGGGGGCTTTCGGTGTGGCGACCGATCACGACGGCCTTTCCCTCGGAGCCGCCCTTGATGAGACCCGCCCGGGTTGAGAGGTCGTATTTTGAGCGTGTGCGCTCTCCTCCATGACATGGAAGACAGCTTTTCACCAGCACTTCGCGTACGTTCGCTTTGAAGAGCTTGAGCCCGTCAGCCATCTTGCGGGCGTGATCAGGCCCGAGAGCCTCTTGAAGTTCCCCTGAAGAGGCCCCCTTCGACTCCTGGGAAAAAGTCGTCATGGGCAGGACCGAAAGGCCGCAGGCGAAGATAAAGGCGTATGAGAGCGTGCTGGCGCGGTTCACAGTTGAGGTATCCTTGTTTTCTTTTCGCTTGAGGCCTGATGTTAGCAGTATGGAGGGTTTTTTTCCCATCACTTTAATCCTTCCGAATGGGATGATAAGGCCTTACTCTCGATGAATGAGTGGGGCTTCACAGGTGGGTGAGAGAACGGGAAGAATGAGATCGCTTACGAAAACAATTCAGCTGTCGGTATTTCTCCTCCTGGCTTTGCCAGGGCGCTTTTGTCCCGCCCAGGAGCTGCTCATCACGGAATTCCTGGCCAGCAACGACGATGGCCTCCGAGATGAAGATGGCGACAGCTCGGACTGGATCGAGCTGCACAATGGAGGCCTTGAGCCCATCGACCTCGATGGCTGGCATCTCACGGATTCAGCCGCCAACCTGTGGCGCTGGAGGTTCCCTTCGGTCATCATCTCAGGCGGCGAGTTCCTGGTTGTCTTCGCCTCCGGAAAGGACCGCGCGGATCCCGAGGAGCCCCTGCACACCGACTTCCAGCTCGACTCCGATGGCGAATTCCTGGCCCTGGTTTCTCCCGCCGGGGAGATCGCATACCAGTACGCGCCGACTTACCCGGAACAGCACACAGATTATTCCTATGGCCTGGGACAATCGGTCACCTCCTTTCGGATGGTCACCAATGCGAGTCCCGCCCTGGTTCATGTGCCTCGGGCGGCTGGAGCTGAAGGGCTCTGGATGCTTCCCGGTTTCAATGACAGGGCCTGGGACGAGGCGGTCTCCGCGGTCGGGTTTGAGATGGGCGCGGACATCGCGGTTGGCGCCCCTGTCGTGAACATCGCGCCGGAGGGAGAGGCCGTCCAGTCTTCTGATTATGGCAACGGACAGTTCCCGGCCCGTATGGGTATTGACGGGGACCTTGGCAACTTCACCCATACCGCGGCCGGTGAGAACCTGCCATCTACCTGGGAGCTCGATCTCGGCCGTGAGGCCCTGCTGGGATCTATTGTTCTGCACAACCGCAGGGGTTGCTGCACCTCACGTCTCCGCGACATCACCGTTTTTGTGCTCGATGAGCCCGGTGGAGAGGTGCTCTTCGAATCAGACCTGCTCAACGAGGAAAATGTACTCGGAGGCGGAGGGGGAAGCGGGCCCGACAGGCTGGAGGTCGACCTGGTTGAGCTCCTGGGGGGCCCTGTCGCGGGCGGGGTTGTCCGGGTGGTGCGAACCCCGGACCCGGATCTCTCCGGGACCGGTGGCGCCGGCAACGCGGACGAGGCGGATGTTCTCTCCCTCTCCGAGGTCGAGGTCTTCGAGGTCCCGGTGATCGGCTACGAGGGACTGATCGAGACCGACCTGGAGCAGGAGATGTACGAAACCAACTCCTCCGCCTGGCTGCGGATCCCCTTCAACCTGGAGCAGGAGCCAGCTCTCGATTTGTTGAAGTTACGGATGAGGTACGACGATGGCTTCATCGCCTACCTGAACGGGGTCGAGGTGGCCAGCAGGAACGCGCCCCAGGTGGCCGCCTGGAACGCCAGGGCCGTTGAGGACAGGGCGGACTCACGCGCTATTGTTTTCGAGGACATCGTCATCACAGCCAGCCGCGAGCTCCTTCGCGCCGGTGACAACGTTCTCGCGATTCATGGGCTCAACTCGTCTTCCGGAGATGAAGACTTCCTTATTAGCGCCGAGCTGGCGGGGGAGGGGATCCTGGATCTCGCGCCCCGTTATTTCCAGTCCCCGACACCTGGCGGGGCGAACGAGGCCGATGGCTTCGCGGGTTTTGTGGCCGATACGAGCTTCACCGTTGACCGCGGCTTCTATTTCGAGCCTTTCGAGGTCGAGATCCGCAGTGAAACCGAGGGCGCGGTCATTCGCTACACCCTCGATGGCAGCGAGCCCGGGCCCAATGCCGGCAGCGTCTACGATGGCCCCCTGCTGATCCAGGAGACGACCACCCTGCGGGCGCTGGCCCTGCTCGACGGCCTGGCGCCGACCAATATCGACACCCATACCTATATCTTCCCGGATGATATCGTCGAACAGGATGCGGCGGCGACCATCGCCCGCGGCTTCCCGCGCAATTGGGGCGGGACCTCCGCCGATTACGGCATGGACCCTGACGTCATCGGACAGGGCGGGCGTGATCGTTTCGGCGGCAGGTACGCCGAGACGATCCGGGATGACCTGCTCGCCATTCCGACCATCTCGGTGGTTATGGATATCGATGAGATGTTCGGATCGAGGGGGATCTATACAAACTCCGGATCGCGTGGAAGAACCTGGGAGCGTCGCAGCTCCATCGAGCTCATCGATCCAGATGGAGAAGAGGAGTTCCAGGTCAACTGCGGCATCCGGATCCAGGGCGGAGCCTTTCGCAGCCATGGGTTGACGAAGAAGCACTCGCTGCGTTTTCTCTTCAGAGAGCAGTATGGCGACTCTAAACTTCGCCACCCTTTCTTTGGAGATGAGGCCCCGGATCGATTTGACACCATCGTGCTCAGGGCCAACTCCAATGATGGCTGGCAATGGAGCGGCGCCGGTGATGATCCTCTCTATATTCGCGATTCCTTCGGCAGGGA
>DCKY01000217.1 GCA_002320775.1 Planctomycetes bacterium UBA1662
GAGATCCCCGATGCCGGCAAGATCGTTGTCAGGCTGGATGAAAGGCGGATTGCGTTTTTCAAGAGCCTGTGGGATGGAACCCCCCTGGCAGAAGATGAGCGCCTGCTTCACTACAGTGGTTCCAACAGATGGCGGGTCCACATCGGCTCGGAATCCTTCTTCTTCGAGGAAGGCCAGGGTGAGGCCTACGAGAAGGCCCGCTACGGGGTCTTCAAGCTCGGCAAGGATGGACGGACAATCCTGCGTGCCCTCGCCGATGAGAACCTCGTTCGGATCCAGCCCGGCGCGAAGGAGAAGACTCCCTAGGCCTCTTCCTGTCATCGTGTACATCCCTTCGTTGTCCTTGGAGGGGCCTTCGTTGTCCTCGGAGGGGCCTTCACTGTCGTTGGAGGGTCTTTCGAGTACAATCTCTGCGGGTTCGCTTTCGGGGTGAACCGGCGGTTTCACAGGGAACCGGGATCAAAAACTATCCGGCGCTTTGCATGCCGGCGATGCGCCATCGAGGGAATGAAATGATTCACGCCAGAAATTACTCGCCAGTTGTTTTGTCGGCCCTGTTCCTGCAGCTTTGTTGTCTCACCTTTTCCTACGCCCAGTGGAAGCCGGCAGGAGCGAAACTGATGACGCGCTGGGGGAAGACCGTTTCGCCCGCGAAGGTTCACCAGGAGTATCCCCGTCCGCAGATGGTGCGCGCCGACTGGGTCAATCTGAACGGATTGTGGGACTATGCGATTCATCCGGCGACCGCGGAAAGTCCGAAAGAGGCCGATGGAAAGATCCTCGTGCCCTTTCCGGTCGAATCATCACTCTCGGGCGTCGGCAGGATGGTCGGCAAAGAGAAGAGAGTCTGGTACCGGCGGGCCTTTGAGATACCGGAGGCCTGGAAGGGCAGGCGGGTGCTGTTGCACTTCGGTGCCGTTGACTGGGAGGCGGCTGTCTGGGTCAACGGCAAGCCGGCGGGGAACCATCGCGGCGGCTACGACCCCTTTACCTTCGACGTGACCAGCCTGCTTGCGCCCGGCGGCGGGAGCCAGCGGTTGGAGGTTTCCGTCTGGGATCCAAGCGATGAGGGCTCACAGCCGCGCGGCAAGCAGGTCAGCAAGCCGGGCGGTATCTGGTATACCCCGGTCACCGGCATCTGGCAGACCGTCTGGCTCGAGGCGGTGCCGCAGACTTTCATCAAATCCCTTCAGATCTCTCCCGATGTTGATGGCAAGCTCCTGAAGGTGGCGATCAGGACACTCGGGGCCGACAAGGTAACTGCCAGGGTGAACATTCCCGCCCTCGGCGTCAGCGGAGAGGGCGCATCGGGGAGCGCCATCGAGGTGGGGTTGAAGGAATTTGAACTCTGGAGTCCGGGCAATCCGAAGCTCTACGACCTCGAGGTTGAACTGCTCTCAGGCGGGAAGACCGTAGACCGCGTAGAGAGCTACTTCGGTATGCGCAAGATTTCCCTTGGCAAGGATCAGAACGGAATTCCCCGGATCCTGCTCAACGGTGAGCCGCTCTTTCAGTTTGGCCCTCTCGACCAGGGCTGGTGGCCCGATGGGCTCTACACTGCCCCATCGGATGAGGCCCTGCGTTACGATCTGGAGATCACTCGGAAGCTCGGCTTCAACATGGTTCGCAAGCACGTCAAGGTTGAGCCCCTGCGCTGGTACTACCACTGCGACCGGATGGGCCTGCTGGTCTGGCAGGACATGCCCAACGGCGGCGTCAATGCGCGCTGGCCGCTCGATGGCACCGAGCTTCGCCGCGATGAGGGAGAAAAAGCGCAATTTGACCGGGAACTCGATGCGCTCATCGACACCCATCGTAATCAGGTATCCATCGTCGCCTGGGTTCCCTTCAACGAGGCCTGGGGACAGTTCGATACGGCGCGGGTGACCCGCCACATCGAGCGGAAAGATCCCGGCCGCCTCGTCATCTCCGCCAGCGGAGGCAATGACTTCGGCGTTGGCCACATCCATGACATCCACGAGTATCCGGGGCCGCGGAGGCCTCCGGCGGAGGCCGTGCGCGCGGCGGTGCTTGGCGAGTACGGCGGGCTCGGCCTGCCGCTCAAGGGGCATACCTGGCAGAATGAAAAGAACTGGGGCTATCGCAGTTTCAAGAACCGAGCCGAGCTGCAGAAAAACTACCTCGGTCTCACCAGGAAGCTGCGCCCAATGATCGAGACCTGTCTGAGCGCCGCGATCTATACCCAGACCACCGATGTCGAGGTCGAGGTCAATGGCCTGATGAGCTACGACCGCGAGGTGCTCAAATTCGATGCGGGGAAGCTCGCGAAGGCCCACCAGGCGCTCTACGCTCCGCTTCGGGAGCTGAGCGATGCCGAGCGCTCGGCGGCCTATACCATCGCCTATTGGCGCTTCGAGGACACCGCGGCGGGCAAGCTGGTGCCGCACGACCGCGAGAAGCGCGACTCCATAGCGGTGCGGGATGTTTCAGGCCAGCGAAACCATCTCTACGCCTATTCCTCCGGTAACGCGCCGCGCGGCGGAGCCGAGGTGCCGGCCGCAACCGTTCCCCGGCTCGGGCTCGAGAACCGCGGGGTTCTTGATGATTCCATCGCGGGAGGGGGCGCCACGCGCGATCTCTACACCGACTACGGCCGCTCTCGCACGCACATGAACGTCATCAATACCTTTCCGTTCAACCAGTGGACGGTGGAGGCGTCGATCAGGCCGGTCGAGCTCGGGCGCAGACAGACGATCGTCGGCGAGGACGGCAAGCCGACGGAGGCCGCCAACGCGCCGCTGCAGCTCGAAATTCGCAAAGACAACCGCATCGCCATCGTCGCCATTGACTCCGACGGCAAGGTGCGTACTCTCGCGAGCCGGGATCCGGTTGAAAAAGGAAAGTGGTATCATGTCGCGGCTATGAGCGATGGCTCGAAAATGAGGCTCTACCTGGTCGAGGGCAATCGCTGCCACCTGCAGGGTTCGACGGATTTCTCAGGCGCGCTTATCAACCATGTCGGCACCTGGACGGTTGGCCGCGGTTTTCACGCTGGAAAAATCGCTCTCGATGCGCGCGCTTTGATCGACGAGGTTCGCATCAGCTCCATAGCCCTGCCGCTTGAGCTGTTGCTGTGGCATCCTTCTTCCGGATCCTGATCCCAGGGGGCTCGGCAGTCCGTGTCCTTCGCTTGTTTTCCTGCGGCGGCGACAAGAAGCTTCGTTGTCGTCTGAACTATGCGTATCATAGATGTCAGTATCCAGGGGGTTGTTCACGATTCGGCTTTGGTCCCGAAAGTAATTAAATGCGTACTGTTTTCCACGGGTTCCTGTTTCTTCTCAGCTTTCTTGCGGCGGGAAGCCTGCGCGCGCAGCAGGACATCGTGATCAGCGAATTTCTCGCCGTGAACGATGGTGGACTCTCCGATGCGGATGGCGACAGCCCAGACTGGATCGAGCTCTATAACAGCGGCAGCGAGGCCGCCCCGCTCGGGGGCTGGTACCTGAGCGATGACTCGGAAGACCTCTTCAAGTGGCCCCTGCCGGCGATGAACCTGGGCGCGGGAAGCTACCTGGTTGTTTTCGCCTCCGGCAAGGACAGGCGGGTTGCCGGAGAGGAGCTTCACACGAATTTCAGCCTCGATGGCGATGGAGAATACCTCGCCCTGGTCAGCCCGGCTGGAGTTCCCTCCACGGAATTCGCTCCGGCCTTTCCCCGGCAGCAGGGAGGCTTCTCCTTCGGCCGCGGCGAGAGCCAGGTCGGGGACCGGCTGGTGCGGGAAGGGACGGGGGCCAGGATGCTCGTGCCCTCGGCCGGCTTCCTGGGCCTCTCCTGGAACGGCAGCCTGGCTGCTTTCAATGACAGCGAGGTTGCAGGCTGGCAGCCGGTCACTACCGGAATCGGTTATCCCTCCGGAGGAGGGCCGCCGGTAGAGCCCCCGATCGGCTATTGGAGCTTTGATGGAAACGTCAACGACACTTCCGGCCTGGGTCATGGGGGAGTCCTCCATGGAGCGGATTTCAGTGACCAGGCCCCGGAGCAGATAGGCGGAGGGCGGTCCCTCAGCTTCGATGGATCAAACGATTATGTCAGCGTCGTGATCGATGTCTCCGAGACGGCCTATACAGCTTCTTTCTGGTTCAGGACGGAGACCGGAGGGAGGGGGCTGTTCAGCGTCGTTGATGGAGACCTTGGCGCCGGCGGTCATGACAGGCATATCTATCTGAGCGGCGGCAATATTGCCACGAGGGTCTGGAACAACCAGACCATCGCCTCCTCGGGAAGGAATTTCGCAGATGGGCGCTGGCACCATGTAGCCCACGTCGTCGGCGAGGGAGGGCAGAGAATCTACATCGATGGCTCGCTGGTCAGGAGAGGCTCCAAGGCATCCTCGGATTTCGACTGGCAGCGCCAGATCCATATCGGCTTCTCCAACGATGCCGCCGGTGATTACTTTGAGGGAGAGATCGATGATGTCGCCGTCTGGAGTGAGGCCCTTGCCCCCGGCCACATCCGCGCCCTGAGCGAGGGCGTTCATCCCCTGGAGCTCGGAGGTCTCTCTTCCTTTGTCGAGACCGATGTCGAGAATGCCCTGCGAGGCGTCAACTCCTCGGTCTACCTGCGGATTCCTTTCGAAGCATCCCTGCCCCTGGAGATTGATTCGTTGCGTTTGCGGGTCCGGTTCGACGATGGATTCATCGCCTATCTCAATGGAGAAGAGCTCGCCCGGCGCAACGCCCCGGACAATGCCGGCTACGACTCGGTTGCCCTCGGGGACCGGCCGGTTGCCATGGCTTTGCGGCAGGAGAATATCGACATCACCGACAGGATGGACCTGCTTCGCGATGGAGAGAACATCCTGGCTGTTCATGGGCTCAACGATGCCGTCGAGAGCGAGGATTTTCTCCTCCTGCCGGAGCTGGTGGGCGTGGCGGAATTCGCCGATCGTTATTTCGAGAATCCGACCCCGGGCTCTCCCAATGATGCCGGCGGCTTGGCGGGATTCGTCGCGGATACCAGCTTCAGCGTCGACCGCGGCGTCTACGAGCAGGGTTTTGATGTCGAGATCACCTGCGCCACCGAGGAGGCGACGATTCGCTACACTCTCGATGGCAGCGAACCCACAGCTACCCGGGGCATCATCTATAACGGGCCGCTTAGCGTCAACGGGACGACCACCCTGAGGGCGGCGGCCTTCAAGGAAGGCCTCGAACCGAGCAATGTCGACACCCAGACCTACATCTTTCCGGCCGATGTCGTTACCCAGTCGGTTATGTTACGGGATGTCACCTCGCACCGGGTCTACGGTCCGCTTCTGGAGCAGGCGCTCAGCGAGATGCCCTCGATCTCGATCGTGACTCCGCTGGGGATCAATTTCAGCTCCCCGGTCAAGGCATCCATCGAAATGCTCGACTACGGAGGGCGGGAGGGCTTCCAGGTTGACGCCGGGATCAAACGGGTCGGCGGCCACAGCGTCAACTACCCCAAGAACACCATGCGGCTCTATTTCCGCGCCGAGTACGGCTACACGAAGCTGAAGTACCCGGTCTTCGAGGGAACGCGCTACGGCGAGGGCGCCGCCGAATCGTTTGACCAGCTCGACCTGCGCAGCGGCTCCCATGACTCGGTCTTCTACCTCGGCGCCGGGAACCAGCGGCCTTCCGACGCGCTCTATCTTCGCAACCGCTGGCATCACGATGCGCTCTTTGAGATGGGGCAGCTCTCTCTGCATGGCCGCTTCGTGCACGTCTACATCAACGGCACCTACTGGGGGCACTACCACATGGTGGAGCGGCCGACGCGGACCTTCATGGCCTCCTACCTCGGGGGAGAAAAGGAACAATACGAGTCGATCAACTCAGGGCGAACCATCGGGCCTGCCTCGCCGGCCTGGGCCCGGCTTCCCGGGATCCTCCGTAATTACGAGACCGCCCGTGACTGGATCGACTTCACCAGCCTGGCCGACTACATGGTGCTGAACTTCTACACCGGCAATGACTGGGACTGGAGCTGGAACCACAACTGGATGGCTGGGGGACCGAGCACGCCCGGGCTCGGCGGCTATCGCTTCTTCAACTGGGACGCGGATATTACCTTTCGCCACACCACCGACGCCAACCTCAACCAGCCCGGCCCCGGCAACCTCTTTCGCGACAGCATGAGACACGAGCCGTTTCGCCGCCTCCTGGCCGACAGGATCCACAAGCACCTCTTCAACGGGGGAGTGCTCACCCCGGAGCGTGTCCAGGAACTCTTCGATCTGCGGGCTGAACAGATCCAGACAACCCTCGTGGCGGAGACGGCTCGCTGGCGGTGGGGGGGAACCGTCTGGACGCGGGACAACCAGTGGGAATCGGAGCGCAGCAGGCTGAGAACGGACTTCATTCCCCGCCGAACGGATATCGTTATCAACCAGATTCGAAATGCCGGCTGGTATCCGGATATTCCCGCCCCGACCTTTCTCGTAGATGGGCGTGTCCTGCATGGCGGGTCGGTTTTTCCCGGCGCCGAGCTGTCGATGGGCGTCGCCGGCCTGGAGCGGTTTGTAGACACGCCGGTAATCGACCATGATTCGCCTCTCAGCGTCTGCGTGCCGCGCGATGCAGAGATGGGTGAGGAGTGGCTGGCGCCGGGTTACGTGGAGGGCGCCAATGGTGAGAGCTGGCGCAGCGGCTCCGGGGGAGTCGGCTATGAAAACTCCAACGGCTACCAGGAGGCGATCGGCATCGATGTCGGTGAGGAGATGACGAGTGATCCGGGGAACACCTCGATTTTCGTGAGGATACCATTCACTCTGCGGGACCAGGCGGCACTCAGAGCGATGACCAACCTGACCCTGCTGCTGGACTACGATGATGGTTTTGTCGCCTATCTCAACGGTGGGCGGCTGGCGGCGGAGAACGCCCCGGCCGCTGGTTCTGTGCAGTGGAATTCGAGGGCTTCCGGCTCCAACGAGGCCGACCCCGGAAATCCCGAGGTCTTTGAGCTGCCGGGCTTCGAGGAGCATCTGCGGATCGGAGCGAACGTCCTCGCGATCCACGGGCTGAACTTCAGCACCACGAGCAGTGATTTTCTCATCCGGGCGGCGCTGGTCCAGAGGACTGTCGAGGTGGGGCTTCCCGAAGGCAGCGTTTTCTATACGACCGACGGGTCCGATCCTTCCGAGGAGGGCGCCCTTGATTATACCGAGCCCTTCGCTCTCGATGAGACGATGGCGGTCAAGGCCCGCACGAGGGAAGATGACGAGTGGAGCGCCCTGAGTGAGGCGCTCTTCATCGTCGAGGGAAGCTTCCCCCTGCGGATCACCGAGCTCATGTACCACCCTCCGGATGCGGCGCCCGGCGCGGGCTTCGCCACGGAGGACTACGAATTTATCGAGCTGATGAACACGGGCGACCGGGTTCTCGATCTTGACGGCATCTCGCTTGGCGGCGCCACCCGGTTTGATTTTTCAGAGGCGGGGATCGATGCCCTGGCCTCCGGTGAGCATGTGCTCGTGGTTAAGAATCTCGCCGCCTTCTCTTCGCGTTACGGCGCCGAGGGAATCCTGGTGGCAGGTGAATATTCCGGGCAGCTGAGCAACGGCGGCGAAACCGTTGAGCTCCAGGGCCGGTTCGGGGAGACGCTTCTCGAGCTTGAATACGCCGACTGGTATCCGGCCGCCGATGGCGAAGGCTTTACCCTGGTGGTCAATGATCCCTTCGCGGAGCTGGATACCTGGAGTGATTCCGACAACTGGCGCTCCGGCGCCGTCGAGCTCGGAACCCCGGGTTATTCCGAGGATGGCGGCGGACCGCGCGGCCTTCGCTTGCCCGGAGACGCCAACCAGGATGGCCTCCTGGACGTTTCAGACCCTGTTCGCCTGCTGCGGCAGCTCTACCTCGGTGTCGTTGGAGAGCTTCCCTGCGCTGGGGAGGGACTTGGAGAGGGAGGAAACCTCACTCTGCTCGATTCCAATGGCGATTCAGCCGTGAACCTGGCTGATGCGGTCTATCTGCTCTCCTACATGTTCCAGAACGGGCCATCTCCGGTGCTGGGCGCTGAATGCGTACGCATCGAGGGCTGTCTGAGCCAATGCAGGCGCTGATGGCTGGATTTCCTTCTGATTGTCGTTAATTGTCTTCCGCTTGCAGCATTTCGTCTCATCGTGCAAGATGTTGCTTGTTCCTGTCTGCTTTGGGGCCGTTTTTTCGTTTTCGGGGGTTTTCCGGCTGACTAATGACGTAGACAGGGGTTTGATTCCATCCGAAGAGTCTCGGGTGTTCGGTTTACAGGAGGTTGTTTTGAATCGCTTTATCGCGCCGATCATTATCTGTCTGGTAGGCTTCGCGTATTCTCTTCCGGGTTTTTCCCAGGAGGGAAAGCTGCCTGAACCTCCGCCGCTTGAGCAGGAGGAGACGGGCAAGCTCATCAAGAAGCTCTTCAGGTCCGAGTATTCGAAGAAATCCACCTCCGCGCGGCGTGACCTTGCCAAGGTGCTTCTCTCCAAGGCCAAGAGGGAGAAGGCTGATATGGTCGCGAGGTTTGTCCTCCTCAAGGAAGCTATGGATCTTTCCTCCCGCAGCGCCGACCTGGAGACCGCCCTCGGGGCCTATTCCCTGATGGAGGATGGCTACCTGATCAATCCGGTCCAGGTCAAAGAGGGGCTGCTGACAGCCTTTCCAAGAACCAAGTCGCTCATCACCGAAGAGACTGTTTTCGATGAGTGGATGAATCTGGTTGACTTTGCGATTCGGGTAGATGATTACCCGACCGCGGACAAGTTTGCGGGTCTTGCCCGTAAGCGGGCCTCAAGGGACAAGCTTCTCCAGGGTATTGCCAAGGACAAGGAGAAGTATATCAAGGTGCTCGAAAAGCGCTTTGAAGAGATCCAGCCGGTCATCGAGAAGCTCGCCGGAAATCCGGAGAATGTCGAGGCCAACGGCGTTGTAGGAGAGTTTCTTTCTCTCTACAAGCGCGACTGGAAATCCGGCATGCCGATGGTGGGCAAGGGTCCCGAAGGGGAGCTCAAGGAACTGGCGGCTGCGGAGTTCAATTCACCCGGTGTTCCCCTGGAGCTCCAGGGGATCGCTGACGGCTGGTGGAAGCAGGCGCAGGCGAACAAGGACCTCGTTCGGATCAGCTGCCTGATGAGGGCGGCTTATTGGTACGGCAAGCTTCTTGCCGGCCTCGAGGGGCTGAGCCAGGTTCGGATCCAGAAGAGGCTCGCTGAGATTGAAAAGGAAATCGGGACGGTCCGTGGAGTCAAGCTTTCGGAATTGCAGGTTCTCTGCTACCAGGACAGGCGCTGGAAGCGGCACCCGCTCGAGAAGCTCTCGCTCGCTCGCCGGGGGGAGGCTCTGGCCGCCAAGAATACCTCAGGGATCTGGCGTTACGCGCTGCTGAGCTCAAAGAGACTGCTCAGGGGCGACTTTTCGGCGACGGTTAACGTGTCGGGGGGGCGCTGCGTGGGTCTTACCTCCGACGACATGCGCTCCAAACGCCTCGAGGTCGAGCTGAAGTCCGGCTGGAACCGTGTTCGGATCGAGCGCGTGGGTAAGAACCTCAGCTTCTCGATTAACGGCAAGCCCGTTAAGTGGAAGGCCGGTGAATACCAGAGCTACTACGGTGAGGTGAACCCGGAGCAGACCTCCTATCTTTTCGTCTCCATCAATGCCGGCCAGCAGTGTTCGGTTCAGACCATCGAGATCGAGTCCAACACCGTGGAATACGGCAACGCTACCGCAGCTGATGACGACGACGATGACGATCGACGCAGAGAAGGCGAAGACGAAGGCCGCGGGCGGGATGATGGCCGTGGACGTTTCGGCGGCCGGGGCCGCGGCCGGAATTGATTCCCTGATCCCCGGGGAACTTCGCGCCAGCTTCTTCCTGGTCGCTCGACGATTCAGGTCGCGTTCAGTATCTCGCGCAGCTGCGCGGTTGAGATGTTACCGCCGCTGAACATCACGGCGGTTTTCTTCCCGGCGAGCCTGTCCTTGAGCTTCAGGGCCGCCGCGAGCGCCGCGGCTCCCGAAGGTTCGGCAAGGTTGCGGGTCTTCTCGATCAGGATTCGAACGGCCTCGTTCATCTCTCGCTCGCTGACGAGGACAAAATCATCAAGGTGCCGCCTGAGCAGATCCTGGGTCAGCTCGAAGGCGCAGCGAGTGGCCAGCCCCTCCGCCTTCGTCGCCATCGGCGCCTCGACCAGCTCTCCCTGTTGCCAGGAGAGACAGGCCGCGGGCGCCTCCTCGGCCTGGACTCCGATCAGCTCTGTTTTCGGACTCAGGCTTTCGAGCACGAGCCCCGCTCCCGCGGCCCCGGTTCCTCCTCCGATCGGAACGATCAGCGCGTCGAGGTCCGGTTGTTCCTCGATGATCTCGAGTGTACAGGTCGCGACCCCGGCGATCAGGAGAGGCTCGTTGGCTGAGTGAATATAGCGAAGACCTTCTGCGGCGCTGCGGCGTTCAACCTCCTCGCGAGCGTCGTCAAAATTTTCGCCGTGGAAGACAAGCTCGGCGCCCAGCGCGCGCATCGAGTCTACCTTCGAGGGATTGGCTCCCTCGGGTACGGTGATGATGGCGCGCGTCTGGAAGAGCCGCGCGGCGTAGGCGATCGACTGGCCGTGATTGCCGGTCGAGGCCGAGATGACCCCGCGCAGCCGGTCTTCCTCGCTGAGGCGGCTGAGGATGTTGATACCTCCTCTGACCTTGAAGGCGCCGGTGGGCTGGTGGTTCTCGTGTTTGACGATGAGCTCAGTCCCGGCGAGGGCCGAGAGCTCGGGATAGGAGCCTAAGGCGGTGCGGGGCAGCCAGGGACGGATCTTCTCGCGAGCGCTCTCTACATCTTCAATGCTGGGTTGTTTGAGACCCGGGTTCTTCACTACAGCGTTCCTTGCGCGGCCATCTTTCCCTTTGTCGCTCACCGGGCATGATACCCCGATCAGCTTTTCTTTTGCACCCGTGTCCGTTCGAGTCTGTTTTCGCGGCTGGCCGGGGCCTTATCTCTGGATTCTGAAATGTTGGGAAGGTGGGGAAAATTAACGGGGTATAATGGAGATGCCGGGTCAGCAGGCGTGAATGAAGGAAGATCCTGGCAGGTGCCACGCCGTACATTTGGTTCCGGAACTTAGAATAATCCGAAAAGGAGTAATCCTATGAAACGCATGATTCTCTTCGCTCTCTTTCTCAACGCGGCGATCCTCGGGGTTATCGCGCTTGAGCTGGTAGCCCTTGCCGGCGGTGATGATGATCCGACCGCCGCGGTGAACGGCGATACCAACGGTGACGGCGCGCGGGATATCGGCGATGCGGTCTACCTGTTGCGCTGGCTTTTTAACGGAGGGGATGAGCCGGTGCCAGTCGCCTGCGCCCAGGCCGGTCCGGTTCTTACGGCCGAGCAGGCCGAGATACTCAGCCATCTGAGCCTGGTCCAGATTCCGATAGATAACCAGGGAACCCTGGCGCCCACGATTCGCATCACGGGAGTCAACCTGCAGCTGGTCAACGGCATGGGCTCGAGTTGGGGGAACGATGCCGGAAATGTCTGGGATCCAAGCACCCATCGGACCAATGGCCGCGGCAACCTGGTCATCGGCTACCAGGAGAATCGTACAGATGATGGAGTCGGCGATACCGACGACAGCAACTACAGGACCGGGTCCCACAACCTCGTGGTGGGCGCGATGAATAATTACTGGAGCTGGGGCGGACTGATTGTCGGCGCTCGCAACGCCATGGGCGGCTGGCTCTCAACGGTGGCGGGAGGTTACAACAATATCGCCAACGGCGAGGCGGCCGTTGTTAGTGGAGGAGACAGCAACTACGCCATTGGAAGAGCGGCCACGGTTAGCGGCGGCTGGGGAAACTCGGCGGAGGCCAGGGGTTCTACCGTATGCGGCGGCGGAGGCAACTTCGCCTACGGAGAGTTCTCCTTTATTGGCGGCGGCCGCAACAACACAGCCCATGGCGATCACTCGGTCGTCGGGGGAGGGAGCAGGAATACCTCCAACAGGGATATGGGCTTCCTGATTGGCGGCAACAACGTCAACGACTGAGCTTCAGACGGAGAATGAAAAAGCCGGGGTCCGTCGTCCGCGATGACGGTGGACCCCGGCTTGATTTTCTCCAGGCCGCGCCTAGTTTTTCATGAGAGGCTTGATCGCGTTGCCCTCGCGGTCCTTGACCTTGCGCAGCGAGTCGCCGAGCTCCTCGAGCGCGAAGCTGTAGCTCTGGATCGGCTCGACCCGGACCTTGCCGCTGTGGAGGAGGTCAACAGCTTCCGGCCAGGTGTCCGGCGCCAGCCAGGAGTAGCGGATCGTCATGTCCTTGAGCATGCACTCGATACCGCTGACGCTGTGGACGTCATCGTCGCCGGGAAGCCCGAAGATGACGACCGTCGAGGCCTTGCCGGCAGTGTCAACGCCCGACTTGATCGCCCCGAGGTTGCTGGTGGCGAGGATCGTGCGGTCGGAGAGCTCGCCATCGTTGTTGTCCTGGATGAACTGTCCGAGATCCTCGACGTAGTTGGGAGACTCGGGGTCCCTGGTGTTGGCGATGAGGTCGGCGCCGAGCTCTTTGCCGACATCGAGACGCTCGTCCCGGGTTCCCACCAGCAGGACCTTGCCGGCTCCGTAGACCTTCGCCATCTGGACCATCATGATTCCGATCGGGCCGGGTCCGAAGATGGTGACAAACTGGCCGGCCTCGATGTTGAGGTTCTTGACAGCGTAGAGGCCGCAGGCCAGGGGTTCGGCCGAGGCCGCGATGTCGAGGTTCATGTCCTGGGGGACCTTCACCGTCCAGTACCAGTGCGAGGCGCAGTATTCGGCGAAGCCGCCGTCGACCGACACGCCGACCACGGTTCCGAGATCGACATTGGAGAGCCCTTTCTGGGTCCAGGGAGAATCGACGTCAGATTGCACCGGGTTGACGACAACGGGGTCGCCAACGGCGAAGCCGCCCTTTTCGGCCGCTATGTCGCCAACCTTAGCCACGATGCCGGAGAGCTCATGTCCGAGTACCAGGGGGCCCTTGCCGGAATCTGTTCCGACCGAGCTCTTGCCGAAGTAATAGGCGACGTCCGAGCCGCAGATCCCGGTGGCGTGCACCTTGACGAGCACCTGCTCTGGGCCGATCTCGGGAACAGCCTTTTCCTCAAGGGTCATCTGCTCCGGCTCGTAGAAGACCTGGGCCTTCATCATTTCAGGGACGTCCATGACGTATTCTCCTTAAAAGTTCTATTGTCGCTGTTGAATTGATTTCGCGTTTCCGTGCGCCCTCTACCAGGGGGCGGACCGACTATCCTAATACCCATGGCACTCGGCATTCAAGAGGGCAGCGTCTACGAGTTCGCGGTTGGCAAAGAAAAGAGCCGTCCTTCCCGGGGGAAAGGACGGCTCTTTGAATTCATACTGTCAGCAGATCAACCGTCGACCTTCGCCAGC
>DCKY01000113.1:0-3481 GCA_002320775.1 Planctomycetes bacterium UBA1662
CCAGCCTGAGAAGCAGCGCGGGTGGTGGTCGCGGCCGTAGTTGTTGCGCGCGATGCCGCCCTGGCCGAAGACCGTGCGGCCGAACTCCCCGACGAAAACCACCAGGGTGTCGTCGAGGAGTCCCCGCACCTTGAGATCCTTGAGCAGCGCCGCCGTCGGCTGGTCGACGTCACGGCACTGGCCCCGCATATTGTCCGGAAGCCTCGAGTGGTGGTCCCAGCCGCGGTGGAAGAGCTGGACGAAGCGAACATCTCTCTCCGCCATCCGGCGGGCGAGCAGGCAGTTCCTGGCGTAGGAGCCCGGCTTGTGCACCTCCGGACCATACATGTCGAGGATCGCCTTCGGCTCGCCCGAAATATCCGCCAGCTCCGGTACCGAGGCCTGCATGCGGAAGGCCATCTCCTGCTGCGCGATGGTGGTCTGGATCTCCGGGTCGCCGATCTCGGCGTGGTGTTTTTTGTTCAGCTTTGCCAGTGAGTCCAGCATCCGTCTCCTGACCTGCGAGTCGACACCCTTGGGGTTGGACAGGAAGAGCACCGGGTCGCCGGTGGTCTGGAAGGACGTTCCCTGGAACTTCGAAGGCAGGAAACCGCTGCCCCAGAGACGCGCGTAGAGCGCCTGGACGTTGACCTTGCCGCGCCAGAAGGCCGAGGGGATCACGACAAAGTCGGGCAGGTCCTTGTTCAGCGATCCAAGCCCGTAGCTGAGCCAGGAGCCCATCGACGGTTTTCCGGGTGTCTCGGAACCCGTGCAGAAGGCCGTCTTGCCGGGGTCGTGGTTGATGGCGTTGGTGTTGAAGGAGTGAACCAGGCAGAGATCATCGGCGACGGTCGAGAGGTGCGGCAGCAGCTCGTTCAGCCAGATCCCGCTCTTGCCCTGGCGGGCGAACTTGAACATCGATGGGGCGACGAGCTGCTGGCGGCCGCGGGTCATCGTGGTCACCCGCTGCCCCTTGCTCACCGACTTGGGCAGCTCTTTCTTGAAGAGCTTGTGCAGGTCCGGCTTGTAATCGAAGAGGTCGAGCTGGCTCGGGGCGCCGGCCATGAACAGGAAGATGACGCGTTTCGCCCTCGCCGGGTGGTGGAGCTTGAGCTCTTCCGCGGCGCCCGGCCGGGCTATCAGCGAGGTGTAGGCGGCGGCGCCAAGACCCATGCCGGAGCTCAGCAGGAATCTTCTTCGGGACTGGAGGTCCACTCCATTTTGAGGATCGTAGGTCATGGTTCGGTTCGCCCTATTCGCGTGTCTTCGTGATATCGAGGTTGTAGATCGCATTCACCAGCACCGTCCAGGCCGCCAGGCGCGGCTTCTCGCCGGCCTCTTCGAGGGTCACTCCACGGCAGATCTCTTCGGCCAGCGCCGGGTTCTCTCTGTAGCTTTTTTGCAGGTCAGCGACGAGCTCCAGAAGGATGGTTCGCTCGCTTTCATCCGGGAGTCTCGAGGTGACGGTCTCGTAGGCGTGCTCTACACGGCCCGCCGCGTCGAGCTTGTCGAGGGCCAGCGTCTTGAGGGCCAGGCTCCTGGCCGCCTTGATGTATTCGCCTTCGTTCAGCAGCAGCAGCGCTTGCGATGGCGTGTTGGTGCGCTCCCGCCGCGCGACGCAGGCGTCCCGGATCGGGGCGTTCAGGATCGTCATCTGAGGCGGGGGCATTCCCCGCTTCCAGTAGGTGTAGACGCTTCTGCGATAGATCGCCTCTCCGCCATCGGCCCGGTAGCGTTCGCCGATCATGGTTACCGCCTTCCAGAGTCCGGGGGGCTGGGGCGGCTTGACGCTCTTGCCGTACATCGTGTTGACCAGCATCCCGCTGGTCGCGAGGATCTGGTCGCGGATCATCTCGGCATCGAGCCGGAAGCGTGAGCCGCGCGCCAGCAGGCGGTTTTCGGGGTCCCTGGTGAACACCGCCGGGGTAGCCCCCGAGGCTTGCCGATAGGTTTTTGACAGGACGATGCTTCTGACCAGGGCCTTGATGTCCCAGCCGGATTCGATGAAGGAGACCGTGAGGTGATCGAGGAGCTCGGGGTGGCTCGGGAGCTCGCCCTGGGTGCCCAGGTCTTCCGAGGTTTTTACCAGGCCGACGCCGAAGAACTGCTGCCAGAAGCGGTTGACCGCGACCCTCGCCGTCAGGGGGTTTTGCCGGTCGATGAACCATTCGGCCAGGTCCCTGCGGGTGGCGACATCGCCTTTCTTCTTCATGGCAGGGAAGAAGGCCGGGGTGTTCCGCTGGACCTCCTCGCCGGGGTCATCGTATTGCCCGCGTTTTCTGAGGAAGGTTTTACGAACCTCGGAGCGCTCCTTCATCACCATGGCCTTCGCCATGGAGCCCTGGAGCGCGCCGCGCTGTTTTTCGAGTTCCTTCTTTTTCGCATCGAGCTTTCGCTCGAGCTCCGCGAGAGGTTTCTTCTTTTCCGCATCCTTTTCAGCCTGCGCGGCCTTCTTCGCCAGCCCCAGCTCGGTCTCGACCCTGGCCAGCTGTTCGTTGAGGTCATCCTTCGCCTGTTGCTGTTCGGGTGTCGCCACCGCCGCGATGGGAGGCTGCAGGCCGTTCTTTGGACCACCACCCGTTTCCGGCGCCGCGTCGATGTTGTTGAAGAAGGCGAACAGCGAGTAGAAATCCTTCTGCGTCAGGGGATCGTATTTGTGGTTGTGACAGGAGGCGCAGTGGACGCTCATTCCCATGAAGGCGGTTCCTACGGCGGTGACCCGGTCGACGACGTTCTTGAAGAAGCTCTCCTCAGGCAGGGCGGTGCCGCGGTCGATGATCAGGTGGAGACGGTTGAAGCCTGAGGCGGCGAGCTGGTCGCCGGTGGCATCCGGGTAGAGATCGCCGGCGAGCTGGTAACGGATGAAGTTGTCGTAGCCCAGGTTGGTGTTGAAGGCCCGGATCACCCAATTGCGATAGGCGATCGAGTTGCGGTAGAAGTCCTTGTGCATGCCGTTGGTGTCGGCGAAGCGAACGAGATCGAGCCAGTAGCGCGCCATGTGCTCGCCGTACTGCGGTCTCGAAAGCAGCTCATCGACCAGCTCTTGGTAGGCTCCGGGTTTCTTGTTTTCGATAAAGGCTCTCACCTCGTCACGGGTGGGGGGCAGCCCGGTGAGATCGAAGGTCAGGCGCCGGATGAGGGCGCGCTTGTCGGCCTCGGCGGCCGGCTTCAGCTTCTCCGCTTCCAGTCTCTTCAGCACGTAGAGATCAATCGGCTGCCGGCTCCAGGCGGGGTTCTTGACCTTCGCCGCGGCGGGCATCTTCGGCGGCACGAAGGCCCAGTACTCCTCGTAGGGGGCCCCGGCCTCGATCCAGCTCTTGAGGGTCGCTTTCTCTCTCTCAGAAAGAGGCTTCTTATGCGCCTTCGGCGGCGGCATGACCTCGTCGCGGTCTTTCGTGGTGATACGCCTCCAGAGCTCACTCTCATCCGGAGCTCCGGGCTTGATGGCGGCGGCATCATCTCGGACGCGATAGGCTCCCGCCTCTCCCTCGGCGCGATCGAG
>DCKY01000113.1:3860-5815 GCA_002320775.1 Planctomycetes bacterium UBA1662
AGGATCGGCCGGATGTCCCGGTTGAAGGACAGCTCCTGGGCGAGGGAATTCGTTGCGCACAGGAATACAAGCGCCGCCGCGCATTCAAGTGCCTGCCATTGTCGCCGGAATCTGCCTCGTGGATTCATGTGCTCGAGTCCTGGATGCGTGTCACCTGGGGGAGGGAAAGATAGGCTCTCTTTGTGCCGTCCTCATATCACCCGCTATTTTCTTCCAATAGCGGGTCGAAATCAACGGGCCCGTTGAAGATCGAGGCCCGTGTGCAGGGTTCCAGGCACATTCGCTGTGGCCTGCTCAGCCCCGAGAAGATAAGATGCCCGGGTCAACGGAACGTCTCACAGGATGACTTCTTTGAAATCTTCCGCGCTCAGAACCCATCGACGGGACTTTTTCAGGCTGGGGGGCCTGGCGATCGGGGCAGTCTCGCCTCTTGGGCTCTCTCTGTCGGAGGTGCTGGCAAACGAGGCGGCCAGCGGGGGAGCGAAACGGATCAACGTGATCTTCATGTTCCTGCAGGGCGGTGCCAGTCATATCGACATGTACGACATGAAGCCGGACGCGCCGCGCGAGATTCGCGGCAAGTACAGCCCTGCTTCGACCAACATTCCCGGGCTGCAGCTCAGCGACCAGCTGCCGAAGCTCTGCGGCTCGGCCGACAAGTTCTCCATCATTCGCTCGATGCACTCCTACAGCTCGAAGCACGGCGAGGGAGATGTGGACATCATGTGCGGCAGCCCGCGCGATAAGAACCTGCAGGCTCCGGGAATCGGCGCGGTGCTCAGCCTGCAGCAGAAGCAGCAGTCGCAGGTGCCGCCTTTTGTGCATCTCGGCGACATGAAGCACCCGGCGCACAGCGCCCCGGGCTATGGCGGCTATCTCGGCCACAACTACGACCCCTTCCTCATCGAGCAGGATCCGAACTCGCCGGCCTTCTCGGTGAAGACCTTTGATGCGGCCGACGATGTCGATCCCGGCCGCCTCCTGGGACGCCGCAACCTGCTGCGGGGGCTTGACCGCTACCAGGCCGAGCGCGAACGCCAGCTCGAATTCGCCCGCGAGCACGACACCTTTACCGAGCAGGCGCTCAGCCTGTCGACCTCGAACAAGGCGAAGGACGCTTTCGACTTGTCAAAAGAGCCCGCCGCCCTTCGCGACGCCTATGGCCGCAACAGGGTTGGACAGGGCATGCTCCTGGCTCGCCGCCTGGTCGAGGCAGGGGTGCGTTTCGTTACGATCCAGGGCTACGTGGATACGGGGATCTACGCCTGGGACCATCATTGGGGCATCTTTCCCCATCTCGACAAGCAGCTTCCGATCTACGACAACAGCTACTCGGCGCTTCTCAACGATCTCGACGACCGGGGCCTGCTCGACACGACGCTTGTGATCACCGCGGGTGAGTTCGGGCGGACGCCCGGCTTCAACAAGGACAAGCGCGGCCCCGGCCGGGACCATTGGAGCCGCTGTTTCAGCCTGACCCTTGGGGGCGGCGGAATCCAGACCGGGCGGGTGATCGGCTCGAGCGACAAGTACGGAGCGGTTCCAACGGACCGCCCGGTTTCGATCGCTGATTTCGCGGCCACCGTCTACCACGCCCTCGGTCTTGATCCGAAGGCGGAATACCCGGCCCAGGGCCGTGCGATGCGAGTCCTTCCCGAGGGCTCTGTCGTTAAGGAGCTGTTCTGAAGCGCGTGCCTCGCGGATGCCCTTGCCGGTTTTAACGGCGAGCGAGCCGGATCAGTCGAGGTTCCGGATGCGCACGTCCTTGAACTCGGCCCACATGGGTCTTCCTCCATGCAGCTGGAAGGCGAGAATACCGTCCAGCAACGCCTTGGGATGCCCATCGGTGAAGTCCAGGATGAGCTTGTTGTTCATGTAGTGGCGGATGTGGTTGCCCTTGGCGATGATGATGACATCGTTCCAGTCATTGAGCTTGAAGAGCTTCTTGAAGCCCT
>DCKY01000113.1:6208-6438 GCA_002320775.1 Planctomycetes bacterium UBA1662
CCCACCATGCAGGTGCGGCCGCGGCGGCCGGCGGTGCCTCCCTCGTCATAGATGAAGCCCGATACGCTCGGCAGCTTGTTCTCGTTGCGGATCTCATGCTGATAGCCCTGCACGCGCCACTTGTTCGGTCCCTTGCCGGGGGGGAGGTGCTTTGAGCGGTACTGGATTCCCGAGTTATTCGTAGCGTTGCAGCGGAAGGAGAGGCGCAGCTCGAAGTCCTTGGTCCCGCC
>DCKY01000126.1:0-2996 GCA_002320775.1 Planctomycetes bacterium UBA1662
TCTACGAAATCATCAAGTACCAGAACCTTATCGGTGATGCTGCCGCGATGGGCGTTACTGATGAGAAAGCCGCAAAATCGATCGATGGCGATGTGAAGAGGAGCGCCCAGGGCGCCCTGGGCAACATGATCGTATTCCCGGGCATCATGCTGGTCGCCTACCTTCTGCTGATGGGTTATTACAGGCAGGGTGGTGGCTACCAGGCTGTCGAGCTTGATGAGGGCGGCGGAGGCGACGATGCCGGCGGTGGAGACGATGCCGACGGAGTGGGCGAAGCGGCGGAAGAACCTCCAGCGCCCGAAGGCAACGAGGCCGAAGGCGGGGATGAGGACGACGAAAGCTGATCCAGCCTCGGCTCTCTGATTCACAGGATGTCAGGGGAAATTCCTCCGGCGCGATGACCGCGCCGGGGGAATTTTCTTATTCCCGGGGACGTCCGTAGACCTCGACCTGGTCGTCTTTGTAGAGGGGCTCACCCCAGAGCGTCCTGAGCGCTTCTCCGCATTCATCGAGCTTGGCGCGGAGGTTTCCCTTTGCCGGGTTGAAGTCGAGCTTTTCGGCAAGCCCGTGGGCGGCATCGCGCTTCGCTTTCAGCTCTTCGTAGCTGCGGTTTGTGTGCAGCACCACCACTCCGATTCCAATGGATTCGTCCGAGAAGAGCGCATTGAGTCCTTCCAGTGCGGGTACCGGTTCCTCGGGGTAGGTTCTGCTGTGTTCGGCTTCGAAGATACTTCTGAGGAACGGATGACGTTCGAGCAAACCCTTGACGTGCGGCGGGGTAACCGAGACATAGCCGCCGGTGATGGGGCGGCCGTGGAGAGTCTGGAGATACATGTCCTCGGCGGCCCGCGCCCGGTAGCCGCCCGGGATATTCAGGAGGGCGCCTTCGGGAGCCTTCGCCGTCTCCTGGATCCAGTCAGGCTTTGGCAACTCCCGCAGCGGATAGGGGACCCAGAGGAAATCAAGGATCACGGCGGCGATGAATATTCCGAGGAGGCGGTTCGGACGTACCGAGTCCCTGAGCCAGAGACAGGCTCCCGCTCCTGCCAGGATAGAGATGCCCAGCATGGCGGGCACCAGGAAGCGGTTGGCGACCCGCAGCGAGCTGAAGACCGGTAGTTCTCGAAACAGGGCGAAGGGCAGAGGCAGGCCGGTGTCGGTTTTGAGGAAGCGCAGCTCCGCGCCGAGTCCCAGCAGGAGAAAAAAGAGAGCGAAGAAAGACCAGAAACGCAGGGAAAGTCGGGGTGAGTCGTCCCTGAAGCTGTCAAAAGAATCCCGCCGTTTGAAACGGAAGAAGAGAGTCGACATTGCCAGCAGCATCGTCGCCAGTCCCAGGTAGGCGGTGAAGCCGACCGAGTTGTAGCTCCTGTATTGATCGTGAATTCCGGAAACCAGGGAACCGAAGAGGGGGTGCTGCGCGGAGGGAATCGCAAGGAAGGCGAGGTCGAGGGGCTTGTTCACCTGCGGCTTGGTAGGCGATCCGGTGCCTGAGACGAGCTCGCTGAGCATGGGCCACGCAAATGGCAGGCAGGCGAGGATGGCTACGAGGGCGGCGATGCTCGCTCCAGTGATGACCAGCTTGCGTTCGCTCGGGCGCTTGCGCAGCTCGTTGAGAAAGAGCGCCAGTGCTCCGGGCAGGAGCAACAGTCCGTTGTGCCAGGCAAAGAGACAGTTGAGGGCGAAGAAGAGGCCGCAGTAGATCCACGAGCGGCTGGAGGGTTCACGGATGGCGCGGATCATCCAGAGCAGGAACAGCGGCATAGCTCCGTAGCTTGCTAGGTTCAGGTGCTCGAGGCTCTGCTCGAAATGTTGGGGAAAGAAGGCGAAGACTATCCCCGCGAGAAACGCTCCGCGCCAGTCACCCAGCAGCTCCTTCGTCAACAGGTAGGCGCCGAAGGCGGCGAGGATAAAACCGCAGAGGGTCGCGAAGGACAGGGCGGCGGCCTCCCCAAGGACCAGCAGGAAGGGCAGGGCCAGCAGGGTATTGGCCGGCGAGTGGGTGTGAAAGGCGAGCGAGGTCTTTGTTCCAGAGAAGAGCAGCTCGGTTGAGTAGGGGGAGGCGCCTTGCTCAAACAGCGATGTCTTCCACAGCCAGAGATTCCAGTAGTTCTGGAAGAGATCGTTGTTGCCGCCGGGGATGTGATTGGTGAGATTCGTGGCGAGCGGCCAGGTGAGCGCGATGGCGAGCAGGGCGTAGACCGCGAGGATCATCCGCGAGCGGGGCTCTTTCAATTTCTCCTCAGGATTCATTTAGCGTCGCTCGTCTTCTTTCATACCGGTGGATAGCGGTCGGCTTGCCGGGGAATTGGACGACAGCCGGCTGCCCGGTATTCACCCGGGACATTGAACACCAGTGAGCCCTGCGCGACAATAGACGAGGTCGCGGGTGATTTGTCCAGGTTCTCCGCACGGGTTGAAAAGCCCGTGAATAGGGCTTTTTCAGCGGCCTGCGGCGGTTTCGGCCTGTTCTTCAAGCAGGACCGCTATGTCTTCCATCAGCCGGATTGTTTCCAGTTCGCAATGGCGCCTACCCCAACCACACAAAGTAGAGCACAACCGTATTTGAGCGACAAAGCCTATATGCATTCTCGATGCCTGAAGCGAGTCGCCCTGGTGTTTCTTAACAAAAGCTCAAACGAGCCGACTTAATCGCGATTAAATGAGGCTGTATGTTCGGTCCCTTGCACGCCGCCTTCAGGCGGTGATACAATCCGCTCTCGTCGACCATGGAGAGCGGGTGTAGCTCAGTGGCAGAGCGTCAGCTTCCCAAGCTGAATGTCGAGGGTTCGACTCCCTTCACCCGCTCCATTTTTTTGCAGGCAGCTTCGGCAGCTTAGCGGATCCGGAGCTTGAGGGTCTTTTCCTTGCCGTTGCGCAGGATCCTGACCGGGACGATATCTCCGGCTTTCCGCTTCTGGAAGATGTGAACCAGGAGCTGGCTCTCACTCAGGCGGCGGCGGATTCCATCGAATTCGATGACGATGTCGCCCTTGCGG